>DIPA01000088.1:0-493 GCA_002427055.1 Firmicutes bacterium UBA5500 | reverse complement strand
CCCCCAAAGCGGGGGCATTCCTGATTCACTTCTAAAGTGACGGTTTCTTGGGTGGCGATGGGGTCTGGGTGCCCTGCACCACGTTGCTCTGCGTTGTAACTAAAGGACTACCGTACGTAGGTTGAATTTCGCTTGCGTATTGAGGCTCTTCCTGCATGATGTAGTTTAAGCGGTTGCGCAACTGACTAACGGTATTGTCCATTGTTTGAGATAGTTGCTGAAACATTTGCTTGGCTTGCTGATCCTGAGTTTCTAAAGCAAAAGACTTAAGATCGGCAGCCACACTTTCCGCGCTGGCCACAGTGGCGGCGAATTTGCTGGCAATTGTCAAGCTATACACCTCCTACATAAATCTTCTGAGACTAGCTTCCCGTTTGCCGCAGCCAGTTATTCTCCGCCTGTAGACTATTTTTCACAAACACAGCTTCTTGACATCGCAAGCAACGCGTCTTATAATAATTGAGCAAGCAATTTGCCGAAGTGGCGGAATGGC
>DIPA01000123.1:27453-27902 GCA_002427055.1 Firmicutes bacterium UBA5500 | reverse complement strand
TTTACCTGTTAGGCACAGCATGCTGCTCGGTGTAGATCAGCTTGCCATTTATTCGTTCCGACAGCATGAGGCTGACAGTGTCGACACTGGTGGCAAAGGGTGCCCCCAATAGCTTGCTCTCATCGGGCCTTTTGCCCAGTACTACCTGCCGCGCCAGCGTAATGTGCGGTGAAAAGCGACGATTGTCCAAGCGAAAGCCTGCGTCTGTAAGTTGTGGTGTAGTTCCTTTTGCAGGGCCAGTAATGCTTGGTCGGGCTCAAGGCTGATCCACCAGATATCGCCGCCGTCTTGCCGAAAATCCCCCACATGATTGAAGACGAGGCGCAGGGAAGGAACAGTAATCTGATCCATCACGCTGCGAATCGCTGGCACCCGCTCGGGGGCGATTTCCCCCAGAAAGGCAATGGTCAAGTGCAGGTTCTCCGGGCGGGAGAAGTTGCCCCGTCCCC
>DIPA01000123.1:21596-27393 GCA_002427055.1 Firmicutes bacterium UBA5500 | reverse complement strand
TCCGGGTGGGAGAAGTTGCCTCGTCCCCATTCCCGCAGACGCCGCTGCACTGCGATAATGTTCTGTTTGGTTTCTTCATTAAAGTTGATGGCGATGAATAAGCGCATGATTATCCCTCCCGAAGTATGGCAGTCATAGTATGCACAAAGGCCTTATCCTTAGGGTATAAGAGGACATACTCCAATACCTCCGCGCCGGGATAGGTTATTAGGATGGGGGAGTGGGTGGCAATGATAAACTGAGAGTTCTGTCCGACAAGCTGATGGACGTGTGCCAGATGACGTACCACTGGTAAGCCATGCAGATAGGAGCCCTCATCTACTGGCGATTTTAGCCGAACGCCGCTGATGTAGTTTCGTTCCATCATCTCAAAGGGCCACTTTCCCAAAATCTATTAGCTCCAGTATATCAAATGCCGGCAGAGGCACCCATTTGAGTATGTGCTGACTCGCCGCTATCTCAATCGTTATATCAAGCCGGGAGACAAGGTGCTTGATGTCGGGGGCGGCCCGGGACGGTACGCACTCTACTTGACAGAGAAGGGGTGCGATGTAACACTGCTTGACCTTGCTGCTGGGAACATTAAGTTCGCCAAGCAGAAGGCCAGCGAGCATGGTGTTAGTTTTACAACTTATGTGGGGGATGCAAGGGAAGTTGACGCTATCGTAGACGGGGAGTTTGACCACATTTTGCTCATGGGGCCCTTGTATCATCTGTTGGAAGAGGCGGACCGAGTTAAGACAATTGAAGCCTGCCTGGGGTTATTAAAGCAGGGTGGCACTACATTTGTGTCATTCATCTCTTCTTATGCCGGCGTTATCTATGCCATGAAATATGAGCCACAAATGCTCATAGAACCAGCGATGGCAACTCCGGTGCAACTCTTTGTTGATGACCTGCCGTTCGCCGGCGATGGTTTTACCAAGGCCTATTTTGTCCGCCACAAAGATGTGCTGCCATTTATGGCCCAATTTCCTCTGCAGAAGCTGCATTATTTTGGACAAGAAAGCATTCTGGCCCCCTGCGAGGAGAATATCAAAGCCCAGCCAGAAGAGGTAATCGATAAATGGTTGGATGTGGCTGAACAGGTGTGTGAGCGGGAAGATTTACTAAGCTATTCGGAGCACTTGATGTACGTGGGGAGGAAACTGTAATCGCGGACGAATAAGGAGGGGCAGGGGGGCTCTGCTCCCTGGTTAAGCACGCTGCAAGTTGACTTCGCGATAGGCTTCAGCACAATAAATCCAGCCAAGCTCAGTGGAGCTAGGCTGGATTTTTGCTTAGTACGATAATCATAAGAAGAGACTCTTTTGTTACAGAAGTTTTCTATATGCCGAGGGCGAGTAACCAGTTACTCGCTTGAAGGTGCTGGAGAAGTGACTGAGGCTGCCGAAACCGCAGAGCTCGCATATCTCGGAAATTGTAAGTGTGTTCACTCGCAATAGCTTTATAGCTTGCTCAATTCTTACATGCAACAGATAGACCATGGGGGTCTGCCCAGTAGTCTGTTTAAAAAGCCTAATCAGGTGATAGGGGCTGTAATTTACCAGGTTAGCTAGTTCCTCTAACGAAATCTGGTCGGGATAGCTCTCTCTCAGGTACGCTTCAACTTTGCGCACGATTTTTCCCTCAAGGGAGGCAAATTTGTCTGGATCGGATGGCGCCAGGCTGCGCAGCAGGCTGAAGGCCAGTTCATAGTTGAGGCATTTTAACCGGAGGCTGAGGCTTGTGTTAGAGTCCGCCGCTTGCTCCATGAACTCGTGAGCTAACCAACGGGTACCTTCAGAAACCGGATGGTTTTGATTGGCAAAGGAGATGTGCTCCTCCCCCCAAGCCTGATAAGTCAGTTCAGATAAGAAGTTCCTGTTGACGAACATTGGCAAGTACTCGCGGACAGGACGGTTATCAGCCGCCATATGTAGTTGCCCAGGATTAATAGGCAAGATGCAACCATTCTCGAGTAAGACTGGCTCAGAGGACTCAACTAGAACAGGAAAGCCATCGGGCCCCCCCAATACTATTTCATAGAATTCATCTAACCGCGTTGGTATGGCAATAGTCGCCTCTGCCCGAAAAACAAGCACCTGATTACTCATGAATGCAGGGGCGGCATGAACTACTTCGATATCTGGGAATCCGTTGTTGAGCAATCGTTTTAACAACGCCATCCTCTCCCCCGTAGAATCCAACTCCATTAATTTCATTATATTGGGTTAACACAAACTTATGCAATGGGGCTTGGGGTTAGAAAATAAAAAATTAGCAAAATAAATCAATTATAGGTCAATTTATCTAAAGCCTAAGCTGACTCCTTCGGAGTAGTCTAAATTGATGAGAAAGAAAGGAGGTCATATAAATGCTATTAGGCAAAAGAACAGGACAGTGCCGCATCTTGGCTCTGTTCGCAGTACTAACGCTGTTGCTCGTCACCCTGCTTGGTTCTTTCCCCCCAGGGGTAAAGGCAGAATCGAACGTTCATCAGTGGACTGGGGCTATTGACAACAATTGGGATACCGGAGGCAACTGGGATACAGAGGTTGTCCCAGGCTCCGGTCATACGGCGGTGATACCCCCTGGTAAGTTGGTAAACATCGCTTCTGGAACTGTCAACGTCTGTTTGCAGAATCAGGGAAACCTTACCGTCCTAAGCGGAGCTGCTATTGAGTTGGCCAATGGCTCTGAACTGATTGCTGGCGGAATCTCCGGAGACGGCACCGTTAGCATCGAGGCCGGCTCTACGACCTGGAGCGGTGGCACCTTTGATGGTAATGGATTCGTGCTAATCCAGTCCAATGGTACGCTACAAGTAACTGGTGGTGACAAGGTGATGTCTCGCCCAGTTAGCAACAGGGGCGCGGTGAGCGTTGACGTAGATTATGGCAAGAAACTCACATTCACTAATAGCTATAGCGATTTCAGTTTCGCCACCATCAAAATAACGGGTGGCCGAATGGTGGAGTTTTCCGGCGCATGTGCTTTTAACGTCAATGGCGATATTGATGATCTCACTAACTGTGCTTATTTTACAGCGTCAAATAGCGCAACGGTCACATTCAGTAAGTCCTATAACGTCAGAAATACCTATGTAAACAGCAATGCTACAGCAACCTGGGCGGCACTGGAGGACGACACGGCGAGAGTCCTTGGGTTAGTCTCAATTACAGGGGGAACAGCCATTCTTAACGGCGATACCTCTTGCCTGCTGAAGCTTCACAGTGGAACTGTTAAAGGGAGCGGTAATATCACCCTTCTTGACAAGTCAGAGTGGGGCGGTGGGGACATTGAGGGCGCTGGGGATCTGACTATCCCTAGCGGCGCGACACTAACTCTTCAGGGTAACGCCTCCAAGTCATCCGAACGTAACCTGATTCTTAGCGGTACGCTAAAATGTAAAATTGGGCCTGTCAACACTTATGCTGCTGCCAGCACAACTGGGTCCATGACGTTGAACGAGGGTAGCAGTTTGCACGTGGAACTGTTCGGCGGTTATGTCCCCAATGATAACAGCAAGTTGCCCATAATTAGTTGTTCGAACCCGCCTTTGGGTAACTTCTCCACTGTAACCAGCAATAATAGTGCTCTAACCTTAAGCTCCCAGTATGCGACAGAGCATACGCCACCCTGCATTGTGGCAGTTGTACGGCATGCGGATGCTACGCCACCTGTGCTTATAGGTCGCAGCCCGGCACCTGAAGCCACAGACGTGCCCAAGGCGTTGACTGTCCTGACCTTAACATTTGACGAGCCCGTCGTTAAGCAGGTGGAGAAATACATCAATGTATACAAAAAGGTGGACTCGTCGTTAGTGATGGCCATAGAAGCTGTTCAGACAACGGTTGAAGGGGCACAGGTCACTGTGAATCTCGGTGAAGGCCTATTCGACTATGAAATATCCTACTATATAACCATAGACCATGGCGCCTTTCAGGATGCAAGTGGCAACGAATTCCCTGGAATTGCGCCCGCTGACGGCTGGGACTTTACCATTGAAAACGCCCCTGACACCTCCCCGCCAGTTTGGGCTGCTGGTTATCCCACAGCAACAGCTATTACCGAAACAGGGTTTACGCTAGTAGGTAAAACGGACGAGGCAGGGAGTCTCTACTATGCAGTCTTAGCCAAGAATTCCACTGAACCAACAAGCGCAGAAGTGGAAAACGGAACCGGTGCTATCAAGCATGGCAGTGCTGCAATGACCACAGGTACCGAATGCTCTTGCGCTATCACCGAATTGACAGCTGAAACCGATTATGACGTTTATGTGGTAGCAGAAGATAATTCGGGTAATCTGCAGGCTGCGCCCGTTAAGCTAGAAGTTACGACTAGTGCAGCTAGCGATATAACGGCACCGCAGATCATAGCCCATTCCCCTGCGCATCAGGAAGATATGATTGAGGTTACTACCTCTACGCTCACCATCACCTTTGATGAGCCGGTTTGGAGCGTAGATGGTAAGAAGATCAAGATCAACAGAGTGGACGGTGTCTATACGCCTACTGTCGCGACCATTGACGTCGGTTCAGAGGCTGTGACTGGCCAGGGCACNNGGGAGTGGCTGGCAAGCAGATCAAAATCAACAGAGTGGACGGTGTCTCTACACCTACTATCGCGACCATTGACGTTGGTTCGGAAGCGGTGACTGGTCAGGGCACCAACACCATCACCGTGACACTGCCTGAGCAGACCCTGACCTATGAAAAGTCCTATAACGTGATAATTGATAGCGCAGCCTTCAAAGATGCAGCTAATAACCTGTCCGCTTCCTATGGCGGCGCAACGCAATGGAATTTCGCCACGAAAGCAATTTGGTCGCCCAACTACCCAGTGCTGGGCAACATTCGCGAAGGTTTTGGTGGCGTCTGGGTAGATGTGTACGCGCACTCGCCCTATTTTGCTACGGCCTATTGCGTCGTTACACAGGATGAATATGCTCCCAGCAGCCAGCAGATTAAGGAGGGTAAAGACCGGTCCGGCACTGCCTTGCCCGAGGGGTTTAGCAACAGTGGAACAATAGATGATGTTGTATGCACACTTCAGCTGAAGTACCTGGAGTCGGACAGCGAATACTATGTTTACGTAATCCTGGAGGATGTCAACGGTATCATGACGCTGCCTAAGCAGCTGAAGTTACGGACACCGTTGGCTGCCCCGCCTGACACTCCGTTCTGGAATCAGCGCAGTCCGCTACCCACCGTCAACAGTCTGCAAAAGGTGGTGTATGCCCCAGCAACGCAGCAGCCTGGAACAGCAGGCTTCCGCGCACTTGGTAGCCATGGTGCTCTGGCCTACTCCTCCGATGGGGAGACTTGGGAGAAACGCAACACCCATACTACCTTCAACTTAACCGGCCTGACAAAGGGCATGGCGCTTTATTATGCAGTAGCCAACGATGGCACCACCCGCAGCCTCTTGCTGAGTTCTGATCCTGCGGGTGTCACTTGGTCTCACGAGCTAATGATTCAAGATGCCCGCCTTAGCGACTTAGTCTACGCTAAGAATCTGCTGGTAGCCGTTGCAGATGGTGGCAAGATTATAGTTTGGCGTGACTTGTATAGCCTACACAATTATGAACTGTTCCAGCTAGACTATAGTCAGAACCTGACCAGCATCACTTATGCTGACGGTACTTTTGTGGCCGTCGGTCGAGATGGGGTAGTAGCCACCTCGACAAACGGCTATAGCTGGACAGTACAGCAGTTAAACCCTCAAAGACATCTAGAAGACGTAGTTTATGCTAATGACAAGCTCGTTGCCATCGGTATGAAGAATGGAGAAAACACGTATGCCTTCTGGTCGA
>DIPA01000123.1:19314-21337 GCA_002427055.1 Firmicutes bacterium UBA5500 | reverse complement strand
AGTCTATCATGCACGACGGCACCAGATTTGTCGCCTTAGGATATGGAAATGCAGCAACATCAAGCGATGCATTCAATTGGACATTTCTTACCCCTGCAGATCTCAGAAATCACGTCGTCAATGGGGGTGCCTTTGCCAATGGCAAGTTCATTGTAGTGGGTGGCTGGGGTGACATCAGCATATCCACAAACCTTAACGACTGGTCCCATGTCACGCAAGGAGTAACCAAACAGCTTAAGTCCGTTGCCTGGGGTAACTCCTGCTTTGTGGCCATCGGTGAATTAGGCACCATTGTTACCTCTCCCGATGGAATCAACTGGCAAGCACAGAACTCGGGAACGACGAATGCTATGGAAAAGGTCCGCTATCTAGGCAATCAATTTGTTGCCGTCGGTTCCAAGCAGACTATTCTAACCTCACCCGATGGGACTGTGTGGACAGTGCGCAAATCGGAGGAAACGAGCAATGGCTTGCTTGATGTGGCCTATGGAGCCGGAAAGTATATCGCCGTAGGCGTCAATGGCACCATGTTCTCATCAGGCGATAACGGAGTCACCTGGACAGCTGTCAGCCTGGGCACGAGTACGCGATTCAATGCCATAACTTATGGCGGTGGCTGGTTCGTAGCTCTAGGCGAGTATAAGCAGGTTTACCGCTCTAACGATGGGGGAATGACTTGGCAAGCATCTAATCTTAGCGATAACTACGCACAAGATATCATCTACCTCAACGGCCTCCGTAGATTTGTTGCCACTGGTCCGAGCTATGCCCAATACTCAGACGACGCAGGGGCGACCTGGAATCGCGTACCCCATGGTGTCTCAAGCTACATCTATTCGCTGGCAGAAAAAGACGGGCGCTTGATAGCCGTGGGTCAAAATGGCAGCATCATCGTTTCACTAGACAACGGTGCCAATTGGACGAAACAGGAATTCCCTAACGATATCAATACCCAGGTACGGGTTCTGAGTGGCGTTGTAGCTGGCCCCAGCAACTTCGTAATCGTGGGCAACTGGGGCCTAATCCTCCAGTCCACAGGCTTCGGCCCGGGACCTAATCTGGATGCACAGGCAGTGGCGGCTGCTAAAGCTGCCCTCACCTGGGATGTAATTAAGGGTGAGAACCTGGCAGAAAATCAAATTCTACACAATCTGACCCTGCCTATCATGGGCGAGCAGGGAACAACCATTACCTGGAGTGTTACTCCTGCCGGCTACGTTCTGCTTGATGGGACCGTTATCCGACCGGATGCAGAAACGGGGAACAAGGATGTAATCTTGACCGCCTTCATCAGTAAGGGGGAGGCCAGTGATAAGAAGGCCTTTAACCTGACGGTCATATCTCAGGAACGGTCAGATGCTGAAGCGGTGGCGGCAGATAAGGCTCTTCTGACCTGGGATTTGATTGACCTCGAAAATGAGGCGCAGGACGCTGTAACGAGTGATCTGTTCCTGCCGGTATCAGGGCCAAGATGGACTACCATTACCTGGACGGCTGATCCTACTGGTCATGTTGATACACTGCACGGGACTGTTACTCGACCGGATAGCGGCTCCGAAGATGTTTCAGTCACATTGACCGCCACCGTCAGTAAAGGTGACGTCAGTGATACGGTGGTCTTCAATCTCGTGGTTAAGGCGATGCCTACCCTGTCAGCCGATGAGGCAATCGTGCGGGATGCTGCAGCTCTTACCGATGATGTGATCCGCGGTGCTAACACCGCGCTGAATCAGGTAACGTCTAGTCTGAACCTACCTGCGGCAGGGGCGAACGGCACAACCATAGCCTGGACGGCTGATCCAACTGGTCATATCAACACAGCCACGGGAGCGGTCACGCGTCCGGAGCACAGTCAGGGCAATCGGACTGTAACTTTGACTGCCACCGTCAGCAAGGAGGGTGGTACCAGTCAGACCAAGACCTTCACTATCACTATTAAGGCTAAAGACGCCCCATATGTGCCAGGGCCTGTAGATCCTATACCGGACGTGCCAACACAGCCCCAGCCAACGTCGGTAATTAC
>DIPA01000123.1:18693-19208 GCA_002427055.1 Firmicutes bacterium UBA5500 | reverse complement strand
ACCGCCTTAACCACTACGGCTGCTGATCGCTTGCTGGATCGCTCACTGCTTACTACCGGCCAGGCCAGCGTCAGTTTGGCCGCTCTGGGTGAGAACCCCTTGACTATCTCGACAGCGGTTGCCCAGCAGTTGGCCTTGCATAACTTGTCCATCACCTTAATTGCGCCCAACATGACCTTTATCATTGACCCGGCGGCGCTGTTACTGGAGCAGGTTAACGAATGGCGGAAGGGCAAGGCTTGGTTCGAGATTAGCATTGATGAGCTTACAGGCGAAGAGCTAGACGCTGTAGCAGAAGCGTGGCAGTTGCCGGCCCGAGAAGGTCGCCTTAACGTGCTAGTAAGCATCTACCAGATCACGCTACAGTATTGGGAAGAGGGGCAAGAAAGTGGACTGGATATATCGGAACTCCTACAGGCGATAACCGTCAAGCACTTGCTGCCCGAAGGGTTGAGTGAGCAAGAACTAGCTTTGCTTAAAGTCATCCTTGCCGGTACTGAAATAGGCGCCACTTT
>DIPA01000123.1:14197-18517 GCA_002427055.1 Firmicutes bacterium UBA5500 | reverse complement strand
GCGCTAGTCTTGTTGGAGTCACCTACATTCGTAATTGACCTCACGATTGACAATCGCGCGGGGCAAGTTAATGGTGTAGAACGAATCATGGATGTGCCACCCTGCTTAGTTGGCAATCGTACCTTGGTGCCAGTGAGGTTCGTTAGCGAGGCAATGGGTGCTAAGGTCAGTTGGAATGCGTCCACCCGGACAGTTCGCATTAAGCTTAACGGCCAAGTGGTTGATCTAGTGATTGGCCAGACCGATCCAGCCAAGGGGCTCGATGTTCCCGCGCAGATCTTTTCCAACCGAACTCTAGTTCCTTTGCGCTTTGTCTCTGAGAGTCTAGGGGCTTCGGTGCGCTGGCTGCCGGCCACGCGTGGTGTGGAAATAGTAATGTTTTCCCCTCCAACAGATTAAGGCACCGCAATACAAAAACAGAGCGCCAGTGTGCGCTCTGTTTTTTACGGCGACTTATGGCTAATCGTCATCAGTTGGCCTGTTTCTTAAGTATCTAAACAGAAAGAAGCTACCTGCCGCAAGTATAACAGGCCAAGTTCTATCCCAAGTGCTGACAGTATCCTCAGATCCGTCATCCTCGGGTTGGGTTGCCGCGGCGCCTGCTACAACAGCAAAGCCAAGGGGTACTCTGGTTGCAGCCAGTGCGGTTGAACTGACAAGTAAGAGAAAAGTAGCTACGAGAGAGAGAGCTATTAACTGCTTCATTTCAAACCTCCTCGGATGATGACTGCTTTGCTTAATCTTACCATAATCAAGCAGGAATAGAGACTCCGGAAGACAACGAGCAAATCATTTTTGACACAACGCCCATTGCAGGTGCTACCATGGTGGTGGTAGAACATTGATGTGGCAGTAGAGAATGCTTGTCAAGTTGGGAGAGGATACGGATGAAAAGAATTATGGCAGCACTAGCTCTGGTTGTTACCTTGACTAGTGGGCTGGCGCTAACAGCCTTTGCACAAGAGAAAGGGGAAATTGAGGTATTGCTTGACGGTTTGCCAGTTCAGTTTGATGTGCAGCCACTGATCAAAGGTGATCGTACTTTGGTGCCTTTTCGAGCTGTAGCCGACGCACTGAACGTGGTAGTGCACTGGGATGGAGCTAAGCGCACCATTACGGCGCAGGATGGCGAGAACTCGGTCTGGATGCAAATCGATAACAAGGTTGCTTACCGTAACGAGGCACCAATAACCTTAGACGTTCCCCCAGAGATTATAGGCAATAGAACGGTAATACCGCTGCGCTTCTTCAGCGAGGCTTTGAACTGCAAAGTTGCCTGGAATGGCTCACTGCGCCGAGTATCAATAGCATCTTCACCTAGGGAGCTGGCTGTGATCGGTTTCTATGCCCTAGGGGATAGCGCGACGAGCAGTTGGACGGACCTTTTTGGTCAAGTTTTTCCGGACCACGCCATTGGCAATACCGATATTGTCGACGAAGTGGCGGCGGGCTGGTATGCCATAGACGTGGAGGGTAATTTGCTAACTAGTAGCCGAACTGGCTGGCAGCGCCCGGCTGGCTGGGAATCAGTCTTAGCGACAGCAGAACAATATGAACTCGGCACAGAGATGGTGGTGCACGAGGTTAATTGGGATCGTATGCTAGACAAATTACTGGCTGATGATACTGCGGTGGCTCAGATGGTGGATCAAATTACTGCAGAAGCGGCAGAGCATTATACAGGCGTCAACCTCGACTTAGAGGGGCTGGGGTTAAGCGCAACCGCAGAAGAGTTGCTTCAAATACAAAGCAATTTCACCAAGATGGCCACTCTCCTGGCAGAGTCATTGCATAAGGCAGGGCTGAGCCTGACGCTTACCTTGCATGCACCCAACAGCGCCTACAAGGGTTATGATTACAGGGCGCTTGGCCAGATTGCCGACAGGATAATCATCATGGCCTATGGCTATGGAAGTCGCCCCGAGCCGACTGCGTTAGTAGTGCAGGCGGTTGGGCAAGCACTGCAAGAAGTGGCACCGGAGAAGCTAAGCCTAGGGGTATCATTGCCCAGCGAAAACCCAACCAGTATATTGACCAAGGTTGGCATAGCCAAGCGCTATAAATTGCAGGGTATTGCGCTGTGGCGGTTGGGCCTGGTACAAGAGGAAGTTTGGCAAGCCCTGCGAACCACGATTAAGTAAAATAAGACAGGGGGACGGAGTTTTCGCCTGCAAATACTTACCAGTTGATTGTGACTGAGAGAATCAGCCTTGGTAGACGCAGAGACCGCCCACAGCAGGGCGGTCTCCTATTTAGCAGGCGATGTAGATGCCTACTCGGCGAGCATTATTTGTTCCAGTCGCAGCGGTTCTATATACTCGTTGCCACGATAGGCCCTCATGTTGCCCCCGGAAACTTCGTCTATCAGAGCGATGTGTTTATCTTCGCCGACACGGCCGAATTCGAACTTGATGTCATAAAGCTCAAGATCTTTCTTAGCCAATTCTTCTTTGACGATGGCCCCGATCCTTTTGGTCAATTGCACTAGTGTTTGGTATTCATCTTTCGTCATGATGCCCAGCATTGCTAAGGCCTCATCGGTGATCAAGGGATCGTTTCTAGCGTCATCTTTCAATGTGACTTCCACATAGGAATCTAGCATGTCGCCTTCATTACAGTACTTGCCATAGCGGCGATAGAAGCTACCAACAGCCCTGTAGCGGAGGATGACCTCAACTCCTTCACCAAAGGCCTCTGCCGGCTTCACGGTCATGGTAGTGTTCTCAATATCTGCATCCACAAAATGAGTCGGGATGCCTTCACTGTTGATTCTTTCAAAGAAGAATTTCGTTAGCCTAAGGCACGACTTGCCTACTCCCTCAATGGTCAAGCCAACCGTATTTGCCCCCGGATCAAAGACGCCGTCAGTACCGGTCACATCGTCTTTGAACTTGAGCAGGTAATTCCCATCACCTTTGTCATATACATCTTTGGTCTTTCCCTTGTAAACTATTTTCATAAAAGATCACTCCTCGTTAGCTAGCTAAACATAGCTTAATCATAGCATACCACCCTAGATTCATGACATAGCGGCTTGTGAAGAGTATGTGGCAAGGGAGAGATTATCATGCGCAATAACCCCTGTCGGTTTGCGGTCTGTTAAAGACTTAAGCCCTGTGTTCCTGTAAGAACTGAACTAGTGCAGCCACGCTTTCTTCTGTGGTTGCCCAAGAGGTGACAAGGCGTATGGCACTATGAGTTGCATCAACTTCCGCTTGTACAGAGAACACAAACTGATTAGCGAGTTGCTCTAGCAACTCATTCGGCAAAATGGGGAAGAGTTGATTGGTGCAGGGTGGCGCATAAAAGGTGTAGCCACAATCCTCAATTGCTAGCGCAATGCGCTCTGCCATGCTGTTGGCGTGCTCGGCTAGCTCGAAAAACAGATTGTCTTGGAATAGGGCTTCGAACTGAATACCAGCTACGAAACCTTTGGCCATCAGGGCTCCCCGCTGCTTAATCAGGAAGCGAAAATCTGTTTTAAGATCCTCACGACAGATGATAAGTGCCTCACCTAACAAAGCCCCATTCTTAGTGCCGCCAATATAGAAGACGTCCACTAAGCGAGCAATCTCTGCTAGTTGTAGATCATTCGCCTTACAGGTGAGCGCAGAGCCAAGGCGGGCTCCGTCTAGGAAGAGTAGCAACCCCTTTGCGCGGCAGAGGTTAGAGATGGCCGTTAGTTCGGCCTTGGAGTAGATCGTTCCCAACTCAGTGGAATTGGAGATGTAGACCATCTTGGGCTGCACCATGTGCTCATCAGTATGGTGTTTCAGTGCTGCCTCGATGGCTGCCGGGGTGAGCTTGCCGTCTATGCCGGGCATAGCTACTACTTTGTGCCCTGTAGCCTCGATAGCACCTGTTTCGTGTACATTGACATGACCAGTCTCCGCGGCAATAACGCATTGGTGTGGTCGCAAGAAGGCCGAAATTGTTAACAGATTGGTCTGAGTCCCGCCTGGAATAAAGTGAATGTCGGCACTCTCTAGCTTTATAAGTTTCTTAATGCACTCTTTTGCTCGCTGGCTGTGTACATCTTCGCCGTAACCAACATTCTGCTCCAAATTAAACTGCAT
This sequence comes from Firmicutes bacterium UBA5500, assembly GCA_002427055.1. Taxonomy (GTDB): domain Bacteria; phylum Bacillota; class UBA994; order UBA5500; family UBA5500; genus UBA5500. The sequence continues at coordinate 14,441 of DIPA01000123.1, read as the reverse complement.
CATCATCTGCAAAATGCGAGGGTGCGCTCCCTCGCTATAGTCGTTCATGAAACTATACATGCTGTTACCATCCCTTCTGCTTGGTCGGTTGCCACTGGCCTTAGCTTGGCCCTTATGTTCTATTACTACTATGGTATCTTTCAACGTGAAAATCTATTTTCCTGTTGCAGATGACGCCTCTGGAGCAATAGCATAAGCTAGCGGGCTGGGAATTTATTGCAGGCGAAAACTCCGTCCCCCTGTC
>DIPA01000123.1:13842-14118 GCA_002427055.1 Firmicutes bacterium UBA5500 | reverse complement strand
GCGAAAACTCCGTCCCCCTGTCCCGCAGTATGGCGTGCAATATATATCAGGGTGTAGCACAATAGCTATCAGCTTCATATATTGCTATGAAAGGTGCCTGGGCGTAAGCCGTTAATCGGCGCCTCAAGGAGGTGTTGAGTAGATGAGCCGAAGAGGTAGTCGTGGTCGTTCGGGTCGTCATAGCTGTCTTCGCTGCTGCCGCAACATCTGCCGACTGTTCCGTCGTAGAAGAGATCGCTGCTTCTGCCGTCGTCTTTGCCGTGTATTCTGCAACGT
>DIPA01000123.1:13162-13718 GCA_002427055.1 Firmicutes bacterium UBA5500 | reverse complement strand
CTTTGCCGTGTATTCTGCAACGTTTGCCAACGCGATCGCCGCCGTCGTGGTGGAGGCGAGGGCTAGGCTACGTAAGAGAATGGCCTTATCAGCGGCTGCTCTTTTGATTGCAACACCATATATCGAAAGCAAGTTTAGGGCCAAGGCAGATGCCTCGGCCCTAAACTTGCTTTAAGGCTTATAGTTTCTCTCTTTCCCAAAGATATTGTGCATACTCTAGCACATTTTTGAAGATCTTTGGTACCGGATCCCAAGTGTCATCGGGCTGAGAACCTTTGTTGGGCGTGGCGTTTGCCTCGAGCAGCCATAGGCGGTGCGAGTTATCAAGCGCTAGATCTATCCCCATCTCTGCCATGCGTCCTAAGCTTTGTTCTAGCCTTGTTGCCACGCGCACTGCAGTTGCGAAGATGTTAGTTTTAGCCTGTTCAATTGAATCAAGAGGAATGCCTATAAGAGTAAGCCCTTCTTGAAGCGTAACGCAACGCGCCCCCTGGCTCCAGTTGGTTATGAACTTGCCCGGGCGTCCTGCCCGTAGGTAGCTTTGTGTGACTTCCCA
>DIPA01000123.1:6468-13043 GCA_002427055.1 Firmicutes bacterium UBA5500 | reverse complement strand
GTAGCTTTGTGTGACTTCCCATGTGCCTTGTCTGTTTTTAGCTACACTGATACGCATGTCACAGCGTTCATCTTCGCTAGCTCTTGCCAGAGGTATTTCTTGTTGCAGCAGCACCTTTTGCCGCCCAGCATAAACAGTGCATAACAAGTAAATCTCCTGCAGGTGCCGTAACTGCTCAGGGGTGTCTTCTTCCGCAAGATGAATATTATATCTTCCCNNACTCGTCGCTACGCCAAATGCGACAGATTCCCTCTCCTCTGCTACCGGCATCTGGTTTGGCCAAGATTACTTGGTGCTTCGTAAGCATCTTCTTTAGGCTACGCGTATCTTGGCATAATATCGTCTCAGGCAGTAGCTCAGACGTATCGGGGAATTGACTTAACGCTAGATGACACTTCCATTTTGCTAGCAAATTAACTGGATTAAGGGGAATAGAGCTGTTGTTTAGTAGCCGGTGTAATTTGCGGTAGGCCCTAGTGTTGTTTAGCGAGGCGATTTTCACTTGATCATAGTAGACATTTGGCCACGGCACTGCTTGGTAGACCCAGCGGCCGTCCGGGTGGGGTACCCAGCCGCGGATACTTCTCTTGGTAAAGTCGATATCTTTACGTCGAAAGAAATATACATAGATACCGCTGTGTTGAGCTGCCAGAGCATACATGCGGGCATCGTAGAGGTCTTGCTGTTCTGCCAGTTGGCGGGCCCATGATTGGCTAATTAGGACCCCAAAAACAAGTTGCGCAGGCATTCAAATCCCCCCTCTCTGACCCCCTTAACATCATATTGCTGAGTTGTTAGTAATGGTTACAACCTATCAAAAAAGGCCCCACCATTATGGCGGGGCCTGCTCTGGAGTAAGTTCAGTCGACGTAGAGATGCATAGGATAGGTCAAGTACTTCGCCGGCGCTAGTTTCTCGGTGGTATAGAAGCCTGCCGGGGCAGTGAGTAGTTGTGGAATGCGGTTAACTATGGTGGCACAGGTCAGCTCGACGGTGGCCGGCTGCTCGATCTTCACGGTGGTGTTAGGCTCGCCATGAATAGTCCAGAGGTTGGTATCGACTTCTCCCGGTGGATACACTTTCCCGATGCACTCGGTGACTAGGATAGGTCCTTGGTTGGTGACGGTGGTAACTACGGCGGACATGCCTAAGGCGTTACCAGCTTTGACAGTCATGCCAAGGGTGGAAGACTCGACGTCTTGGTCATGGAACAGAGGCACTAGCTTCTGCTCGATAGACTTGATGCTCCAACCGAATTGAGAGCATAGCCACTCGCTGGCGTTCCACATGTAAGAAGGTAGGCTATCGTTCTTGGCAATTTGCTCTTCGAATTCAGCCGGTGATAAACCGGCACCGTGCACTTGGGCTAAGGCAATGCCATAGTCCTCGACGTTGTAGCTGGATGAGCCCTCGATGCGAGTGATTCTGTGAGTTGCGCCAGCTAGTGCGGCGATCAGATTACCCCAATAGACATCCTGGTAACCGGAGCCTGCTAAGGTGCAATTGTTGTCTTTGGCTAATCTGTCTAGTCTGTTGGTAATGGCCGGAGAGGTTGTCCACGGGTAGAAGGCTTCTTCACAGGTGCTGATGGCATTCACGCCATAACGTGCTGCCAAGGCGAAGGCGTCATAGACGTCAGACATGAGGCTCATGGTAGCAATGACACAAACGTGAGCGTCGCACTCTTTGAAAACGTTCTCGGCATCCGAGCGGACAGGTATGTTGAGCTTACGTCCCAGACCGGCAATTTCACCAACGTCCTTGCCAACTACAGCAGGGTTGACGTCGATAGCGCCGACGATTTCTGCGCCTTTCTCGTACAAGTAGCGGAGAAAGACTCTGCCCATCTTGCCACAACCGTACTGGATAACACGAATTCTTTCTTTCACTTGTGAGACTCCCCCTTTATTTGTTCTATTGTCAATTTACACCCTATACTTAGTATAGGGTCAAGGGGGTCATTTAAATTCGATGGGAATTCGCCCCTTGATAAACATGTTGCCAATTGCGATTCTCTTATTCTTTGGCTTGCCTGGGATAATTCAGGGAAAAGCCATCCTTGCTCCGATATCCTTATTAATTATAATATGGGCCTTGACTTTAGTAAGGGCATGCTGTATGTTTGTAATGGCAAAACTTGAGGAGGTGCAAGTCGATGAAACGCGACCTGACCCAAGGTAACGTAATTAATAATTTGGTTGCCACAGCTATTCCCATGATGCTCGGTTTCATGGCCCAGACGCTTTATGAATTGGTGGACATGGCATGGGTAGGGCAACTTTCGTCCAGTGCTGTGGCTGCAGTTACTGTTTTCTCTGTCATTTACTATTTGTCCTTCGTCCTTAATAACGTAGTAGGTAATAGTTCGCTTTCACTAATATCGCAGAGTTTCGGGGCCAAGGACTTGGAGAGAACTGAACGGGTGATAGAGCAAACGCTCGTTTTTAAGGCGCTGTTAGCTGTGATAGCCAGTATGCTCATTATGCCGTTGATGCCCCGCCTGATGGGCTTGTTTACTGATGATGCCGAGGTTATTGCTGAGGCGCTTGCCTATGGGCGAATTCGGATGCTTATGTTGCCGATAATGTTCAGTTCCTTTACAGTGGCTACCGCTTTGCGCTGTGTTGGTGATGCACACCGGGCCATGCAGATCATGTTTGTTTCTGCCGGGCTAAACATATTGCTCGACCCATTGTTCATTTTTGAGACAGTGCCTTTCCTGGGTATTTCAGGTCTCGGCTTAGGCATTACCGGTGCTGCTTTAGCGACCGAGATTTCGGCAGCGTTGTCATTTCTGTTTGGAGCCTGGATGCTTTTTTCCGGTAAGAGCCAGGTACGCCCCCGCCTGCAGGGACTCTTGCGCTTAGATTGGGAAATCGATTGGCAATTGCTCAAGATTGGGCTACCGCAGAGTCTAGAATCGTTGCTACGGAGTATTGGCGATGTCTTTGTTTTGCGTTTTGTTGCTGGTTACGGCACGGTGGCACTGGCGGCTATGGGTATTGTGCAGCGGTTAGCGGGGTTCTTCTTCGTGCCGCTCAATGGCATAATGTCCGGTGGCAGCACGATTGTTGGGCAGAACTTGGGTGCACAGCAGGTTGAGCGGGCTGAACAGACAGCTAAAGTGGCTGCTGGCCTAGGGGTTGGCAGTATGACAGCGCTTTCCCTGTTAGTGGCGGCTTTCCCGGCTCAGTTGCTGCGACTGTTCACAGCTGATGCAGATGTCATAGCGATGGGGTGTACCATTATTTACGTATTGCTGCCGATGTTGATTATAGCCGGATTTGCCATTGGCCTAGCTACTGCGCTGGTTGGAGCTGGTTATAATTTTCCTTTCCTCATCTCTGGTGTAGTCTCTCGTTGGGCAGTGCAGTTACCTTTCCTTTTTATCTGTGTGCAGGTATTGCAGTTACCTTTTGTTTATGCTGCCCTTAGTTTCACCGTGGCAGAGGTGGCTGGAAGCAGTATCTTGATTGTGGCTTACCTTAGAGGACGCTGGCGTACTTGGCGAGTGACCAAGCCAGCAGAGCAGCGGGCAGAGACAGCTACAGCCTAGGTGTTTATGTCGTTCAGAAGAATGCTCAATAAAAAGGTCCCCCGCACTCAGTAGTGCGGGGGACCTTGATGCTTATTGGCAATGGAGACAATGAATACTCTTAGCGTGCGGGAGCCGCTTCTAAGGCGTTAGTTATGGCCTCAATCAGCCCTTGACTGGTATAGGTAGCACCGGTTACTGAATCGACCTTGACGCTTTGCTTGTCGATGATTGCCGGCGGAATTTGCTCAAAGGCTGGGTCGCTCACATACTCGGTCTCTTGATGAGACAGTACTGAAATTTCCGTTACAGCGCCATCGGCGACAGTTACGCGAACCTTGATTTCGCCGTTAAGCCCTTGGCCAACACCCTCGTAGCTGCCATCGGCAATCTGGTCAAACTTCAAGCTAGTGTCGGGTATAGCGGCACGCACAGCTTCCATAATGCCCTTGCTTGACAAAGAAGCGCCGGTAGCGGCATCTACTTGCCAGTGCTGTTTATCTATAATTCGTTGTGGCACTTGTTCTACTGCGTCCGGATACACTTCAGGTGTGTCTGCAATAGATACAACGTCGACTGCCGTTATGCGCCCTGCAGCTACTGTTACCTTGACCTTGATTTCGCTCTTATAGCCTTGAGCCGTTCCTTCGTAAACCCCGTCGGGCACTTTTGCCAAATCCCAGCCGTCATCAGTGTTGATTCTTAATACCTCTGTCTTGTATAGCTCTAGGGCATTGGTTATACTCGACATCACTGCCCGTGAAGAGACAGTGGCGCCGGCAATCACATCAACGTTTTTACCCGCTACTAACGGCTCATCATGGGCATGCCCGCTAAACTGCTGCAGGAACTCTGGTTGCAAGGCCCTAGCGCCTATACCTATCGTTTCACTGTGTTCGATGACCCTGATTCCGCTAACCTTGCCTTCTGCATCGACGGCAACTAAAAGACGTATATCGCCACCGTAACCTTTAGCTGATCCCTCTAGTATGGCACCAACAATAGCGTCGCTGCGCCAGCCTAGATAATATGTGCCGCCAGCTTCCGGCTGCATTTTCTCAAAACGCTCGGCCTGAGGAGCTAATTCCTGTAATCTGCTCATCAGTTCTTGCTCCTGTCTTGCGGCAATTATGTCACTGGTAATAGCATGGACAACAGCTAATGAGGCGCCGGCAATTGCACAAAAGAGGGCTAAGATAACCCCCAGCTTGATTGTATCTCGCATGCTCTCTCTCCTCCCTCTACATTACACGTCGAGCGATATTATATCTGCTTCTTTAGTTTACCTCAGTATATCAATTTATTTCAATATATGGTTGTATTGTTTTTGTTTCCTTTGACTCAAACTGTGGCATGGTCTCTATAACACAAACAAGGCGATGACTCTTACTAAAGAATGATCGCCTTCATCCGGCTGGCGTCCCCAACGATTCTACACTAGGTAATCGACTACAGCGCTAGGGAAGTAATGGCTAATTTTACTCTCGAAGAAGCTTCTTACCTCTTCGTAAACTTCTTTGGGATAAACATACTTCCCATAGCCAAATTGCCCATACTTATACCGTCGCTCTTCTTCTTGCATTGGCAGAGTGGTGTTGGGGTTGCGCTCCAGTATGTTGTTCTTGGCCCGAGTAGTATAGCGATGAGTAATTAGCTCAAAAGTTAAGTTGGGTACGTCGGTAGCTAGTTGCTCGGCCAGGCTATGTAGCAGCTGGTCATATTCTAATTGCCATCCTCTGTAGATGATAATGGGCGCAATGAGAAAACCGAGTGGGTAGTTGGCTAGATGAACTTTGCGCGCAGCAGTTAGCCTTTCAGCCAGATTGGGCGTTGCCTTTTCATATTGGCTGATGATGGAGTCGGTGTTAAGGCTAAACCTGATACGCGTATGGTCGTTGTGCTCAATATTAAGTAGCGAATCGACATTGGGGAATTTGCTGACGAAACGGAAACGGCCCTTTTGCTGCTTAGCAAAGAAGCTAATTGCTGTTTTCAAAGCGTCACTATAGTCCTCCACTGCCAGGGGGTCACCGGTAGCTGCTCCTTCAAAAATCGTTGTTTCAGGCAAGCGGGCTTCTATATAACTAGCTGCTTTTTCTAGAACCTCTTCAACGTTCACGTAAATGCGTACATAGGGGCGTTTGCCCAAGGTAGTGTTCAGATAGCAGTATTCACACTTGCCGGGGCAACTTGTAGCTAGTGGCAGTTGATAATGAGCCGAAGGTTTGCAGGTGGCGAACTCACTAATTTTCCTGACACCAATGACTAGTGTCCGTTTGGCCTCGTCGTAGGCCTCTTTGGCTGTTTTGCCAGGTATGCCGGTGACGCGATTGTGGGAAGGAGTGGTGGCGAGTTCAATGCCCGGTTGATTAGAAAACAAGCGAAACAGTCTCTGCCCCCGTTCGTACTCAAGTGCCCGTGGTTCAAAAATCACTCTTTGCGGACGCCAAAGGTACATTTTTCTCACCTCAAAGCATAGTTTTCCCTGCCTCTCTGCGGCTAATTCTAGAATCTGTTGTGGAAGCTAAATAACCAAATTGTTTTGTTGGAGTATAGAAACTAGTTTCTTCGACATGAGTGAATTTATAATTTTAGTACGATATAATAGACTTGTTCATATAGTATTTGACTGTGCCAATGAGCAAGTGAAGATTGGGGGGTGTTCCTTTGCCACTTACTAGTCGGTCTGATAAGGAACCAGGACAATCGTTAGCAGAAGTAGATTCACTGAATGGACAAGCCGAAGATCTGGAACGGATTGCTCCGGCTCACATGTTGACAACTGCACAGCAAGCCTATCAGCTAGCTGTAGCGGCTAATTATGGTAAAGGTATAGTAAAGAGCCTCGCCTTGATCGGAAAAGCGCATTTGCGGCTTGGTAACCTCAATGAAGCCGACCAGTTTTTGGCGCAGGCGCAAGCAAGTGATGAATTAGACCCTTTGTTACAGGCCGAGGTTCTCATTAATCGCGGTGTCGTTTATATTTACTCAAAAATCTATGACAAGGCGTTTACTTCTTATCAGAGATTTTTGAGTAAAT
>DIPA01000123.1:5297-6402 GCA_002427055.1 Firmicutes bacterium UBA5500 | reverse complement strand
GTTTACTTCTTATCAGCGAGGTCTGCATTTGGCGAGAGAGATCGGCAATAAGGAGCTTGAGGCAAAATTCTTAAATAACATCGGTGAGATTTATCGCGAGCATCAAGATTTCGCCACAGCTTTGAGTTACTATCGCATGAGCCTGGAAGCACAGCGCACCTTGGAAGATTTTAGTCGCAGGTCTGTTCCAGTGTCTAATCTAGGCGCCATCTATCTAGAGATGGGCGACTTGGACAATGCAGAGCGTTATGCACAAGAGGCTCTTGAGATCGCACGCCAGCAAAATGACCAGATGATTGAATCGGCCAGCCTGAAGCATCTAGGTATTATCGCTAAAAAGCTAGGTCAGCAAGAAAAAGCAATTGCCTGTTTTGAGAAAAGCCTAGCCATATATCGCAGCACTCAAGAGGTAATTCATGCAACTGAAGTCTTGCTGGAGTTTCATAAGCTATACTTTGACGCCGGTAACATTGAGCTTTCATTACGTTATTTGCAGGAAGCACTAAAGAATGCCGAGGAGATTGACTCGCTTTCGTTACGAGTTGATATCTATACCGAGCTAGCCAGAGTATATGAAAACATGGGCAATACCGAAACAGCGCTAGCTTGTTACAAACAATATCGACAGACGATGCTGGCTATCGATCAGCTGGACCGTGAGCAGCGACTGCGTGCTATCCACAGACAAGTCGCCGCCGATGATTCTTTAAAAGAGAAAGAAGTTTATCGCAAGCTAAATAGTGAACTAGATCGTAGGGCGCAAGAGTTAGAGGAGGCATTGTGCTCGCTAGAAGCAATCAGTGATATCGGCAAGAGCATCACTGCAACAGTGAGCTTCGAACGTATCTTTGAGCTGGTTAATCAGCGTTTGCAGGCCCTGATGCAGGCCGATGCCTTCGGTATTGCATTACATAACCCCGAAGAGAACGTCATTGAGTATCTCTATTTAGTAGAAGAAGGCAGGCAATTAGATGGGCTACGCATTAGTCTGGATAGCACAAACAGTTTTGCGGTAGCCTGCTTTAAGCAGAAACAAGGTATTTTGGTCAATTCTTTGGCAGAAGATATTTCTCTTTATGTGGACGGCATTACCTATCGCGGTGAG
>DIPA01000123.1:2455-5178 GCA_002427055.1 Firmicutes bacterium UBA5500 | reverse complement strand
GAGTTGCCCATGGCGGCAATGATGTTTCAACCGCTGGTGGTGGAAGATGAGAGTATCGGTGTAATTACAGTGCAAAGCCGAAAGGAGCAAGTTTACACCGAGACAACCCTAGACGTGCTGGGAATGTTAGCTGCGTACCTTTCTATTGCCATTCAGAACGCCCGCAAGTCCAAAAAGTTGCATGAGGAGATTGAACGGCGAGAATTGATACAACAAGAGCTACAACAGCTGAATTGTGAACTGGCTAGCCTTTCTAATCGCGACGGCTTAACCAATATCGCCAATCGCCGTCATTTTGATGAGTCTTTACAACAGGCTTGGTATGCGGCCTTGCGACAGCAGACTCCAATCTCATTACTAATGATCGATGTCGACTTTCTTAAGGAATATAATGATCTTTATGGGCACTTATCTGGGGATGACGTGATTAATCAAATCGCCCGTGCTTTGGAGCAGAGTCTCAAGCGGAGTACTGACCTAGTGGCGCGCTATGGTGGCGATGAGTTTGCTGTGTTACTCACGTACACTGATAGTGCAGGGGCTTTGCACGTTGCCCAAGCGATTCAGACGAATGTAGCTGCCTGTAATAAACTATTGCGTGAAGTATCGCCGGGGCGTCGGATAACTGTTTCCATCGGCATAGCCACCATGGTGCCTAGTATCGATACTCGGGTCAGTGATTTAATCGCCCACAGTGATATGGCGCTCTATCAAGCCAAGCGGGCAGGTCGCGATTGCATTCGCATCTTTGGCATGGCCAATACAGGAGATGTATCGTAGACGCGCAAAATTAATAGTAGTGCCGATGTAAGACCAGTTAAGTTATCGCTGGTCTTTTTGTTCTGCAGTGTTACTACAGTAATCTATCCGGTATGCGAGGAAATTTGTGGTTAGTTCTTGGTTAATTTTCCCTTGTGTTTGGTTTGTTTGTTTTCCGGCAGGGAATCTGTCTAGTCTCACGAATGATACTTGGGACAAACAGAAGGGAGCATAAGTTGATGTTTGACTTGATTATCAAGAACGGCAAGTTAGTTGACGGAACAGGTAGTGCTTGGTTTTATGGTGATGTTGCGATACAGGGTCAGAGAATTGTTGAAGTTGGGCGCCTTTCTAGTCAGTCGGCGAAGAGGGTAATTGATGCTATGGGGTTAGTGGTAGCGCCGGGCTTCATTGATTCCCATTCGCATTCTGATGAAGCTCTACTACTCAATCGTAAGGCGGAAAGCAAGATTCTTCAGGGTGTGACAACTGAAGTGATTGGCCAATGTGGTGCTTCAGCTGCTCCCTTTATTGCTGACAACTATGATGCCGAGCTCAGTACCCAACTCCCCGCTTGGCAAACTATGAGCCAGTATCTTGCTCTCTTGAACAATCCGGGGGTAGCAGTTAACGTCATCCCACTCTTCGGCCATGCTAATGTACGCCAACGTGTGATGGGAATGGCTGATCGTCAGGCAACAGCAGACGAGTTAGCGGCTATGTGTCAATTAGCTAAGGAATTGATGCAGCAAGGAGCTTTCGGCTTTTCCAGTGGATTGATCTATCCTCCGAGCTCTTATGCTGATACAGCTGAACTAGTGGCGATCGCTAAGGCCGTAGCAGCTTGTGGTGGCATCTATACTACTCATATACGCAATGAGAACGACCGTTTGCTAGATGCAGTGCGCGAGGCGATCACCATCGGAGAAGCAGCTGGTATTCCTGTGCACATTTCGCACCATAAGGCATGTGGTGAAGCCAATTGGGGATCTGTGCGAGATTCCTTGGCGCTGGTCGATATTAAGCGAGCGGCTGGTGTAGATATCACGCTCGATCAGTATCCTTACGTTGCCACATCCACCGGACTGAAGGTGATTATCCCGCAATGGGCGCATGCCGACGGGGTGGAAGCCATGCGGCAGCGGGTGCTAGATCCGGAGCTAGGCGTTCGTATTCGCGAAGAGATGCTGGCCAGTAAACACCGTTGGGATTGGATGCTAGTTGCGGCCTGTGCTAAAGAAGAGAATAAGCAATTTGAAGGCAAGAATATAGAAGAGATTGCTGCCATGACAGAGCAATCGCCGCTGGAGGCTGCCTTGGCTTTGCTTCTGTCCGAGGATTTCAATGTAGGTATGGTGCGTTTTGCTATGTGTGAGGAAGACGTAGAGTATGTAATGCGCCATCCACTTGTGATGATTGGGTCAGATGCTAGTGCCTTGGCTACGACCGGGCCGCTGTCTAAAGGGAAGCCGCATCCACGAGCTTATGGAACTTTTGCGCGTGTATTGGGTCATTATGTGCGTGAACGCGGGATTTTGACTTTGGAAGACGCAGTGCGCAAGATGACTGGTTTAGCGGCGGCGAGGTTCCGGCTTTGGGATCGTGGCTTGCTGCGTCCCGGTTGCTTTGCAGATATTACTATCTTTGACGAGGATGTGGTTTGTGACCAGGCCACTTTTGTTAATCCGCATTGCTATGCTAAGGGCATTGATTATGTACTAGTTAACGGACACGTGGCCGTTGACCAAGGAAGACAAACTGAGCGGTTGGCCGGTAAAGCATTACGCAACATTTGCTGGTGAGATACTTGACGGGGTAAAGAAAATCCGGCCGCATTGGTGGCCGGATTTTCATTGCCTCGCGTTAGACCCTGGCAGTTTTCCAATGCCCAGATCGGTAGCGGAAATAGATGAACATAGAGCGTGTGCATTGATCAATAGCCATGGCTAACCAAGCACCCATTA
>DIPA01000123.1:0-2369 GCA_002427055.1 Firmicutes bacterium UBA5500 | reverse complement strand
CCAAGCACCCATTAGACCCCAGTTTAGTACTTTGACAAATAAGGTGGCTAGGGCGACACGCACGAAGACTACACCTACTAGGGTGGAGATGAGCGGCCAGCGTGTATCGCCGGCACCGCGCAATGCCCCCGCCAGGATAAATTGCGTCGACTGCAATGGCTGCACTAAGGCGATAATCTTCAGCGCAGTAGCAGCGTTCTTGATGACATCAGGATCATCGGTATAGAGGGCAGCCAAGTAGCCTCCGCCAAAGAAGAAGACGAACCCCATAAAGGTTGCTACCATGGTGCCTATGCGGCGAGTCTGCCAGCCATAGGTCTCGGCCCAATCGGGGCGTTTGCGCCCTAAGCTACGGCCAACCAGTGAAGTCGCTGCCATACCAAAGCCCATGCCTGGTGTGAAGGAGAGGCCCACTATGTTCATGCCGATCTGGTGGGCCGCATAGACCATTGTGCCTAGTCCGGAGACCACTCTGGTATATGTGACCATGCCAAAGCGCATGACAAGCTGCTCCAGCATGGCCGGGGCACCTACCTTGATGATGCGCTGAATCAAATCGAAACGTGGAGCAAATTTGTCCTTCAACGAAATACGTAGAATCGATTTCCCGCTGGAAATCGCGTGTAACGCAAGAATCATACCTACTACTCTTCCTATGGTTGTGGCCAAAGCCGCGCCGAATACTCCCCAGCGGGGGAAACCGAGGTACCCGTTAATGAGCAGTATGTTACCGACTACGTTGACTAAATTGGCTATGAGGTTATAGCGCATAGGCGTACGAGTATCGCCGGAACCGCGGAGCATTGCGGTAACCGACATGCCGATCGTCTGAGGGATGAAACCGAGTGCAATCATTCGTAGGTAAGTTAGTGCATAGCCGATGGCGTCCTCCTCGGCTCCCATGAAGAGCACTACCGGTTCAGCGAAAGAATAAAGCATGATAGTAGCCAAGAGCCCTAGGACAGTAATAATAATCAGTGATTGCCGGGCAGCAGTGTTTGCTTCTTCTACATCGCCGGCACCAACAAAACGCGCTACCAAGGCGGTTGTGCCCACATTCAAAGCCATAAAAGCAGCCATGGCCAAGAAAACAGGCTGATTGGTTAGGCCGATGGCTGCTATTGCTGCAGGACCTACACCGCCGACCATCATCATATCAACCATACTAAAGAGCTGAATCAATAGTTGTTCCACTACAGCCGGCCAAGCTAGGTGTAAGACATCATGACGTGCATCTTGTACTGTTAGTTCTTCTCTTTGTTCTACGCTAATTGCCTGTTGTATTACAGCCATTGAACCATCCCCCTAATAATTCGTGAAGCCAATTTTTCTGTACTCGTTAAATATAGCATTAGCCGTCGGATTACGTCAAACATTTTATCTGCGCATTCCCTTAGCAATAAGCTAGTGGATAGAGATTTGTGTAGCGGTGAGGGGAACCTTATAATGATGGTAATAGATTCAAATTTGAGGAGTGAAAAAATGATTCCGACACCACATATTGATGTAGCCCACCAGGGGTTGATAGCTGAGACAGTGTTGATGCCGGGCGATCCGTTGCGTGCTAAATTCATAGCGGAGAAATTCCTGGAGAACCCGCTGCAGTTTAACGGCACGAGAAATATGCTAGGTTTTACCGGCACCTATAATGGTAGGCAGGTTTCGGTGATGGGTTCCGGCATGGGTATGCCTTCTATTGGTATCTACTCGTACGAGCTAATCCATTTCTATGGCGTGAAGAACCTAATTCGCGTAGGTTCTTGCGGGGCTTTTCAACCAGATTTGAAGGTGCGCGATATCATTCTTGGCATGTCCGCCTCTACCGATTCCAACTATGCCAGCCAATATGGGCTGCCGGGAACATATGCTCCTACGGCATCTTGGCAGCTGCTTAAGCAGGCAGTGGACGTAGCTGAGGCTAAAGGATACCCGGTTAAAGTGGGGAATATCCTATCTTCCGACGTCTTCTATGGTGCTGATCCTGAGTCGTGGCAAAAGTGGGCCAAGATGGGCGTGCTCGCGGTAGAAATGGAAGCTGCGGCACTATACATGAATGCCGCCCACGCAGGCGTCAATGCCCTCTGCATTCTCACAGTGTCCGATTCACTTGTTTCAAAAGAAGCTATCCCTGCCAAAGAGAGAGAACAGACCTTCACACAGATGATGGAAATAGCCCTCTCCCTCGCCTAACCAGGACGCCGGGACGGAGCTAAAGCCTGCAAAATATTGCCAGCAGCAGGAAAGGCCAGGACAGGGGGACGGAGTTAGAGCCTGCAACTTAATGTAAATAGCAGGAGAGCCGGTTCTAATTAGAAAGAGAGCCATTCCTGTAATGAAGTAGTTTAAGCTTTGAACAAAAAGAGCACCTC
>DIPA01000126.1:3378-5661 GCA_002427055.1 Firmicutes bacterium UBA5500 | reverse complement strand
CGACAAGTGATTGCAGCTTATTTGCAGCAAGGCGCGCCACGCCATTACGGATTACGCCTAGACGTCGTTGCTATCGATCTGGAGCTACAAACAAAGCGCATCCTTGATATCAGACATTACCAGAATATTGGTTAATCTCGTTCCTATTGGGCCAACTCGTGCATATAGATGATTAGGGGGCTGCAGATGCAGAGCTCTGCTTAACTAGGAAGGGGATGGATAATGAAGCGCTTGCGGTTACAACATACGTGGTGCGATTTCATAGATTTCGCCGCCCTGTGGGCAATAGCTGTTATCGTCTTTATTGAGATGGTGCGTCTGATTTTTGTTCCTAATAGTGTCGATGGCATAGTCTTGGTATTAAGTATTATCGTTTTGCTTGGCTTACTTAAGTAGAAGAACCAGGTTCGGCCTGGTTTTTTTGCTTTTATAACCCTTTTCTGTTAGATACAATGTTTGCCTCAGTATAAATATAAGTTAAAATGTAGGTAGAAGAAGTAAGTAAGGAGGGAGCGCATGTTAAAAAACTTGGAACAGACTTGGGATCTCGACGTGTTTTTCCCCGGTGGTAGTAAATCGCCTGAATTTGCTGCATTTTTGCAGGAGCTGGAGCAAGAATTACATACTGTAGCAGATTTGGTGGTACGCAAGCGTAGCAGTTTGCAGGATTGGGTAGAGCTGCTAACTGACATTCAGACCATTGGTAACCACTTGCGTCATGCTAGTGCCTTTGTTGCTTGCCTGAATGCCCAGAACGTCAAAGACGCCGAGGCACAGCTTTTGGCTGGACGTATTCAGCAATTAGCCGCCGCTAACGCCTCAGTCTTAACTAGCCTTGATGAGGCAATCACATCCCTGCCTGAAGCCACTTGGAGCGAGTTATTGCAGTCACCAGAACTATCGCCGCTTGCTTTCAATCTACAGGAAAGACGCGAACGGGCAGCTCAGATGTTATCACCGGAGCAAGAGAAGCTGGTCAATAGTCTCTCTGTCGATGGCTATCATGGGTGGTCGCAGCTGTATAGTCAAGTTTCTGGTCATCTCACTATTCCCATTGAACAGGATGGCAAGACGGTTCATCTTTCTGCAGGGCAGGCAGCAAACCGGATGTCGCATGCAAACCGTAGTGTGCGGCAACATGTCTTTGAACGTTGGGAAGAGGCTTGGGCAAGTATTGCCGATAGTTGCGCCTTGGCGCTTAACCACTTGGCAGGCTATCGCCTCAATTTGTATGAAGCACGTGGATGGGACAATGTTTTGCAAGAGCCCATGGAGCAGAATAGGATGCGTTTGGAGACCTTACAGGCAATGTGGAGCGCTGTAGACAGCCGTAAGCCGCGTTTGGTCAAATATCTAGAGCGTAAACAAGCATTGCTTGGCTTATCTGGCCTTAGCTGGCACGACGTCACGGCGCCAATAGGCCATTCGGATACTCGGCTTACGTATGATCAGGCAGCTCAGTTTGTAGTGGACCAGTTTAATAATTTCAACCCTGAAATGGCCGATTTTGCTGCTAAGGCCTTTAGGGAACGTTGGATAGAGTCAGAAGATCGTCCCGGTAAACGAGCTGGCGGTTTCTGCACCAGTTTCCCATTAGCTGGCCAATCTCGGATTTTCGTAACTTTTTCGGGCAGTATGGGTAATTTATCTACCCTAGCTCATGAGCTGGGGCATGGTTACCATCAGCACCTCATGAATGAGCTCCCGCCACTCTCTCAACGGTATGCTATGAATGTAGCTGAGACAGCTTCTACTTTTGCTGAGTTGATTGCTCTTGATGCGGCTACAGAATTAGCTACTAATGAGCAGGAGCGCTTATCTCTGATTGAGGACAAGTTGCAGCGCAGCGTTGCTCTGCTCATGAACATACAGGCTCGTTTCTTGTTTGAGACACGCTTCTATGCTGAACGCAAGCAAGGTATGGTCAGTGTCCCTAGGCTTAACGAGCTGATGGTTGCAGCACAAAAGCAGGCCTTTTCTGATAGCTTGTGCGAGTACCATCCGCATTTCTGGGCTTCGAAGTTACACTTCTACAATACCAATGTACCTTTCTATAACTTCCCATACACGTTCGGCTATCTGTTTAGTGCTGGCGTTTATGCTCGTGCTCGTGAAGAGGGAGCTGCTTTCCGTAGCAAGTATGCAGCTCTGTTACAGGATACCGGTCGCCTGCGTGTAGAAGACTTGGCAATGCGCCACCTGGGTGTAGATATCTCTAGGCCGGAGTTCTGGGAGAAGTCTGTCGATTTCGTAACAGCCGATCTCGATGAGTTCTTGCGCCTA
>DIPA01000126.1:2590-3238 GCA_002427055.1 Firmicutes bacterium UBA5500 | reverse complement strand
TGAGTTCTTGCGCCTAACCAAGTAGCTTAACATCAATTAGTCATTAGTCAGCAAGCGGCGTTCCCTTGTATTGGGAACGCCGCTTGCTGTATCTGTCTTGCTACTAGGGCTGTGTTAGATAGGGAGAGAAGACATGATCAGAATCCATAATCCAGTTTGCGTACTGAACTTCCAATAGCGCCTTGTTGTAATTATCCCAGCATGATTCTAGTGGTATAGGTAAACCTGTGTTCAGGTCTTTTGCTGTACTATTTTGGAACATACCGTCTGCCGACATTTCAAAGTAGGTTGAACCGGCAACAAAGGAGCCCTGAGGAACATAGGCCGGCAGAGCAACGAAGCCTTCAGTTATGTTAAGAAGGTCTTGTCCAAAGTGTACGGTGTCACTGTTTTTTTCAATTCCTAGTAAATTGAGTACGGTAGGCATGAGGTCTATTTGACCACCAATTGTATGCAAAGTTTCAGCCTTACCCAGCCCAGGTATATGAATGAACAGAGGGATATTTAACATATCTTCATAGCCGTACTCACGGCCAAGATAATTTGTCATAAGCCGTTCATAGTCTTCGTTTTGCTTGTTGATACCGTAATGGTCGCCATAGATGACAATGATAGAATTATCGTACAAGTCCTCTTGTTTCAGTGCTG
>DIPA01000126.1:0-2482 GCA_002427055.1 Firmicutes bacterium UBA5500 | reverse complement strand
GAAAAACTCGCTTAAGGCATGATCAGCGTATTGCACAGAGTGGAAGTAGTGAGCAAAAATACGTTCAGAGCGTCGTTCTGAATCATCAAGCTCTCTGGTGTCAAATGAAGATGTCTTAAATTTCTGTGGTATGAAGTAGGGATAGTGGTTAGTTAGGCTGACCAAGAAGGCAAAAAAAGGCTTATCTGCTTTCGTTAGGATTTCAGTCGATTGACGGTAGAAGGAGCGGTCGCCTAGGCCCCAACCAATTAACTCATCTTGCTCAAAGTCAAATTGACTGTAGAAACGAGAGAATCCGAGGTTAGGATACATTTTTTCGCGGTTCCAAAAAGCAGGCTCATAGCCATGAAAAGCCCACGCTGTATAGCCTACCTCGGCCAAAGCGCGCGGTAATGCATAAAGGTCCTTGTTATCATGTTCTTGGTGGGCGATTTGGCCAGCCTTGACGTACGAGGAATTCAGGGTACTGAATTCAGCATCAGCTGTACGACCGGTACCTGCTGTTTGAAAATAACGATCAAAATAGAGAGTATCTTGCTTTATCAGTTGGTTGAGAAAGGGGGTGATCTCCTTACCATCAAAGGTTCGATTGACTACGAAGTTGCTTGTAGACTCTAATTGCACCAAGATTAGGTTTCGTCCAGCGGCTATATCCCAGTAGTCGCGTTT
Organism: Firmicutes bacterium UBA5500; assembly: GCA_002427055.1. Classification (GTDB taxonomy): domain Bacteria; phylum Bacillota; class UBA994; order UBA5500; family UBA5500; genus UBA5500. The sequence goes on along the minus strand of DIPA01000126.1, from coordinate 1,813 downwards.
TTTTTCTGCGTAAGCTAGCACCTTTTGTCTATATATCTCTTCAAATTCGGTTTTGTAGAGTCCATTCTTACTTTGGCTCAAAATGAAGTCGCTGATATGGTAAGGTAAGGTGCCGAAGCTGCTAACGGCCATCGTCCGGTTGTAGCGCATGGCCTGTAGACTAGAACCAATACTCACAAAAGCTAGTACAGCCAGACAGTTAGCTGCTAGCAGTTTGTTGATGGACAAACTGCTGCTTCGTTGCCTTAGAAGCTTCAGAGTTAGGACTATAAGAGGCATGTCGATCAGAAGCAGAAGATCTCTAGGGAACAAGCTATCCTTGATGTCTTGAGTAACAGCCCCAAGCTGATGCGCCAGTCCTATCGCCTCAAAGGGAAGTGGAATGCCAAAGTTGCGGAAATAAACAACGTCTGCTAAGAGAAGGCCTGAGAGCAGCAAGTTAATCGCAATACCATAGTAGAAACCGCGTTTGTTGTGCGCAAATACTAATGGTAAATATAAGATCGCTAAAAGGCTCAAGCTGCTCAGAGCCCATGTAATTGAAAAGGGATGTTGCATAGCCGCGTGAGCAATGCCGCATTTAATCAGTCCGCACAACACAAATGCTGCATAGATAAAGCTACTAGAAAGTGCCAATGTCTCTTCCTCCTACTTGCAACGTAAAAATGCTAGGTTATTGGATCGTTATTACCTAGCATAGACGCAATAGACTAGTTAATTATTGCCCAAACACTTAGTGAAGGCAAGTACAATGCAAAACCGTAGCCTAGTTTTACGAGGGCCTTATCTCAAACCCTGACGATCATAAGCTCGATAACTAAGGGCTTCTGCAACATGTTGTGACAGAACTTGGTCGTTTCCGGCGAGATCGGCAATTGTGCGGGCCACTTTTAGTATACGCTCGTAAGCTCTAGCTGACAGGTGCAGACGGTGGAAAGCCATCTGCATCATTTGCTCCCCGGCCGGATGTAAATGCAAGCTATCTCGCAGCACTCGGGTGTTCATAGCCGCATTACAAGTGATGTTACTGCCTTTAAAGCGGCGGAGTTGACGTTGGCGTGCTGCTTCTACTCTTTGACGGATCAGGGTTGAAGATTCGCCATCTTTTTGACCTGTCATTTCTTCATACTCTAGCCGGGGTACGTTTATTTGCAGATCGATGCGATCGAGGAGAGGCCCGGAAAGCCTACTCAAATAACGGCGAATCTCTGTCTCTGAACAGGTACATTCCCTGGTTGGATCGTTATTAAAACCACACGGACAGGGATTCATAGCTCCTACTAGCATAAAGCGGCTGGGGGAGGTAATGCTGGCCTGAGCGCGGGAGATATGCACAGCTCCGTCTTCAAGCGGTTGGCGCAGTTGCTCAAGTACGCGACGCGGGAATTCGGGTAATTCGTCCAAGAACAAGACGCCGTTATGCGCCAGACTAACTTGTCCCGGTCTAGGGACACGGCCGCCTCCAATTAACCCAGCGTATGAGATGCTATGGTGTGGAGCACAAAAGGGCCTATCGCTGACCAGCCCTTCACGACCATGTAACATGCCGCTAACACTGTAAATCTTTGTTACCTCAAGTGCCTCGTTGTCTGTCATGCTGGGCAAAATGGAAGGTAGTTGCCTTGCCAAGAGAGTTTTGCCTGATCCAGGAGGGCCAACCATTAAAAGATTATGATTGCCGGCTGCAGCCACTTCTAGCGCCCGCTTGGCCATTTTTTGGCCGCGAATATCGCTTAGGTCCAGCTCAAAAGCACCTTGATGGGAGTTCTGACCATGTTGTTGGGGGTGGGGCAGTGGTAAGGAGATTTCCCCA
>DIPA01000051.1:40552-41659 GCA_002427055.1 Firmicutes bacterium UBA5500 | reverse complement strand
GGGACACCGCACAGACGCGGTTACCCTTGATGTCATCCTCTCTGTTCAGCCAGCGCCCATTGGTCAGATAATATTGCTTGAAAACCGCCTGCACGATAGGGATTGCGCTCATGTCCTTGGTACTCATTACCCACATCGTATGCCTGTTCTCCTCCGTTGCCCGCAGCTCTTCAACTAACTCCGCTAGCGCAGGATTGGAAAAATCCGCACCTACTCCCGGTTCCATCGGTTGAAACCACAACCCTCTATCATTCAGAGGCTTGAGGACAAGATTGTTGGGAGCGCCCTCCCATGCCACTTTCTTGTTAAGAGTGGCATCGAGTCGGTAATTATAGTACGCTCTAAAGAAATAGCGTTTACCTACCTGCAGTGAATCGTAGAGTGCCACCGCCTCGCTGGGGTCCTCAACCAGCCAGCGCAAACGTATGTTGCTACCCTCCTGAACGTACTCCGGGTAACCTGCCTCCACCTGGTCCACATTAACCATGAGATGATACTCATCAGGCCGGTCAGATGCAGAGGGTGCAAAGCACTTGGAGCTCAGTTTCCCGTAGACAAGAACATCGCTGATGCGGATGTCAGAAAAAGAACTCATACTAGAGTGACCATCTACATCTGCGTTATAGACTCCCTGTAGTACCCCCGGGCAATACCTTCGCTGATCCTCGAAGGCTACATATTGACTGTCCGCTACTAAAGCAATCCCCTCAGGTGTATGGTCCTCATAGGTCCGGGGTTCACTTTCCGTTGATTTCACCTCCTCATACGCTGGGTCAGTTGAGGAATAAGTTATGTTAGGGTTTATCATCTCCAGGCTGCCAATGGCGCGGTAGTACCCTGCCAACCTGTCCATCTCCCGAGTCACCACCAAGTGACCTACTGCCTGTGAAATGAAGGCAAAAGAAATAAGTCCCACAAGCAGTAGTAAGAACAAAGTACGCACTGGCTCGCGTAGAGTAGATAGCCAGCACACGTTTCTTTTCATTGGGCACTCACCTCCTACTCCTTTACCTGCAACAATTCCAATGGCATCCGGTTAGTAACAGCGATTGCGCTATACAGAGCACCGCCCGAGGCTCCCGCCAAATAGAGCCCTGCGCAAACTAG
>DIPA01000051.1:37361-40237 GCA_002427055.1 Firmicutes bacterium UBA5500 | reverse complement strand
AGTAGCGTGGCTAGCCCGGCCGCGATTAAAACCGAGACCACTACGGTTACTGTGTAAAGCAACGTCATCAAGGAGAGGTTCTTTTCTAGCGGCTCTACTACCTCGGTTAACTCCTCATCCCAGAATAAGAACGTCGACTCGATGACGCTGGCAACTTGGCCTGTAAACAGAGTATCCAGTTGTATACGGAACTCCGGTAACTCTCGGTTTTTTGCCGGGTTGAAAACGAATTCCGCTATAGCATAGAACAGTTCGTCGCCCTCCAGTTGCTCTAGCGCAGAGATGGGAAGTAGGATGGGTTCCCCATCATGCGCTCTGACCTTTCCCGTATAGTACCCGGCAACAACAAAGCTATCTGACCTATCGCCATTTCTAGCAGAGATTAGGATCGAGTCTTCTGACCTCACCCGGAGCTGTGGTAGCAAACTAACGGGGAGCACCACAGGTTGCACCTGCTCCTTGTTCCAATCCTTGGCAAAAAGACTCTCATCCCAGCCGGCAGCATATTGTACTTCGATATCCCCGCCCCTTGTGGCGAAAAACTGTTCAGGCTGGCCGAGGCCGCGCAGCGTGACACCCTTAACCACACGTGCTTCGTCCGGGATCCCCCCTTCATTTGTAGTAGTCACCAGCGGTGCCCATGCCGCTGCCTCTAAGTAAGCATTTTGGACAAAGCCGCTCTTTAAGATGGTATCTACTGTTCGGCGGCGAATGAATCCGCCGCCAGAATTGGAGACATAAGTGGAAGCGTTGCTTTTCACAATTTCGCCTTCCACTTGCGTAGTGCGGTAGAGTCGGTCAAGCTCGGCCTCGTTGCGCTCCATAGTCCAATTCATCCAGCCTAGGGCAAACGTGAAGCAAAGCGCCACCGCCACCGTCAGCATGGATTTTAGAGGTGCACGCCGAACATGCCGGCATACATAACGCGCTACTTGGGCCAAGCCAGGCCTTCTGGCGGGGGTTAACGTTTTACCCAGCGCAAGGGTAGCCTCTGGCGATGTCGCCTGCGTCTCCGAGACTGTTCCTACTGTAAACTGCCCCGCGATCACTGCCGCTTCTCTTTTGCCTCCAACCTGTCTCTCCGTGCCCTGTAACAGCTCCAAAACGGGGCGGCGAGCCATCGATAATAGCCCCATAGCGGTAAAGAATACTACCAGGGAGAAGGCCACAGCGCACAGCCCGATTAACCAAACTGGAGAAAGAGCTGCAGCAGGCTGGGCCACCCGCGGGCCCTGCAGGGTTGCTAGGGTTTTGCCAGCCTTTCCTAACGCATAAAACCAAGCCAGCAGCCCACCTATGAGGATGCCAACCGCTCCCACCCAGGCTATAGGCTGCAGTGTTTGCCTAACGGTGACGCGATGGGGCACACCCAAAGAACGTAGAATGGCAACCTCGCGCCTCCGCTGCCGCAAGTAGAGGAAGGCGGCTAGTGATAAAGACAAGACCAGTACAAGAGCGAAGAACCCAGCGTTGAGGGCAGCGGACTGCCTTATGGAGCCAGCGGAGGTTAAGAAATTCTCCCAACCAGTATCTAGAATAGTGACTGTGAGGTCCAGCTCGGCCAAGGCCTCTTGGGTTTCTGCCAAAAAGGCGTCCACATCTTCGGTCGAGCGCAGAACAAAACTGTAGGAAAATTGATTAACTCCGGGCTCCGACTCACCAAATCCGGAGGGCATGCAGGAATCGGGGACATACATGTAGTTACTTTGGACACTTAGCTCGCCTCTTTCTGTGATGCCCCCGTATAACCCTACTATCTCGAATTCCTCGGTGTGGGTCTCGTAATCTTGCCAGGAGTCCCAATCCTCCCCAGGAACGATATAGCAATAATACGGGGCCTTTAGGTCTCTGAGCTTGAGTGTGATGCTATCGCCCACGGCCAGACCGCGTAACTCGGCAAAATCTCGGTGCACCACGCAGACGCGGTTAGCTTGTAGATCGTCCAGTCTATCTAGCCAGCGGCCCTCAGCCAAGTAGTGCTGTCGTAGGGCCTGCTGCATTTCGGGCATGGCGCTCATATCACGAGTGCTGAAAACCAGCATCGTGTGCCGGTTTTCTTCTGTCACCCGCAGCACCTCGGCCAGTCCCTTGAGGGCCGGATTCGCAAAATCTGCTATGGCTCCTGGTTCCACGGGCAGAAACCACAACCCGCTTTCGTTTAGCGGTTTAAGCAGAAGCAGGTCAGAGGCGTTCTCCCACCGTACCTTTCTGTTCATGGTGTCATTGAAAATAGGATTATAGTATCCCCTGACAAGATAGCGCTCGCCCACCTTGAGCGAGTCGTAAATGGCTTCCACTTCGCTAGGGTCCTCCACTAGCCAGCGCAACCGGATGCTTTTACCTTCCTCAACATGTTCTGGGTAACCAGTGACCACTTGGTCCACATGAAATATGAGACTATACTCATCCGGCCGCGAGGAGGCATAGGGTGAAAAGTACTTGGAGCGCAGCTCCCCATAAACTAGCACATCGCTAACATAGATGCCGCTAGTGAATACATGCCGATACCCACTAGGATCAACTCTATGGGCATCGTAACTAAAATCGCTGGAAAAACCGTCTACATCGGCATTATAGATACCTTGCAGCACCCCGGAACAAAGTCGACGGTAGTCTTCAAAGTCTACATATTCACTCTGGGCAACCAGCCCCACCCCGGCGCTCACATCGTAGGGATTTTCCGGGAGCTGTATATCATCCAATTCATCCTGGGAGTCCGATGATACATAGAAGGCGGTCGGGTATTCAGTTTCCAGACTACCTATAGCTCGATAATACCCCGCCAGCCTATCCGTCTCCCGGTTTACGACCAGGTATTCCGCGGCCCTTGAGATAAAGGCAAAAGAAATAAGTCCTACCAGCAGCAACAAAAACAG
>DIPA01000051.1:34915-37275 GCA_002427055.1 Firmicutes bacterium UBA5500 | reverse complement strand
CCTACCAGCAGCAACAAAAACAGCGTACGCGCCGGCTGACGCATGGTAGAAAGCCAGCAGACGTTTCTCTTCATCGCGGCATTCGTCTCCTTCCAGTCTATCTTCTGACCTCTCTTAAAAGAAAAGGTGGCACCTCACTGCTTGAGGCGCCACCGTGTTGCGTCATAACTTATCTGATTAGTGTGGCGAAAGCAAGTAAGGCTGTCCCTACCCAGGCACATTCATCCTGCCCCTTATTTCCCCACTAGTCACACATATCCTTCTTTTTGCTATGCGATATGGCTGACTTACTTTACCGTTTTTACAGGAATCGCCTGATAAATGTGGAATATATAGAATATGATTAGAGGAGAGCGGCCNNTCACTTTCATTCTGTCATATACAGGGATGCCTTTGCTCAGGGTTCCGACAGGGGAAGCCTCATACCCCTCAGCACTTCGTAAAACCAATACAAATACTTCTACAACCAAAAAAGAGCTCCTCATAGCCACGGGGACGGTCACTTTGGCTGGTCTGTTGGGTCAAGGGTGCTGCTTAAGGTTCTAGCAAATGGTTCAGGAGGAGGTGATTTTGTGAAACGATATCGGCCCCTGCTCTTTGTCGCTGGGGCTATTGTGCTTGCCCTGATTCTGAGTACCACATCGCTATGCAGTAATATGGCCGAGGTACGGGAGCTAATGCTCTTTAAGGATGACTCCAGTGCTTACAGAATTACCCCGCCAGCCATAGTACAGGAGTTTGCCCACAAGGATAGAATCCCCGCGGATTGGTCTTTCTTCACAGAGGAGCAGGAAATACTGGCTGCCACTAATGGACTGCTTGGTCCGCTAAAGAATGATTTCTTCCGTGCCGGAGTGCTACGGCTCTGCCTGCGGCCAATTATTGAAGCCTTCCCCCGCCGAGGGGATTGGCCGACGCTCGCAGTCAGTCCCGATGGCAATAGCGTCAAATTCATGTCGATAGAGACATGGACTGAGGAGAATGCCTACTGTACCATTACGACCCTTCAGCATAACAACAGCCGCCTCTGGCCCAGATACCGACAGGTAGACAAACAAGAATACACCATAATGCCGCCGACAAATTAGAAATCCTAATAACGACTATGCAAAAAGGCACGCCGTTTGACGTGCCTTTTTGCCGATGAATGCCAGGAGCGACCGCTCAGGTTGGTCCCGGCATTCACCCCATCAAACCTTTGTTTGGCCATAGCGCTCGGCCACGATTAGGTCGACAAACTGAAAATTGACGGTATCTACCAGCCCACGGTTGGTGAGTCGGAGTTCCGGCAGGACGGCTAGCGCTAAGAGAGCCATGGTCATAAATGGAGAAACTAAGTTACAACCGAGGGCCTTCCAAGCTTTATCAAGCTCGCCGACTGAGGTGGCTACTTCGGTAAGCGGGCGGTCGGACATCAGACCAGCGATTGGTAACGGCAGCAGGGCTAAAATCTCTCCGCCGCGCACGACGACCATGCCCCCGCCTACTTCGGCCAGCTTATTGCCGGCTAGGGCCATATCTTCATCGTTGGTGCCTACAATAAGCAAGTTATGGCTATCATGGGCTACGGTCGAGGCAACGGCTCCACCCTCTAGGCAGAAGCCTTGCACAAACCCAAGCCCGATAGTGCCTGTACCATGATGCCGTTCAATAACGGCTGCCTTGGCTATGTCTTGGCTGAGGTCGTTCTGCACAAACCCTTCAACTACCGGTAATACCACTTGCTTGCTGATAGTGCCCACCTTGGCCTCAATAATCTGCATGGCACGGGCAATAACGCTGGTTACTTGAGCAGCGCTAGTCGGAATAGCAAAATCGAGTGCCATCAGCTCAGCCGGCAAATGCACCGACTGACGGGCAAAGCTCGGATAAAGGAATTCAGGGCCACTAGTGAGCACTTGCCCTTGTTTGGCTACCAACTGGCCATTGATCAACACCTGCTCTACCTGTAACTGGGTTAAATCGGACAGCAAGAGGATGTCGGCCAATTTGCCCGGCGCTACGCTGCCTACGTCGCGCGACATGCCGAAGCACTCGGCTACATTGAGCGTGACCATCTGGATAGCGGTGATGGGGTTGATGCCTTCTTCAATGGCACGCCGCACAATGTGATCGAGGTGACCTTGCTCAATTAAGGTATGGGGATGGGTATCGTCGGAAACGAGTGTTGCTAAGCGTGTATCGATACGGTGCTCAGTGATGCTGCGCGCCGTTTCTTTGAGATCGTGCCAAGCGGAGCCTTCTCTGAATTGGGCATACATGCCCAGACGCATTTTGGCCAAGGCATCTTCCATGCGCACCGATTCATGGTCACAACGAATGCCGGCTGCTGTGTAGGCAACTAGGGCGCGACCGGTATC
>DIPA01000051.1:34314-34783 GCA_002427055.1 Firmicutes bacterium UBA5500 | reverse complement strand
GGCAGGGAGAAATGACCGGTGATGGTTTTGTTGGCAGCAAGCGTGGCTTCTAATTCGGCGTGCATCAGCTTATCGCCATAGATGACGCCTGGGAAATTCATCATTTCACCTAAGGCTACAACTTCCTCCCACTCCATGGCCTGCCTCACTTCTTCCGGACCAATGCTGGCTCCGGTATCTTCAAAACCGGGAGCAGCCGGCACACAGGAAGGCATGGCCACAAAGACACGCAAAGGAACGTGTTTGCTTTCGTCGATCATCAGGCGAATACCGGGCAGACCGAGCACGTTGGCAATTTCATGCGGGTCCATATAAACGGAAGTAGTGCCATGGGGTACTACGGCTTTGGCGTATTCGCTTACCGTGATCATGCTACTTTCAATGTGGATGTGCCCATCCATAAAACCGGGTGTAATGTAGCGGTCAGTGGCATCTATTACTTGTGTAGTTTCACCAATGGTATGGCTTC
>DIPA01000051.1:32365-34163 GCA_002427055.1 Firmicutes bacterium UBA5500 | reverse complement strand
CGATGCGCCCGTGAGTTATGGCGACGTCAATGCCATCTTGGATTTCGCCGGTGAGGACATTCACCAAGCGTCCATTGCGAATAACCACTTCGGCTGCTGCGCGGCCCATGGCCACGGCCACCAAGTGTTGTGTTACTTGGGCTAGTTCGTAGCGCTGCTGCAATTTTCTACCTCCGCTCTTTCGAATAAAGTCAGCTGCTCCAGCCTGCAGTCCTCACCATAGAATGGACTGGGGGTGCGTGCCGGAAGGTTATAAACTGGGACGTCTAGGCCGGCCTGCTGCAGTGTGCTGCTAATGACGCGATTAGCGAGGTCTGGGCAGTTACATTCTTCGCTGAGGTGTGCCAACCAGATACCTTTTGCTTGCCCTGCTAACTGGGTAAGCGCCTTTGCCGCCTGTTCGTTAGATAAGTGCCCCTGGGGGCCAAGCACACGCTGCTTTAAAGACCAAGGGCGAGGCGAGCGTTCTTCCATTTGTACATCATGATTGGCCTCAAAAATGTAGTAGTGGCAACCCTGCAGGGCGGCCAAAAGCTGATCTGTATAGCAGCCCAGATCGGTAACAACAGCCAGTCGTTCTTCACCGTCGGTCAGCTCGAAGCAAACGGCCCCGGCGGCATCATGCTGCTTGGCATAGGCTGTTATGAACAGCTCGCCAATTTGCACCGTCTTACTCGGTTCGAGGCGATAGCAGGCACTGTGGTCGAGCTCCCCGCAGCCCCTTCTCAGTAACTCGCGCCAGGTTCCGGTGCTGGCATAGGTATTCAGGCCATGACGTGTAGCGAATGGCTTCTTTATTAAATAGGAAGCAACGTGATCATGATGGGCGTGGGTCAAGAAAATGCCGCCTAGGTCGCGCGGGCTGGCCCCAATGCTCTTTAGGTTGCTCTCCAAACGTCGCAAGGGGACACCAGCGTCAACCAAGATGCTGGTCCCCCCGGAACTCTGAATGTAGTAGCAGTTGCCTGAACTGCTGCTGGAAAATGAACAAAATCTAAGGCTCACAAGACTTGATCCTTTCTCAATGAGGTATGCCTATACATATTCGAACGAAGAGGGAAATTCCCTGCTAAAACTTCATTCTCTCAGATAGATAGGCCACCAGATCTGTGATTGGCAGGCGCACTTGGTCCATGCTATCGCGATCGCGCACGGTGACGGCATGATCTTCAAGCGAGTCGAAGTCGAAAGTGACGCAGTAAGGCGTGCCAATTTCGTCTTGACGGCGGTAGCGCTTGCCGATGCTGCCGGCTTCGTCGTAATCACAGACGAAGTTACGGCGCAATAGGTCATAAAGCTCACCGGCCGGTTCGCTTAACTTCTTGCTTAGGGGCAATACCGCTACCTTAAAGGGTGCTAAGGCCGGATGGAAATGCAACACGGTGCGCACGTCGCCCGGTGCGATTTCTTCCTCTTCGTAGGCATCGGATAAGAAAGTGAGCAGCAGTCTCTCCACACCGACTGAAGGCTCAATGCAATAAGGCACATAACGCTCGTTTGTCTCGGGGTCGAGGTAACTCATGTCTTCGCCAGAGACAGTCTGATGCGCCTTGAGGTCGAAATCGGTGCGATCGGCCACACCCCAGAGCTCGCCCCAACCGAAGGGGAACTCGTATTCAAAGTCGGTGGTAGCACGGCTATAGTGCGACAGCTCCTCGGGATCGTGGTCGCGCAGGCGCAAGAAGTCTTCCCGCAGACCGAGTGAAAGTAACCAGTCTTTGCAGAAGCTGCGCCAGTAGTCGAACCAGTGCAGTGCGTCGTCGGGTTTGCAGAAGAATTCTAATTCCATCTGCTCAAA
>DIPA01000051.1:31830-32092 GCA_002427055.1 Firmicutes bacterium UBA5500 | reverse complement strand
AGGTTAAACTGGCGGATATCGGTGAAATTAGCTTGGCCGCACTTGGGGCAAGCGATTTGCTTCTCATCGATAATAGCCTTCAACTGTTGGTTATCAAGGCCTTCGACGTGCAATTGTTCGCCGTGCTCGGTTGCCCAGTCTTCAATCAGGTGGTCGGCGCGGTAGCGGGCGCGGCATTCGCGGCAATCCAAAAGCGGATCGGCGAAGTTGCCTAAGTGACCTGACGCTACCCAAGTTTGCGGATTCATAAGAATGGAGGCAT
>DIPA01000051.1:30199-31738 GCA_002427055.1 Firmicutes bacterium UBA5500 | reverse complement strand
CGATTCATAAGAATGGAGGCATCAAGCCCCACGTTATAGGGCGACTCCAGCACAAACTTCTTCCACCAAGCCTGCTTGACGTTATTCTTTAGCTGGACACCTAAAGGGCCATAGTCCCAGGTGTTGGCTAGGCCGCCATAGATTTCTGAGCCGGGGAAAATGAAGCCCCGCGACTTACAAAGGGCGACCAACTTTTCCATTGTAACTTGTTTCTCTGCCATCGAAAACCACTCCTCTTCTACGTGCATGGACCGGGGGGACGTACACTTGGACCAGTAGATATTTCCACCACACTGTCCATAGATAAAAATAAACAGGCCTAGCATCCCCAAAGGGACGAAAGGCCTGTGCTTCCGCGGTTCCACCCTTGTTGACAAGCTGGTTTTTCGCCAGCGAGCCCACCTTAATTGTGCGAGATTCAGGGGCGCCACTCTGCTCGGCCTACCGCCGGGCTTACACCATCCCCGGCTCGCTTGGGTAGTAAAACTTCAAGCACCAGTCTCCCCTTCAACATCTCTATGTAGTTATTGGCTAAATTTTAGCAGGAGGGCAAACCGAAGTCAAGGCAGTTTAGTAGCTTCGACAAATGAAAAGAAGCGGAGACGAGCCCCGCTCCTTGTTCATTAGCTAATTCTCTGTTACTCCAGCGGCTCGAGATGTGCCTGGAAGTGACGCAAGATAGGCGGCTCCCAGACAATGCGATAGCCCTTGACAGATTCGCTACGATCGCGAATGGCGATTAGTGCCTCCGCCATCACGTCTAGATGTGCCTGTGTATATACACGACGAGGAATGGCGAACCGCGTGAACTCGAACTGCGCCTGCAGTTGTTTGCCTGTGTCAGGATCATTGCCTAGCATGTAAGAGCCGATCTCGCAGGTGCGAATTCCTGCCTCTTTATAGAGCTCCACTGCCAAGGCATGTCCCGGGAATTCATAATAAGGAATGTGCGGGAACATGGCCTTGGCATCAATAAACACGCCGTGGCCTCCTACCGGTTTTTGATAGAAAATACCGGCATCGTCTAGCTGGGCTGCTAAGTATTCCATCTGCCCGATACGATAGCGCAGATAATTCTCATCTATGCCTTCATAGAGTCCGATGGATAGTGCCTCAAGGTCGCGGCCGGCAAGCCCACCGTAAGTGACAAAGCCTTCGAAGGAAATGGTGTTACCCTTGACGCGGGAATATAACTCGGCATCTTCCTTGATACCGATTAGCCCGCCCATGTTGACGATGGCGTCTTTCTTAGCGCTCATGGTAAACATGTCGGCGTAAGAAAACATCTCTTTGATAATGTCTCGGATGCTGGCGTTCTTATATGCTTCTTCTCGCTGCTTGACAAACCAAGCGTTCTCGGCAAAACGGGCAGCATCGAGGCTCAAAGGAATACCATAGCGTTGGCAGACCTCAGCAACAGCGCGCATGTTGGCCATGGAAACGGGTTGCCCACCAGCAGAGTTATTGGTAATTGTCATGACTACCAACTTCACTTTGTCCGTGCCGTATTGCTGAATAAGTTGTTCTAAACGTTCCACA
>DIPA01000051.1:25766-30098 GCA_002427055.1 Firmicutes bacterium UBA5500 | reverse complement strand
ACGTTCCACATCCATATTGCCCTTGAAATCCGCTATGCGAGAAGACACGCCGGCTTCTGCAACAACACAGTCAACAGCGCGAGCCCCGGCAATCTCGACGTGAGCGCGTGTTGTATCGAAGAACATGTTAGAAATCGCGATGTCGCCTTTGCCCATGATCAGATTGAATAGCACCTTCTCGGCGGCACGCCCCTGATGCACCGGTTGAATAAACTGATAGCCAAAAATATCCTGCCCAGCCTCGACCAACTTAAAGTAACTCTTGGCGCCGGCATAGGCCTCATCGCCGCGCATCAGCCCAGCCCATTGCTCCTGACTCATGGCGTTGGTGCCGCTATCTGTCAGCAAGTCGATGTAAACATCTTCTCCACGCAGGTTGAACATGTTGTACTTGGCTTCTCGTAGCTTCTCTTCCCGCTCTTCCCGTGAAAGCATTTTGATTGTCTCTACCATTTTTATACGAAATGGTTCAGCAACATATTTCTTTGTCATACAAGCGCCTCCTATGTAATTCTTACTACATAAAAAATTATCATTCTTTCACAGGAAACGCAACCTTCCTCATGGTCTGCTATTATCATCAATTTTTAGTACTCGAAAACCAGTGTCAAGGGAGGAAATGTCATTATGGTTTGCCTTTAGCAATTCACCCGCACGCCGAATGCGCTCTTTTCCTATCTCGCAGATATTCTGGTACCCGGCAATATAGGCTTTGCTTTTCTCATCGGTTGGCTCTGGCAATTGCACCATAATGAAGCGGCGCCGGCCACCATCTTCTGCGTTAAGCTGCATAACGGCATGTGCAGTGGTAGCTGAACCAGAGAAAAAGTCTAGGATCAGGTCATCTTGAGCCGCATTGCTCATTAGGATAAGCCTCTTAATCAGTTCCAGTGGTTTGGGATAGTCAAAGACGTTTCTTCCGAATAGCTGCTTCAGAACAGCGGAGCCGCTACCGGCGTTGATGTTGTCGATCCAAGTAGTAAATTTCTTCGTCGCCTGTTCACCCGCTAGGGGTCCGTATATTTTCTCGTAGACAATCCAGCCCTTTTCATTGCGCACAAACTCGACGTTGCCACCTTCTATTTCTTTCGCCATGCGCTCTCTTCCCCAGCGCCAGCAACCCTCTTCAGTGGTGGAAAGCATGGGGTAGACAAGCGTGTTGTCTGGGGCCAAGATGGGGTAATAAAGATTAGGCCTGTCACTGCGCCTGCTATTGGAACCCCACTTTCTAGCCAGTTGAGTCTTGTAGTTCCTTTTCTTTTGCGCATCATATTTGGGATACACGGCAGTTTGTTTTGCTTCCTCGCCTGCTTGAAAACGGACCGCGTTTTTGGCATAGCACAAGATGTATTCATGAAGCACGGCAAAATGCTTGCTATCTTGGCGCCCCCCTCTCCCCTTCCAGCAGATTTGGGCGACAAAGTTGCTCTCGCCGAAGATCTGATGGGCCATTCTGCGTAGGTTGTCTACCTCGTGATCGTCAATGCTGATGAACATGACCCCATCCTCACGCAATAGACTGCGCGCCAATAACAAGCGTGGATACATCAGGGAACACCAATCGCTGTGTTGTCTGGTGTCCCGATAGACGAAATCTTTGCCCGTGTTATATGGAGGGTCAATATAGATCATTTTGATAGAGTTGAGGTGGGTCGCTTGCAGCAGCTTGAGGGCATCTAGATTGTCTCCCTCGAGATACAGATTGCCCGTGGTATCCCAATGCTTGCTTTCCTCTTGGCAGGGACACAAAAACTTATCATTGGGAGTAGTAGCCTCCAGAATTGCGGCCTGCCTACCCGGCCAAGTGAATTCATAACGCTCCTCTCTATCAAGCGCAATGCCATTCCGTTTCGGTTTCTCCATCTTGCTCCCTCCAAACTCTCTTGAAACAAGGGGACGGTAGCCCTTGAACTTTTAGAACCGTCCCCGAGGGCTCGCGTCCCCGAGGGCTTACCAGGGTTCTAGCAAAACGGAGGCCAGTTTGGCCTCCGCTGTTGCTCTCTAATGCTTAACAAACCGCACGTGTCGCATCCGCCCACTGCCCAGGCCGAAGCCGCTGATCTTTCCCTCTTCGCGCCCAAACTTGAGCTCAAAACCAGGCGAGGTTCGCTCCAGGAATGTATCTGTTCCAAACGGAACGAGTGCTGTATCCGAAAGCCGCTGGTGGCTAACCACAAGTTCGCCGTCGCAGAGATCAATATGATAGGTCGTATCGAGCTCGGGGCTATAGTAAGTACCTGCATAGGCGGCCAGTTCTTCAGCACTAGGAGCTGCTGCGGGTAGTTTCTTAGCGACCATATTGATGCCGCGCTGCTCCCAGGTGCACTGGGGATGCCCGTCTTCACCTTTACCGAAGGAGACGCGCGCCTCTCTTGCAGCATACTTGGCATCCGCTAGATAGCGCAACTCTTCTGGTGCCTGCCCTTCAAACTGAGCAAACAACTTCTCGCCTTCTTTGGTAACAGTCAGTTTCTTACCAAAGAATTGTAGCAAGTAGCTACCAACAAAATCGGCTGGGTTTGCCTGCGGAACAGCCTCAGGTTCTGCTTTCACTGCCACATCGGCAAGCATTACCTCGGCCACACGCCTTGCAAATTCGCGCGGCACCGCTGTTGCACAGTTGGCCAGAATAACGACGCCCAGGCTATGCGGCTCAACTCGCCCGCACCAGCTACGGAAGCCGGCATCAGAACCAGAATGTCCAATTTCTTGCCAACCCATATGCTCCGCCAACATAAGACCAAACCCGTAAGGAATCGTCTCGCCATCATTAGCAATAAAAGGCTTCTGCACTAATTCAATTACTTCTTTGCCACCGACCTTACCATGCCTGAAGTTAGCCAACCACTTAGTCAAATCGCGAACTGTAGTAAACAGACTGGTAGCACCTACGTTAGCGTAGCTGAGCACGCTCTTGCGCCAACCACCTGCTAAATTCGGTTTGTAGGAATAGGCACGCTGCTTCACAATCTCTTCATGGTCGTCATGGAAATGAGTGTTGTTCATGCCCAGAGGCTTGAAGATACGCTCATCGGCAAATTCACGTAGCGTCTGGCCACTAACACGCCGCACAATTTCGGCCAGCAGTGTGTAACCGCTGTTGCAGTAGAGGTACTCGGATCCTGGCTCGAAGTTAAGCTCTCGTTGACGGAATACCATCTTCAAGAGGTGTTCTGTAGTAATTACGTCATCCATACGCCAACCGGCTGCCCGCACTAGTTCCCAATGGTCGCGTAACCCGCTCACATGGTGCACTAAGTGCCGTACAGTAATTAAGTGGCCAAAGTCTGCCAGCTCGGGCACATATTTGCGCACGCTAGCATCCAGATCGACGCGGCCATCGGCGGCTAACAGGGCAATAGCCATGGCTGTGAATTGCTTGGAAACAGAAGCAACGTGGAAAATTGTGTCGGGGGTAATTGGAATATCATATTCCAGCTGAGCATAACCATAGCCCCGCTCGTACACAATTTCGTTGTCTTGCGAGATGGCCAGGGCACACCCAGGTGAGCCTGCCTTATCCCACTCGGCAAAGATGCTATCGATTTGTTTCACTAAATCTGCACTCAATTTGTTTGTCATTTTGCCTACCTACTTCCTTGCCTAAAATAGAGCTACTTGCTCGCACCTATATAACTTCTCGCTCACTGACCAGACTCCTGCCTTCTAAGGCAATGCGCCCTGCAGTTCCCACATTTCTGATAATCGCTTCTCTCGGTGCACCTAAGGATAAATATACTCATTGTCTGGTTTTTCAGCTGGCATGATTACTGTCACTTCAATGTAAGGCATGTCGATCACTTCGCGCACCGCTACGTTATAGTAGGGCATCTTAGCTAGTGTGCCGCGCACGGTTACCCACTCGCCAGGTTGCAGCTGACTGCGCTGGCGATAGCGGCATAGCAGACCGGCCACTTGTGCGTCAGCAGCACAGCAGTTCATGATCAAGCGGGCTAGCACAAAATCGTCGGGAGCTAGCTGCTGGTCTTCGTAGATAAAGCCCAGCATCTCTATTTCGCGTCCTAGATAAGTATCAGTATCCTCCCACAGAGCATCCATCATTGAGATGAAGTTCTCACTATTGATAATGATAGGCTGATCTGGTGCGAAAACCGGCGCAGGTGTATGAGAGCCTATGGAAGATGTGGCATGACCTCGCAGCACGCCCATTAACCCCTTGTTGCCGATTACCTCGAGCGATAGCATTTGCGGTGGGCAGCAAAGTGCCAGTAACAACGGTAAGAAAAACAAAGCGTGAGCCCAGCTTAGGCGCAGATGACCATTTGAGGAACGTAAGCCACGCCAGCTAGCAATGCACAGCAACATGAGCAA
>DIPA01000051.1:18846-25605 GCA_002427055.1 Firmicutes bacterium UBA5500 | reverse complement strand
CCAAGCGTAGGGAACCCCAGGTGCGTGGGTGCAAATAGAAGGCTAACTTGCCACTCCTCAACAAACAGCTGATCCCTATGGCACTAAAGGCGAGAAAGAGCGTCCACAGCAGTGTACCGACATTGATGCGTCGCATGCCTTCGCCTCCCTATAGGTGAAAGGCGTTGGCTAGCAACCCGAGGCCCAGCACAGCCAAGGCAACTGTTGTAGCTAGACGCCAGACAAAGTACCTTTCGAAGGCACCTGACAGCAGTAAAGTTCCTTTCAGGTCGAGCATCGGGCCGAGCACGAGGAAAGCTAGAATGGAACCGCTAGAAAATTGCCCCACGAAAGTGCGAGCGATGAAAGCATCGGCCTCTGAACACAGAGAAAGACCATACGCCAAGGCCATCATAGCGATAACTGAAAGTAGGTTGTTTTGCCCTACCGCCAATAAACATTGGCGCGGCACCAAAGTTTGCAGTGCCGCTGAGAGGCCTGCTCCCAAAATCAAATAGCGCCCTACCTCGAAAAATTCTTCGCTGGTGTGTTGCAGCAACTGCCAAATTACAGCAGACGAGCCGCCTTCCAGGTGATCAGCGTGACTATGTCCTTGCGCATGAGCGCAAGCGCTACCGTGGTCATGCTGCTGTGTCTCGTAGAAACCAAACGTACGCAGAGGATAATTCTTCTTATATAGCCTACCCAAGTAGTCTCCCACAAAGACCGCCACCAGAAAACCACAGCTTGCCCGCAGGACTACTACACCCCAAGCTCCGTCGAAGGCATAAAAGGTTGATGTCAGCACTATCGGGTTGACAATGGGAACAGCCAAGAGAAAAGTAACTGCCATCCCTATCGGCACTCCTTTGCGCACCAGACCACGAGTAATGGGCACGATAGCGCACTCGCAGACTGGGAACAAAAAACCAAACAAAGCTGCCGTGCTTAAGCCTAACCAGTGCGCCTTTGGCATTAGCCGTGCCAGTACGTCTTCATTTAAATAGAGATGAATCACGGATGAGACAAAGGTGCCAAGGAGCACAAACGGCAAGGCCTCCAGCAAGATACTGATAAACATCATGCTAAAACCCTGTAAATATCCTGACCAAGCAGCGCGTAGCAGGAGCTGCCTACTTAGCAGAGGTATTCCTAATAACAAGAGTAATATTAGCCAAAAGGACCTGCTATTATCGCGCAGCGAAACCGCGGTTTGCCCATGCATATCTTTCCCTCCCCTTGTCCCTTTACCTTATCCTTATGCGAAGTGAGCCAAGCTACTGCCTGTCCTGCCACTAGAGAGGATAATTAGGTGCCTCTTTGCGGATATCGGGGCAATCCTCAGGCAGGCACTGGACAAACTAGCTAGGATAGCCTGGTTCTCGCTACCGGAAATCCTTAACGAGAGCTTAAACATGCCTTAATCGAACCTTAACGCGCCACTGTTTACGGCTTGCTACAATATAAGTAGCTAATTCCCTGCCGAGAACCTGGGCTCGGTATGCGGGAGACGAAATCGGAGGTATAGATATGTCTGCATATTTACCTTTAGTGTTTGGTTTGGTGGGAGGGCTCGGCCTTTTTCTCTATGGCATGCAACTGATGGCCGATGGACTGCAGAAAATAGCCGGCGACCGACTGCGCCGTCTGCTGGAGGTCTTAACTAGTACCCCACTCATCGGTGTTCTGGTGGGGACTGGTGTCACTATGCTGATTCAAAGTAGTAGCGCCACAACTGTAATGGTTGTCGGTTTTGTCAATGCTGGTCTGCTTTCCCTAAAGCAAGCTATTTCACTAATCATGGGCGCCAACATTGGCACTACTGTTACCGCATTCATGGTCTCGCTCAAGCTAACTGACCTAGCGTTGCCAGCCATCGGCATTGGCTTTTTGATTACCCTAGTAGGCAAGAAGAAAAGCACACGTTTTCTTGGGCAAACAGTGCTCGGCTTTGGTTTGCTTTTCCTGGGCATGAAAGTAATGGGCGATGCCATGCAACCGCTAAGAGAGAATATCTATTTTACACGCCTTATTCTCAGCCTCAGCCAGAAACCTCTACTGGGCATGCTAATCGGGGCCGTCTTTACAGCTATCATTCAAAGCAGCAGCGCAACGACTGGTCTTGTGGTTACACTGGCTAGCGAAGGACTGCTAGACTTGAATGCGGCGCTGGCAATAATCCTGGGTAGCAATATCGGTACTACAGCAACTGCCATGCTGGCCTCGATCGGTACCCAATTGGCAGCTAAGCGGGCAGCAGTAGCTCACTTGCTGTTCAACGTGTTCGGAGTGGCGTTGTTTCTCGTTTTCTTCCGACCTTTCGCTGCTTTTGTGCAGACGACCCATCCACTACTACAGCGTCAGGTTGCCAACGCACACATTTTGTTTAACATCATAAATACTATCTTGCTCTTACCGTTCATAGGGTTGTTTGCCCACACAGTAGAGAAACTCATACCAGGCGAAGACCGAACCGAGCGCATTGGAGCCCTATACCTCGACGAGCGACTAATGAACACACCTTCAGTTGCCCTAGGTCAAGCTACTCGCGAACTGGTACGCATGGGCAAGCTGGCCCTAACCATGCTAGAAGATGTGTATACAGCCTTTGTGACCAGTAATTCCGAGAATCTAGCACCTGCAGCCCATAAAGAGGAGACCATTAACTACCTTGAACACGCTATTGTTGAGTACCTAGCCCATCTCTCCCAGAAGTCGTTAAGCGACGAACAGTCGGGGCGACTGGCTGCACTACTCAGCATGTCAAGCGATATTGAGCGCATTGGTGACCAAGCCGAGAACATTGGCGAGTTGGCCGAGTACCGCATTGAGCATCACCTCCCCTTCTCAGATGAGGCCGCTGCAGAACTAGAAGATATGTATGACAAGGTGCACGAATTGGTTTCCGCTGCCATCGACATGCTGGAAACAAACAACACTGAAAAGGCTACGTCCATTCTCGCTAACGAAGATGAAGTTGACGCGATAGAAAAAACACTGCGCTTGCAGCACATTCATCGCCTGAACGCCGGCACTTGTTTCCCTGCCTCAGGTATCATCTTCCTCGACCTCATTTCTAACCTAGAGCGAGTTGCCGATCATGCTACTAACATCACGGAGGCTGTGGCCGGAGTTGAATCGGATGAAACTCTGGACGACTAACAAAGGGCGATGCAAAAAAGGATTATGACAAGCAAGCCAACAGGAAACTAGCGACATTTATAGAAGGTAAAATCCCCCTGCTGAGAGAATATAGCAAGGGGATTTCTTATTAGAGGGGGCTACTTCCTATGCAACAGCTGCGGAGAATCTCAGCCATAGTTCTCAGCTTATTACTCATAACGGGCAGCCTAACTGTACCTCAACCAGGATTAGCTAAAGCAGCGCCGGATGCGGTAACAGAGCTAACCTTCACCATTATGCATACGAATGATGAACATTCCGTCTTGCTACCATTACCTTTGATTGACTTTGATCCCACAAGCAATAGCGGTTCGGGCGGAGGCTTTGCCCGCTTGGCCAGCGCCGTGAATACGATTCGCGCCAACAAGCGTGCTACAGGCGAACCGGTGCTACTAGTTTCTGCCGGAGACTACCTCAGCGGCTCTCCGTTTGCCTGGCTGGCCCTAGAAAGGCAGGCCGCAGAGCTCAGCCTGATGCTTTCACTAGGGTATGACGCAATAACTATCGGCAACCATGAGTTTGACTACGGTGCAGATGTGCTAGCTGCTTATTTTCGCGCTGCCGGATATCCCAGGGTGGGAAAGACAACACCAATTGTGGCCAGCAATACAGTTATTCCGGAAGGGCATGCTTTAGGTGAGGCTGGTATACAAAAGACGGCTATCAAGACGTTAGCTAATGGCTTGCAAGTTGGCTTCTTCGGTCTGCTAGGTAAGGACGCCATTGAGTATACGCCTTACGCCGCACCGATTAGTTTCTCTGAGCAACAAGCTGCCGCCGGCGCCGCTGTAGCCGCACTGGAAGCCGCAGGAGCTGAAGTTATTGTGGCTATTTCTCATGCCGGTCCTGTGGAAGATGGGCTACTAGCCAAGTCCGTGCCCGGCATCGATATCATCATAGGTGGGCATTCGCATGAGGCTTTGCAACAACCAATTGTAATTGGCAAGACAATTATCGTGCAGGCGGGAACCCAGCTTTCGCACTTGGGCCTGCTAGAACTCACTTACAACCGAGAGACTGACACCATTCGTCTGCGCAACGAAACTAACCGGCAACCCTATCTTCTACCCCTTACTGCCGATGTAGCTTGCGATGCCATCTATGCCAATAAGGTAGCCAGACTTACGGATGATCTAAATGCGCTTTTGGCACGCTTAACGGATAACCGTTTCTCAGATATGAGCCAGGCCGTGTTACATACCAATTTTGCGGTCAAGAATGAACCAAAACTAGCTGAAACACCGTTCGGCGATTTCGTAACCGATGCCATGCGCATGATCGGAGAGCAAGTTACCGGGGATAAGGTGGATTTTGCTTTTCAGGCCAATGGTGTGATTCGCGGGGGGTTGGAGCCCGGCACCCTGCCCGGACGGGAAGGCCAAATTGCCCTCTTCGATTTAGTAAATACGGTGGGCTTAGGTCTGGGGCCGGATGGAGAACCGGGCTATCCTTTGGTTTCTATTTACTTCACGGGAGAAGAGGTGCGACGCATCCTGGAAATCACAGCCCTTTTGCCGCAACTCAAGGGCGATCCCTTCTTTCTACAGATGTCCGGCCTACGCATGCAGTATGATCCGGCGCGAGCTATTTTAGCCTGGATTCCGGTGAAGAAGATACCTATCCCAACAACCAGAGCAGTGGTACAAGCAGAACGCTATACCGGCAGTGGCCTGCAGCAGGACAATAACGAATGGGCACCCCTTGAGCGAGGCGACAAGGAGCTTTATCATGTCGTTTCCGACCATTACTTGGCAGCCTTCCTGCCTATGGTGGGAGAACTGCTACCCAGCTTAGGTTTGGTGATGAAAGATAAGCAAGGTAACCCGGTAGATGTAGATGATTGCATCGTCTACCGCGATGGGAGGGAATTCAAGGTCTGGCAAGCGGTGCTTGAATATGCTGCTAGCCAGACCCCCGTAAGCGCGGGCGGTCTACCCGAACTGCCTACTTACTATGCCCAGACGACCGGACGTATCGTGCCGGTCAGAACCTTGCCCATCTGGCTCTGGCCAGCGGTCGGCATAGTGGTGCTGGTGCTACTACTGGTTTTTCTGTTCCGCCGCTGGCGCCAACGCCGCCGCGCCGCCCATGCTTAAAAACACTGCAACAAAGGGACGGTTTCAGCCGAGGTAGCGCTGGAACCAGTCTAGGATGCCTTCCAGGCGGACGATGCGGTTAGCTGGGCGACCGCTGCGAGACAGTTCATGGTTTTCGCCGTGGAAAAGCAACATCTCCACGGTTACCCCAAGACGTTTGAGGGCAACATACCACTGTTCACCCTGCTCTAAGGGACAACGATAGTCTTGGTCGCTATGGATAATCAAGGTTGGGGTCTTGACATTACGGGCATAGCGCATCGGCGAGCGCTCCATGATGAAATCTTCATCGTCCCACAAATCGCGTCCACCCATACCATAACGGTCCCCATTCCAACCATTATCGGCTACGCCATACTTGCTATAGAGGTTGCTCATGCTGCGCTGGGTAACAGCGGCGGCAAACATATTAGTATGCGAAATGAGCCAATTGGTGAAGTAGCCTCCTTGGCTGCCACCGGTTACGCCAATACGTGCTTTGTCGACCCAAGGAAGCTTGGCTGCCTCTTCGGCCATGAACTGTAGATCTTCCGCATCTATTCCGCACCAATCACCAACTACCGACCGTGCGAACTCTTCACCGTAGCCAAGGCTCCCCCTAGGGTTGGTGTAAAGAACAGCAAAGCCATGGCCTGCTAGCATCTGCCACTCATGGAAAAACGCGTTGCCAAAAGTAGTATGTGGGCCGCCATGTATCTCCATCACTAACGGATAGGTATCACCTTCAACGTAACCGAGCGGTTTAATTAACCAGCCTTCGAGCTGCGCCCCATCGGGGTGAGTGAAGTGAACAACTTCAGGCCAGCCAATGTATTTGTCTTGAAAGAGCTCCCGGTTAAGAGACGTGATCTGCTTCAATTCGCCGCCCAGTGGTCCCCACCAGAGATCACCCGGGGTGCTGGGGGTTGCTACGTTGACAACCAACTGCCCTGCCTGCACATCAAACGAGGTGATAACCATCTGTCCCTCACCAAACACCTTACTTACTGCACCGGTAGTATAGTCGAGGCAGAACAAATAGCTACTGCCACCTACTGTAGCCACAAAGTAGATCTGCTGCCCGTCAGCCGTAGGCTTGGGCCCAGTGTTACCGTTATCAAAACGAGTGTCTCCGCCGATGCTATTATCAAGATAGTGAGGGAAATTGGGCATCAGGTTGATGTTCTCACCGCTAGCAAGATCAATCTGACGCAGCTCGGGATAGCCGCCGGGGTAAATCCCTTTTTGGTGCCCAACGTAGATTAGATGTTGCCCATCCGGTAGCCAACGCGGGCTACCGCTGCTTCCCAGCCCGCCTGTCAAATTGCGCAGCTGCTTGGTTTTTAGGTCGAGTAGCCAAATATCATTTAAGGTTTTCAGCTGGTCCTCGGCACGGTTTGAGACAAAAGCTAGGTAACGCCCGCAGGGGGAAACAGCCGGCTGGCTACAGTTGTAATCGCCACTGGTCAGGCGCTGCACATCTTTGCTAGCTAAATCAAGATACCACAGCTGGGTAGGGTAA
>DIPA01000051.1:17328-18753 GCA_002427055.1 Firmicutes bacterium UBA5500 | reverse complement strand
GGGTAACCATCAAGATAACCGGTGCCATTAGCCTTGTAACGCAGTTTGGTAATACGCCGTACAGTGGCGCCCTTTCTAAACTGAGGCTCGGCAGTTACTTCTTTCGCAACCAGATAGAGCCCCTTCCCATCGGGTGCCCAAATGAAACTGCTGACGCCCTGCGGCAGATCAGTCAGCGGTTCGGACTTGCCATACAGCCAAGCTTGGTTCTTCCCACTACGATTAGACAAGAAAGCAATCTGCTTACCATCTGGCGACCAGGCAGGGGCACTATCACGTACGTTTCCTTTCCCCTCACGCCTCGTGAACGAGACCACTGCTTGGCCAGTGAATTTCTCTATCGTAGCTTGGTAACCATTTTCCTCTTCATCAATATGTGTCTGCACAAACAGAAACTCCTGCCCCGATGGAGCCAAAACCGGGTGCCCAACAAAACGCATTCTAAACAAGTCTTCAGCAACAAATGCCTGCTTGCTCATTAGACCTCTCCTCCTTGCCGTTTAGACAATCAGCATGTACTAACAACTGCTTTTAACAGGAATTTCGCCAAAAGAGCGGGTAAACCTGCCAATAGTGCAAAAATGATGTATCAAGCATAGAGGACTTCATCAGCCTTTAGCGAATATACAACTAATTCAGATACGGGTGGGGGTTTGTTCCAAAATGAGCATGCACTGTTTTGTGTCACCTACCGAGTATATAGACAGTAGCATAGCTATCGATACGCTAACAGGGTTAGGTAATGTATTTGCCATGCTGCAGGCAACAAAATCTGGCCTGCACGAAGTGGTTGCCTCCCGAGGGACGCTTTTGGCAGTAGTACTTATGAGAATTACAGATTTTGACTCTCTTAGCCTGCAGGTTGGCGAAGAAGCTAGTAATGAGATTCTGAAGAGAATCTCAGGCACTCTCTATGAAGTATACAAGCGCAGGGAAAAGACAGGTTTGCAGGGCACACTGTTTAGAATCGCCAATGATGAATTTGCTTTGCTCGTAAGGCATAACAACTGCCTGGACTTAAGAGCGCTAGTTGCCGAGTTGCGCCAAGCAGTAGCTGACCTAACCTGGCCACAACAGCCTTGTCAGTTCTCTCTCTATGCTAGCGCAGCCTGCTTCCCTTCTTGCGCTGCGACCCTTGGGCACCTCCTAGCCTATACTAACCTTTTTTTGGGCAAGAGCAAAAGTGGCAGCCAAGAGCACTTCGCCTGCCCAGGTAGCCCAGAATACCAGGATGCACAGTTCCTGTCTATTGAACTGCATAATAACGCCACTACCTTAATTGAATCATTTTCGGAGAAGATACTAGATACCGCCAGGCAACTAGGTGAGGCCAAGCTAATGGCATTTACTGACCCTATTACCCAGTTGCCCAATCAAAGAGCAGCCCGTTCAACACTGCAAAAAATGGTGGCGGAGGCGAAGAGA
>DIPA01000051.1:16186-17155 GCA_002427055.1 Firmicutes bacterium UBA5500 | reverse complement strand
AATTTGGTTATGCGGCCGGGAATGATATGATCTTCTGGCTCGGCCAACACGTGCGCAGCCTGGCTCCTAGCAATAGCTTCGTGGCCCGCTGGATGTGCGGCGACGAGTTCCTGGTCTTTACCCCGGCCTAGGTAGAGATCAATGCCTAGAACTTGCCAACTATCTACGGCATAATATCCACTTGGAAAGCCACGAGCTGCTTATCCCGATCACGGTGTCTGTCGGGACAGCTACTTACCCCGAGAATGGCACGACTATTGAGCAATTGCTAGAGGCCATCGAGGCGGCAACCAAGCTGGCCAAAGAAAGTGGCCGCAACCGAGTCTGTCTCTTTTAGCTTCGGATAAGAATAGAGCAAGAATAAAGCCCAGCTCCGGCTACACTTCACATCTGCAGCTAGAGATGGGCTTCTTGTTACGCAAACAGGAAGATATCGTCTCGAGTTAGGCCGGCCTTCTGAGCCATCAGTAGCCCGTAATATACGTCATCGAGGCCACTGATGCGGTGCGCATCGGGATTAATGGCTATCTTAACGCCGAGGCGTTTGGCTGCGCGGCACCATACCCAGTCGAGATCGAGACGGTGAGGATTGGCATTTAGCTCCATGGCCTTGCCATGACGAGCAGCTTCTGTTAACAAGAGCTGTAGGTCGACGGCTGACTCTCCCCTGCCAAGTAACAGGCGATTAGTCGGATGACCAAGCATAGTCACTGCCGGGTGCCGAATGGCTGCCAAGAGGCGCGGCATCATTTGCTCTGCGGACTGCCGTAAGCTTGAATGAACAGACGCGATGACAAAGTCAAAACCGGCTAACAGCTCATCATCGTAATCGAGGTTGCCGCCAGGCAAGATATCTGACTCGATGCCTTTCAACAGTCGCGCGCCAACCTTGGCCTGGTTGAGGCTGTCAATCTCTTGCCACTGCTGACGTACCCTTTCCGGAGTAAGGCCGGCGGCATAGCTCGCTGT
>DIPA01000051.1:13768-16098 GCA_002427055.1 Firmicutes bacterium UBA5500 | reverse complement strand
ATAGCTCGCTGTTTGGCTATGATCGGCGATGCCAAGATAGCTCCAGCCACGTTCAGCCGCGGCGACTGCCATCTCGGCCAATGAATGGGCACCATCACTGTAGGTAGTGTGTACATGCAGCACTCCACTTAAGTCACTGGCCTGCACTAAGACCGGTAATTGCCCGCCTGCGGCCCAAGCCACCTCTTCCCCATCTTCACGCAAAATGGGCGGGACAAAGGGCAGGCCTAAGCGTTCATAGATGGCTGCTTCGCTAGAAGCATTCTGCAGTTCCTCACTGTCAGTAAGACCCCTTAAGCGCAAAGCGGCCAAGTGCGCATCGCTACCGCTGGTGAGCAACCAATAAAAAGCGAATTGGCTGGCTTGACACAAGTAGATCTTGAGGTCGGGGCCACTGGGCAAATCGGTAGTGAGTTCAGCCAACCCCTCTTGCTGATGAGACCAGTCAGCCACTAGCTGAGAACTTTGAGTTCTTAATCTTGCAAGCACCTCGTCAGGCGACTCGTTGACGCCCAGCAAGAGTGCCACGCAATTGGTGAGCGGCGCTGAGCGACGTACATCGCCAGTTATCTCGGCCCGCACTATACCAGGCCATTGGCCAACTTGTTCGAGCCAATAGCTAGCCAATTGGCTCGCCTCTGGCAGAAGTACCTGCCCCGCTCGGGCCCGCACTTGGTGTAGACCGCTAATTACATTGGCTTGTAGCTTAGGGCCAAAACCTGGTAGTTCTAGCAAGCGATTCTCATGACAAGCATATTCCAATTCACTTAAGGAGCTAACTTCTAGGGTTTCGTATAAGGTACGCACACGCTTGCTACCAAGGCCGGGTATCGTTAGGAGATCCCACAGCCCAGGAGGAACGAGCTCGAGTAAAGGTTGTTGCGATGCCAGCCGGCCACGGGCGTAAAACTCCTGTATTTTCTCTAGCATGGCGGGGCCGATACCCTTTAGCCCGCGCGCCTTATCTTCTAGCACTAGTTCTTCCAGGGAATAGGGACTATTTTCTATAGCGCGAGCCGCATTCTGATAGGCGCGGGCGCGAAATGGGTTAGGATCTATCAACTCAATTGCAGTAGCGATTTGTTTTAGGGCCTGCGCCAGCCCTTTCTTATCCATCGATAATTCCTCCTTCCACCCGAGACACGGGGACGTTCAGTTCGTCCCAGTGAGAAGGCCGTGGTCATACTAGAGCGTATGTAGCCAATCTCCGAGACAAGGGGACACTCGAGACCACTGATAGAGGCCGTCGTCCTACGTCCAGATTAATCAATTGGGGTACACTATGTAAAGCGAACAAGCTAATTAGCAAAGGAGATGGAAGCAATGAGCAAGAAGTTCGAAATAGAAAAAACAGAAAAAGAATGGCTGCAATCACTCTCTCATGATGCTTTTCGGGTACTACGAGAACACGACACCGAACCGCCTTTCGCTAACCCTTACGATGAACTGTTTGAACCAGGCATCTACGAGTGCGCAGGTTGTGGGCAACCACTTTTCAGTTCGGAAGCTAAGTTCGACTCTGGCTCTGGTTGGCCTAGTTTCTCTGAGCCGATTAGCCCCAAGGCTATCGGTGAAGACGCTGATAAACGCTTTGGCATGCGACGCCGAGAGATCCACTGCTCACGCTGTGGCGGCCACATTGGCCACGTTTTCCCGGATGGCCCTAAACCGACGGGCTTGCGCTATTGCACAAATTCGGTAGCGCTAGAATTTGTGCCGCAGGAGGAACTGAAACAAGACTAGCTAATTCCTTCCATGGTGTTTACGCAGCTTAGCTAACCCTTCATTGTCAAGACAAGGTTCAACATAGCCACAATCTAGACAAATGCGCGACCTAACAGCCACATATGAGAATAAGCCCTGAGGGATGTTGAGATAAGGACCGCTACCAGTGGCATGTTCATGCACAACCCAGTCATTACCACCACAGCGTAGGCAAGGCAACAAGCCTACACGCGGTTTATACTTGTCTTGTTGTCCAGAGACGGCTTTGTATCCGCTAACAAAGCCAGTCGGCAGGTAACCAGTCATACTAGGCTGGAAATGGTCGCGCACATGCACTAGTAAGAAGCGCCCTTTCTCCTCCACAACTTCTACCTCTGCCCCCTCTGGCAACGTGGCAATTATCTCCGACTTGTGATCGGGGGCCCGGCGCAACCGGGCTTCTTTGCCCTGCGTTGGAAATAGCTTCACGCTTCGTCTCCCTCCTTCTTAATCGGTAACTGCTCTACTATGTCTTTGTATTCAGTAAGCGCCAGCCGCCCGGCATCGCTGAGTGTGTAAAGCCCATGATCAATACGTGTAAACCAACCATAATAGTTGCCATATAA
>DIPA01000051.1:12847-13686 GCA_002427055.1 Firmicutes bacterium UBA5500 | reverse complement strand
AGTTGCCATATAAGATATCACCTGTTTTGCGGCTGGCTCCTGAGTCACGTAACGCCTTGGGGGAGAGAGGTCCCTCTGCCAAGGCTAGATGTTTGGCAATAATGAGCGCCGCTTCGCGGTAAGCTGTCATCAGCTTGCGGCGATTGCTACCGCCTTGATTATAGGCCCGCGACCGACCGGCCAACTCTGCCATGACGCGCTGACGGCGTTTCTTTTGATGGCGCTGACTAAAGGGTTTAGGGTCGAAAACGACTTCCACTAGGGGTGGATTAGTGCCAAATGAAACAAGCATTAGGCCAAGCTCCAGGCGTCGCAACAGGTGCTGATAGCCGGGCCAGCGCTGCCGCCATGCGCGACTGGTTGGGCGCGGCAAGGCCACGTAGACCAAGTCGGCCATTCGCTGCCGATCGGTTGCCTGAACGAGCAGTGTAGTGTTGAAACTCAGTTTTAGCTCCACGATCAGCAATTGCTCGCCTAACTTAGCCACCACATCGCAACCGTCTACTTCTGCTTGCACGTCATAGCCTAGGGCCAGGAGGAAGTCGCGTACTGGCGGATAAAGGTCTGTCTCGCTGATTTTCTGCTGTTTCATGTTTGCCACCCCAACTCGCTCTCTTGATACCTCTCGCCATACTACTTCGCCTTGCAGGCACCTATCTCCTTGCCAATGAGCAGGAACGAAAATGGGCGTTTAGAACCATCCCCAAAGTGTCTTTGTGGCAGGATAGTTGTCTCGGTTGCAGAATTATTAAGTGAATACATATCTGGAGGCGATAAAGTGTTACCATTTCGGCGTGATACGGTAATAGAAAATTACCATGGCACAAAGGTTGCTGATC
>DIPA01000051.1:873-12747 GCA_002427055.1 Firmicutes bacterium UBA5500 | reverse complement strand
ATGGCACAAAGGTTGCTGATCCCTTCCGCTATCTGGAGGATCCGAACTGTAAGGATACCATTGGCTTCATTGAGGCGGCCAACAAGGTGAGTACAGGCTATCTCAATAGCCTGGAACAGCGGGCAGCGATAAAAAAGCGCCTTACTGAGCTATACGACTACCCTAAACAAGGGTTACCTATGCGAGCTGATGACCGTTATTTTTTCTTCAGGAATGATGGCTTGCAGAACCAACCGTTACTCTACCTGCAAGAGGGGTTGGCTGGTGAGCCGCGCGTAGTTTTAGACCCCAACCAATGGAGTGATGATGGTACGGTGGCCTTGGTCAGTCTGTCGCGCAACAAGGAGGCTACGCTACTGGCCTATACGCGTTCAGTAAGCGGCAGCGACTGGCAAACTATTCATGTTCATGATGTGCAAGCAGGTCGCGATTTACCTGACGTGATCCATTGGTGCAAATTCACCAACATGGCTTGGTTACCCGATAGCTCTGGGTTCTTCTATACGCGCTTGCCTGAGCCGGGCACTGTCGATGAGGCCGATGCCGTGAACTATAGTCGCGTCTACTTGCATCGCCTTGGTACAGAGCAAAGCGCAGATAAGCTCATCTATGAGCGCCCAGATTTCAAACAACTGGGTTTTCACGCCTGCATCACACATGATGATACCTACCTATGCTTGCATGTCTTTTTAGGCACTAATCCGGAGAACCGTTTTTATTACCGCGAGCTAAAGAGTGACGGGCCTTTTGTGCGCTTGCTGGACGATAACGATGCCATGTATCGTCTTATTGGCAACGATGGTCCGCTTTTCTATTTCCATACCGACTCAAATGCACCTAGGGGCCGTGTGATCGCTATCGATGTTACCAATCCTGAACGAGCCAATTGGCGCGAATTGATCCCCGAGCAGGAAGCAGTCATGGACTCGGTCTCCCTTTTTGGCGATCATCTCGTGGTAGCGTATACAAAACACGCTTGCGCCCAACTGAAGCTATACACCCTACAAGGCCAATTTGTACGCGAAATTGAGCTGCCCGGTGTTGGCTCTTTGGAGGGACTTTCGGGTCGACGCGAATACAACGACTTCTACTTTGGTTTCACCTCTTACCTGTACCCGAGCAGCTCATTTTGCTATGACATAGACTCAGATAAGGTGACTCCATTCTTTCAACCGCAGGTCGCCTTCGATTCTAGCCAGTTTGAGACTGTACAAGTCTTCTACCAGTCTAAGGACGGCACTCGTGTGCCAATGTTCTTGACCTATAAGAAGGGTCTGCAGCTCGACGGTAATAACCCCACCCTACTCTATGGCTATGGCGGTTACAACATCAGCATGACGCCGGCCTTCTCACCTAATAACCTGGTCTGGATAGAAAAAGGCGGTATCTATGCTGTGGCTTGCCTACGCGGTGGCAGTGAATATGGTGAAGAGTGGCACCGGGCAGGTATGCTGGAAAGCAAACAAAATGTGTTTGACGATTTCATTGCTGCGGCGGAATGGCTGATCGCCAATAATTACACGAGTACACCCAAACTAGGAATTATGGGGCGTAGCAACGGCGGGCTGCTAGTGGGTTCCTGCATCACGCAACGACCTGAGCTCTATGGTGCTGCAATTTGCTGGGTTGGCGTGCTCGACATGTTACGTTACCACTTGTTTAGTGCAGGGCGTTATTGGACAGGTGAATATGGCAATGCCATTGAAAATGCCGACCATTTCCGCTTCATGTATCGCTATTCGCCTATTCATAACGTTAAATTCGCTACTGTTTACCCACCAACCTTAATCAGGACGGCCGAGACTGACGACCGCGTAGTACCGATGAACTCGCTCAAGTTCTACGCTGCCCTGCAGTCTGCCGCCGGTAATCCAGAGGATATTTACCTATTTGTAGAAAGGAAAGCAGGCCACGGAGTCGGCAAACCCATAGCTAAGCAAATCGACGAACAAGCCGACATCTGGAGCTTCCTCTGCAGCAAACTCGGCGTAAACTGACCCTCGGGGACGGTTCTAGAAGTTCACTCCTCCCAAAGAAGCACAAAAACAGGCAGCGTTTGGTTGCCTGTTTTTGTGCTCCCCAGAGAAACAATCCCTTACTTACCGAGATCTATCCAGTGCTCCTCGGCCTGGGCCAACTCCATCAGGGCACCAGTCTTGTCTTCAGCTAATAAAGCGCCGTGCAAGCGTGCCAGACTCAAAGTTAACCCCCGAATTTCATCACGCTCAACACTAAACTGCACCCTAGTAATCACGAAGCGCCAAGCACTGTCAAGCTGCTGCAAATCGGCCTTAGCCTGCGCCCAGTCTTCAGCTAATACTGCGTCCCTTACCTTTTGCAGAAGCATAGCTACATCGTTATGCGGCCCACGCGGTTTCTTCCAATACCAGTCACTGGTCATGATAAGCGCAAAAATCAGCAGAATTACCGCCGGAATTAGGCTCTTTATCCAACGCTTCATCACTTCACCCGCTTCTGGGGCTCGTCGTCAATATCGACGAAGCTAGCAACTCTATCCTGGAAAACGTCAATGTATAGCTGTTTGTGAGCATCAATGGTTGCTAAGAACACTTCACCCTCATCATGGACACCTTGTCCCTGTAACTGTTGCTTCAGCCAAACTCTATCGACTCCTGCCCGCTGCAGGTTAGGCTCTATGATAACTCCGTTGTAAATTAACTCAGGATTAACAATCTCCGCTGGGCCCGCCATGTTCAAGTCGTTGCGAGTTACCGGCTGAAACCCTGGTTTGAGTAGAACACTAAGCTGACCGCTTGTCTCAACCATCGCATAGGCAACTTGAGCTGGATCAAAAACGTCTTTCTGACGTAGCTGAGCTAGCAGGTCGGCCACTGTATAGCGCAAAGAACGCATTGACTTCTCCATAATCTTGCCATCCATAATAACAATGGTCGGCTCCCCATTGATATACTTAGCTGCCGCCCGCCACCTAATAGTCACATGCTGAAAGAGCATCACTGCGACAATCCAAGTAACTAACCCTACCCACTGGGGAAATGCCTTTATCGATAGGTCAATAGTTAACGAAGATGCGATGGAGCCAATGGTGATACCTAGGACATACTCAAAAAAATCGAGTTGGGCAATCTGCTGCTTACCTAATACTCGAGTCAGAATCAGGAGCGTCAGAAAAGCTATTACGCCTCGCACGACAGTTACCAAGCTCTCGTTCATACACTTCCACCTCCAGGCACACTTATATAATGCCCTGAAGTGTGTATAAAATGGACGCGGAGCACTCAACCCCGCGTCCTAATCAGTTTCAGCAGTTTAATAACTCTTTCAACTCGTCAACCGTACGCCCAAATTCATCCATAGCGGATTGAATGGGTGCCGGGCTGGACATATCGACGCCTGCCTTGTGCAGCACATTGAGCGGGTAGTCGGAACTACCACTGCGTAAGAAGCCTAGGTAGCGCTCTACAGCCGGGGCGCCCTCGGTCAGAATCTGCTTGGCCAGTGCAACCGCTGCCGAGTAGCCGGTAGCATATTTGTAAACGTAGAAAGCGCGGTAGAAATGAGGAATGCGCGCCCATTCCATAGCGATATCTTGGTCAACAACCATATCGGGACCATGATATTTAACGTTGAGATCGTAGTAAATGTCACACATCATGTCGGCTGTCAGTGCCTGCCCGGCTGCCGAGCGAGCGTGCACTTCTCTTTCAAACTCAGCAAACATGGTCTGGCGGAAAACAGTGCCGCGGAAACCCTCCAGATAGTTGTTGAGATAGTAAGCCCTCTCCTGCGGGTCGCTGGTTATGCTGAGTAGATAATGAGTGAGCAGCACTTCATGCACGGTTGAGGCAACTTCAGCTACAAATAAGCTATAGTCAGCGTAAATAAAGGGCTGTGTCTCGAGCGTGAGGTAAGTATGTAGGGAATGCCCCAGTTCATGTGCCAGTGTGAAGGTGCTCTGAATGTCATCTTGGAAGTTGAGCAGCATGTAAGGATGCACACCATAGACGCCGGCAGAATAGGCTCCACTGGTTTTGCCTACATTTTCGTAAACGTCAATCCAGCGTTCACTAACTGCCCGACGCACAATGTTCTGGTACTCCGGCCCAAAGGGAGCCAAAGAATCAATAACCATTGCACAAGCATCCTGGTAGTTGACGCCCATCTGAAAATCTTTGACAATCGGCACATAAATATCGTACATATGTAGCTCATCTAATTGTAGGGCCTGCTTGCGCAAGGAAACGTAGGCATGCATTTTGTCTAAGTTGTTATGTACAGTAGCAATCAGGTTATCATAGACTTCTACGGGTACGTTGTCTGGAAAGGTTGCTGCATGCAACGATGATTCGTAATTGCGAGTTTGCGCATAAAAGGCGTCTCCCTTGATCGAGGATCCCAGAGTGGCAGCGATAGTATTCTTGAGTCCTCGGTAAGTGCTATAGGCAGCTGTGAAAGCGTCTTTACGCACACGGCGGTCAGGGCTCTGCAGAAAACTGACAAAGCGCCCCTTGGTCACCTCAACCTCTTGCCCTTTCTCATCGCGAATGGTGGGAAACTTCAGGTCGGCATTGTTGAGCATACTGAAGATGGTGGCTGGCCCCTGGGATACTTGGTCAACCTGAGCCAATAGATATTCTTGCTCAGCACTTAGCACATGCGGTTTGCGACGCATAATTTCGTCAAGCAGCTGGCAGTAAGTAGCAAGCTCTGGTTCCTCGCCAAGATACTTCTCTAGCTGTTCTACCGGCAGGCTAAGCAACTCGGGCGTAAACCAACTCATAGCTCCGTTGAGCTGAATTGCTAAGCTACGGGCCCGATCGCTCATAGCTACGTAGAGGGAATTGGTATTGTCCTCATCTTTACGCCTGCCCGCATAGAAAGCAACTTTGAACACAGCTTTCAGCATTGTTTCCTGCGTCTTTAGTGCTGCCAGCAACTTAGCTGCCGACTGGTTCAGAGAACCCTGCAGCGCAGCTAAATCCGAAATCATGGCCTGCACCTTGGCGAAATCTGCTTCCCAAGTTGCGTCGTCTGCATATACATCTTCAACTGCCCACTGATACTGTTTTGGAATCTCCTGCCGTTTAGCTAATGTCTTTGCTATTCCAGACAATCTAACAACCTCCCTATCAAGTTTCTGTTCTTACTACTAGTTCGGTTTAGCCATAGCTATTCCCTACTTGACTGAGCAACAACAGTTAGAGAAGTCTATTTTTAGGATCCCACCTATCGCGCAAACCGTCTCCCAGCCGATTTAATCCTAACACTGTCAGAGCAATTGCCAGCCCAGGGAAGATCACTGTCCAAGGTGCTCGCCAAGCAAAGGCCTGTGCCTCTTTTAGCATTCTACCCCAACTCGCATCGGGTGGCTGAGTACCTAAGCCTAGATAACTGAGCGATGCCTCTGCCAAGACTGCGTTGGCAAAGCTGACGCTAGCCTGCACCAAAAGCGCTGATAGACAGTTGGGGAGAATATGCCGCCAGATGATGCGACCGTTCCTAAGCCCCATCGCCCGAGCCGCCATCACAAATTCTTGTTCACGCAAGCTGAGAAAAGCAGAACGGGTTATACGCGCAAAAACAGGCACATTGGCTATGGCTACGGCAAGCAATATACTCAGTTGCCCAGGCCCTAATAAGGTAACGGCGATAAGGGCTAGAAGAATCGAAGGCAGTGCATACAGCCCATCAGCAAAACGCATGATAGTCTCCTCTAGCCAGCCCCTATAGTAACCGGCCATAGCTCCCAGCCAAGTCCCCACGCTCAGGCCGAGAATGACACCAACAAACCCCGCTTCAAAAGCAGGGCGGCCTCCCACCATAATACGGCTAAGAATATCGCGGCCATAATTGTCAGTACCCAGCGGGAAATCGCCACTAGGAGGTTGTAGCTGCTGCTCAATGTCCATCTTGTTAGGTTGTGCCGGAGTAAACACAAGACCTACCAGTGTTAGTAGCACCATCAATCCCACCAGGACAGCACCTGACCACAGGTTATATTTCTGCAATTTCCACCACCTCATCAAACGTGTACACGCGGATCGAGCAACGGGTAAAGGCTGTCAAAGAGCAAGTTAGCCAGCAGAATGAGCAATGCGCCCGCAAAAACAGCTCCTTGTACTAATGGCAAATCTCGCAGCAATACTGCAGACAGCATCAGCCGTCCTAACCCGGGTAAGGAGAATACCTGCTCAACCACAATTGTCCCGGCTAGCAGTTGAATCAACTGAATACCTGTAACGGTGCTGATCGACACCAAAGCATTGCGTAAGGCATGTTGATAAACAACTACCTTTTCGGGTAGCCCCTTGCTACGAGCCGTACGAATATAGTCTTCCCGAATAGTATCCAGGAGAGCCGAGCGTACCGTCCTCGTTAAAACAGCAGCCCGTGGTAAAGCCAAAGTGATAATCGGCAAGACCAATGATAGCGCTGCACCCTGAGGATCTGTGCTCCAGGCAGGCATACCACTGGGAGGCAACCAGCCGCGCCGAATGGCAAAGAACTGAATGAGCAAAATACCCAGCCAGAAAGCTGGCAACGACAGGGAAATCTGCGACAGGTATTGCACTATAAAAGACTTACCGCCCCGCTCAGTAGCCGCCACAGTGCCAAAGAGCACCCCAATCAGCAAGGCCACTCCGACAGATAGCAGCGCCAACGGTATGGTAACCGGCAAAGCACCCAGCACCAATTGTGCCACTGAGTAGCCGCGACTGAAAGTAATGGAGTTGCCCAAGTCGCCCCGCAAAAGTCCCCTCAGCCAAGCTACAAACTGCACCGCTGTGGGTTGATCTAGCCCTAATTGCGCGCGTACTAGCTGCAAAGCCTCAGGATCAGCCTCGGTCCCCAGAATGAGCGCAGCTGGATCACCTGGGATCAGGTAGAGGGCGAAAAACGTGGCCATCGTCACTAATCCCAGGGTAACCAGCATTGCAGCTAGTTTCTTCAGCCAGTACATACTACTTAGCTCTCTGCAAAGGTGCTAGATCGAGAACGTAGACAGGGTAATTCTGCCAACCGGTTACATTCTTTTGCATCACAGCCAACTGGCTAGGGTCCATGATATACACATTCGACGCCTTTTCGGCCAAAATAGTCTGCAGTCGATGATAGATAGCCTTACGGGCCTCGGGATTGGTTTCCCGCAACCCTTGCATCAGCAACTGGTCATATTCCTGGTCGTTGAAATTAGCAAAGTTGCGGCTAGAAGTGCTTTGATAGCGTCCTAAGACGGTATGGGGGTCTAGGCGACCATCAAAACCGATAACTGTTAACTCGAAGTCACGGTTGGAATATACCTTCTCTAGCCAGGTGGCCCACTCGATTACTTGGATATCGAGATTAATACCTACGGCCGCCAGCTGATCAGCACAGATTTCCCCCGCGCTTCGATGCAACGGATAAGGCGCCGGTAGATATAGGGTGGCAGAGAAACCATCGGGATAACCAGCCTGGGCCAGGAGTTGCTTGGCCTTAGCGGGGTCATATTCGTAGTAGCCGGTTAAATCTTGATACCAGGTGCCCATAGCCGGAGACAGATTGCTACCGATAGGTTGACCTTTGCCCCAAGCCGCTCCCTGAATGATCTGCTCTCTGTTAATGGCATAGTTGATCGCTTGTCGCACCCGCAGATCATCAAATGGCGCTCGAGCATTATTAATAGCCAGCAATTGTACCAAGGCCATCGGGCTATCGATTATCTTAAGCTTGGCGTTACCTTCAACCTGCTGTAAATACTCAGCCTCTAGCCTCGGGATAAGGTCAACGTGCCCAGTTAACAAGTTGCTTACGGCAGTTGCTGCTTCGGGGATTATCTGCAGTGTGACCTGATTCAGTTTGGGCAACTCTTTATTCCAATAGTCGGCAAAACGCTCTAGCACTAATTTGCTATTGGGCTGCCAACTAGTCAGAACAAAAGGCCCCGTACCAACGGGTTTGGTAGATAGCTGGTCCTCGGCTTCTTTGGGATAGATAGCAGCGCCGAACTCAGTTAAGGCAGCCAGCAAGGCGGCGTCGGGTTGATCCAGACGAATGATAACTGTATTACCCTCACTAGTGATCGACTTAATATGACTATAATCTCTAGCCTTGGCCACTACCTCTGGATCGCGCAGCCGATTCAGGCAGTAGATTACATCCTCGGGAGTTAGCTCGCGGCCATTATGAAACTTAACCCCTTCGCGCAACACAAATGAATACAGTAAGCCATCCTCTTCAATTTTCCATTCGCTAGCTAAGGCAGGAATTATCGACCCATCGGGCGCTGCTTTTACTAAACCTTCGTAAATGTTGAAGGCAATCTCCGATGTGGCTGCTGCTATCGATTGATGCGGATGAAAACTATCGGGGTCAGTGGGGATAGCTACTACTAGGCTATCGTTAGGACGAGCCTTAGAAGTGCAGCCTCCCATTAAAACGATTGCTAAGATCAAACCAAAAGCCAGTGTTCTACGCATTACTAGTACCCCTTTCGCGACCTGAGTCCTTGCTCTAAGATAGATAAAACTGAGTCAATGAAGGCTTCATGGGCACCGGCATTGACATCCTGCTCGAGGAAATTATCAATCAGTGCCTTACCGACAGCATGATAGACAAACCAAGCCGCTGCTTGATCTACATCGGTGTCAATTACCCCAATTCTGCTGCCATGCTGCAATAAGTCGACAAACTCCATACTACGGATCTGCTTTTCTCGCAATATCTCTGCTCGCAACGCCTCATCTCTACTATCCCAAAAATTCGCTGTTACCTTGTGATACTCTGGGAACTGCTTAGCATAGCGCCACGATTGGCGATAATACAAGGAGACTAGCGAAAAAAACTCCACACGATCTGTCATATCCCAAACTGACTGCAAGAATGAACGCTTATGTTGATAGACGGTCTGCACCACGTACTTATAGAGGTCTTTTTTGTCTTCAAAATACTGATACATACTGCCTTTAGCGATATCGGCGATGTTGACGATTTCTGTCAAAGAGGCCTGCTCGTAGGGATGACGCGCAAACTCCTGCAGAGCACAGTTAAATATGTGCTGCCGCTTCTCAACCGGTAGGTTCAAGAAAGTAGATTTTGGCACTCATTCACCTCCCATGTGACCAGGCAGTCACATCATTCCGAGAGGATTATATCACTCAGGGAAACGCCTGACAACAGCAAAAAAACGGTTACAGACTATTATCTTAACTCCCGTTTCTGACTCCGTAGTATGAGTAATCAATTAGCTGAGCCGAGGCGTAAGTCGCTTACCTATAAGAAAGTCTTACTGTTAATATAACGCAGCATATAGTATAGTAGGATAGGTATTTACTGTAGTTTGCTTCGGGAGGTAACTGAGTTGAAAACGTTTCATGATTTAAGAGATAAGAGTCTACAAGAGCTTCTGGATGGTCGTAAGCAAGGGTTACGCGTGGTCGGGACATATTGCGCTTACTGCCCAAAAGAGTTAATCTTGGCCGCCGGTGCTGTTCCTGTAAGTCTCTGTGGCACACGGGAAGAACCTATTCCTGCCGCAGAAGAGGAATTGCCTCGTAATCTATGCCCGATGATAAAGTCGTCTTATGGCTTTGCCATTACCGATACTTGCCCCTACTTTGCTCTGTCCGAGCTAATCGTGGCTGAAACGACCTGCGATGGCAAGAAGAAGATGTTTGAGTTGATGGATAAGAAAAAGCCGGTGCACGTGATGCAATTGCCAAACGTGCAAGATAGCGAAGCTGCCCTTAAAATGTGGGCCGGCGAGATCCAGCGCTTACGTTTGCGACTGGAAGAGCAATTGCAAGTAACCATTACCGACGAGGCTATCTGGGAAGCTATTCGTCTTGTTAACGAGGAACGGCAAGCGCTCAAAGCAGTCCACGATCTTAATCAAGGGAACCCACCCCTTTTGCCAGGTCTTAATCTGTTAACTGCCAGTTGGACAGTCAAATTCGCCAGCGATCAGCGGGAAGTTATTCGTTTAGCTAATCAGTTAGTAGCAGAAAAACGGGCACAGGCACCACAGGCGAAGTCAGGCAAGCCACGCGTATTGCTAACTGGCTGCCCTGTTGGTATAGGCAGTGAAAAAGTAGTGCGTTTACTCGACGAACTAGGTGCCGACATGGTTGCTATGGAGAATTGCAGTGGTTATAAGACGCTGGACATCGTAGCTAGCGAGGAACATAAAGACCCAATTATGGCTTTAGCCGAGAAGTATCTCAAGATTCCCTGTTCGTGCATGAGCCCTAACCCGCATCGTTTGGAACTACTGAAGAGCATGCTGCACGACTTTCAGGTGGATGCCGTAATCGACCTCACTTGGCAAGCGTGCCACACATATAACATTGAGGCTTATGATGTGGAGCGCTTGGTGAAAGCAGCAAGCCTGCCTTTCCTACATCTCGAGAGCGATTACTCTACTTCAGACATTGAGTCACTTAAGGTACGTATTGAAGCTCTACTGGAGATGACTGATAAATGATCACGCTTGGCCTAGACATTGGATCAGTAGCCGCTAAAGGCGTGCTGCTAGCCCCAAACGATAAGTGGCAAGTAGTCGTGCCAACCGGCTGGAGCCCGCGCGATGCCGGCCAACAGATCATAGCTGAACTAACACGATCGGCAAGCCTAGAACGTCTCCAAATTGATGCTATTGTGGCAACTGGCTATGGACGTATCTCGGTGCCTGATGCAAATAAATCCATTACCGAGATCACCTGTCATGCAAAAGGTCTGACTTCTTTGCTCCCAGAAGTGCGCACCATTATCGATATTGGCGGCCAGGACAGCAAGGTAATCAAGCTAAATGAGTCTGGTCGTGTGATCGACTTTGCCATGAACGACAAGTGTGCCGCCGGAACCGGCCGCTTCCTGCAAGTAATGGCGCAGGTGTTGGGTATGGATGTATCGGACTTGGCGGATGCGGAGGATCCCAGCGAAACGGTTAGTATTAACAGTATGTGTACCGTTTTCGCAGAATCAGAGATTATTGGGCACTTAGCTCAAGGCATGAGTCGCGGAGGGCTAATCGCTGGCTTGCACCAATCAGTGGCCAAACGGGTTGCCGGCATGGCAGCGCGGGTTGGGGTGGTGGGGCCAGTAGCTTTCACCGGCGGTGTGGCTAAGAACACGGGCATTCGCCGGGCCTTAGAAGAGGAGCTCAAGGCGCCTCTTCTCACTCCTGAGGAATGCCAGTTTACCGGTGCTCTCGGTGCAGCCCTACTGGCGCGTAATCTCTAGCAACTAAAATTGATGACGGTCTTGCTAACTTCTTCATCAACAACAGGTAGCCCCTTGGCTACCTGTTTTGCTATGTAAGCTAATAAGTATGTGATAAAATAGTTTTTGAGAAAGGATGAGCTGGATGCGCATTGGCATCATTTCAGATACCCATATGCCGCGACGCGGCAATACTTTGCCCCAGTTCGTACTGGAGGCCTTCAGTAACGTAGACATGATTCTGCACGCCGGCGATATCAATGACTGGTCAGTACTGCGGGAGCTGAACGAGCTGGCACCAACGACTGCTATCGCCGGTAATACCGATTCACCGGCTATGGCAGATATTTTGGGGCAGAAAATCACCTTGGAGCTGGATGGCTTTCAAGTAGGCTTGACTCACGGGCACCTTGGTCGAGGTAAGACTACGCCAGAGCGAGCCTTACATACCTTTCCTGATGCGGACGTGATTGTTTTCGGGCATAGTCATCAGCCCTATAATAAAGATCATAATGGCCAGCTATTATTAAACCCCGGCTCGGCCACTGACCCGCGGGGAGAACCCCGCCCTTCGGTGGCTATCTTAACTCTTACCGATGCGGGCGCAAGCGCTGAAATAGTGTATAGGTGAAGAGAGACAGGGGGACGTTCAGTTTGTCTCAACGAGTGAGACAAACTGAACGTCCCCCTGTC
>DIPA01000051.1:461-792 GCA_002427055.1 Firmicutes bacterium UBA5500 | reverse complement strand
AACTGAACGTCCCCCTGTCTCATGCATTCTACTAACCGATGTAGCCTGCCTTCTTCAGGATCTCAACTACTGCCTCGAAGTCCTCTTTAGCGGTCAGGATAACCGGACCGGTGCAACCCATGCCGGTGGCGGCATAGATGCCGGCTTTCCAGATAGCCTGCTGGGCATCTTCTAGTTCCAGAATATCGATACCGTGAATCTCTTCGGTAGTCACTTTTACCGGTGGTGCGGTAACTGCTTCGGCTTCAGCTGCAGCTGGTTTGGCCTCTTTCCTAAAAAGATCTTGCAAGCCGGCTTTATGAGCGGCCGCAAATTCCTTAGCGACTGCCTG
>DIPA01000051.1:0-242 GCA_002427055.1 Firmicutes bacterium UBA5500 | reverse complement strand
CCGTAACCAAAGCCGGTAGTCTCATAATCTCCCCCGCTCGTGTAAGCGGCGAACACCTTCATGAGCACATTGCCGGTTAGGGTATCGGTAACCATAACGTCGGGCGTTCCAACCAAAAGATCATTGCCACGCATAACGCAACCACCATCGGCGCGAACACTCTCGGCAAAATTAATATTGTAACCGTTTTGCACTAGCCTTTCTAAAGCACGCTCAACCGAACGGGCTGCATCAACGTTTAG
>DIPA01000114.1:153484-153652 GCA_002427055.1 Firmicutes bacterium UBA5500 | reverse complement strand
GTAAATAGGTACGGTAGACACGCCTTTATGCCGACCAATTTGATTTAGCTCTTCAGCCACTTGCACTGCTAATTCACGGGTAGGCGTAACAATCAGGCACTGCAGTTCTTGGGTACCTACTCTAACCTGCTCAATTAGAGGAATGGCGAAGGCAGCCGTCTTGCCGGT
>DIPA01000114.1:151477-153376 GCA_002427055.1 Firmicutes bacterium UBA5500 | reverse complement strand
GCGAAGGCAGCCGTCTTGCCGGTGCCGGTTTGCGCTTGTCCGATAAGATCATGCCCGGCCATAGCCAGCGGGATTGTTTGCTCCTGAATTGGGGTCGCTTCTTCAAACCCCATGTCTTGAACGGCCCTGAGGATATCATCGCTCAGGCCGAGTTGGTCAAAAGTTTTTGTCATGCTATTTCTCCTTGTATAGTATTTGTCGGGGTAGTCCAGCTTGCTTGGGTGACCTTATCCGCAACCTCGTAGGTCACCGCGGCCGGTCCACTCTTAGAGAAAAAACGGGCCAGTGTTCACTAGCCCTATGAAACATCCTCTCAGCTTACTTAGTTTGACGGCGTAGTAAACTCATGGGCTGCAGCGGTTGCTGGCAGGGTATTGCTACCAGCATCTGGGCATGGCGCGCAACCGTGATCTCCTCGCCCGTTTCATTGAACATCTTGTTGATTACAAGCTCTCCACCAGCACCCTGCGGTTGGAGAATCTCAAGAGCGTCCCCCAGCTGGAAATTATTGCGCTGTTCCACCCAGAGTAGCTGCATAGCAGCATCATACCTCTGCACCACACCTACGAAATCATATTGGCGCTCATAAAGTTCCCCTTCATAAACATGGTCATCAGGTCCGGGGGCTCCAAAGTAGAAACCAGTGGTAAAGCTACGATTTGATGCTTTTGCCAGTTCATCCAACCACTGAGGCTGGAAACGGTATGCGACAGGGTTAGCGTAATAGGCATCGATGGCTTCCCGGTATACCTTAGTCACGGTGGCTACATAGTGCACACTCTTCATGCGGCCTTCAATCTTCAACCCATGTATATTAAGCTGCAGCAGTTTGGGAAGCTGTTCAATGATGCAGAGGTCTTTAGAATTCATGATGTAAGTGCCCCGAGCATCTTCAGTGATTGGGAAATACTGCCCCGGCCGCTTCTCTTCTACCAAGTAATACTGATAGCGGCAAGGTTGAGCACAGGCACCCCGATTCGCATCACGTCCCGTAAGGTAATTGCTGAGCAAGCAGCGGCCAGAATAAGAGATGCACATCGCTCCATGCACAAATACTTCAAGCTCCGCAGCAACATGTTGCCCAATCTCTGCTATTTCGGTGAGCGCTAACTCGCGTGCTAAGATCAAACGCGATACGCCTTGGTCTACCCAGAACTGGGCCGACCGATAGTTGACTACATTGGCTTGCGTGCTCAGATGTCTTGCAACCTGCGGTGCTACCTCTTTGGCCACTGTCAGGATGCCCGGGTCAGAGATAATGAACGCGTCTACGCCTAGAGCAGCCAGTTGCCTGAGATAATCATCTAGGCCGTCCAGATCATCGTTATGAGGAATCATGTTCACAGTGACATATACTCTGGCGCCGCGAGCATGCGCAAAACTCACACCGTCTGCTATGTCCTCCATAGTGAAATTACCTGCATAGGCTCGTAGCCCCCACATCGGCCCACCCAAATAGACTGCGTCGGCCCCGTAGGTAATAGCAAATTTCAATTTTTCTAAGGTGCCAGCTGGCGCTAGCAGTTCAGGTTTCTGCATCTTTATCTCCTTTAGTTCAAAACTCTTCAAGTGGCATATGGCCTGTATCCTAACCCCAAAAGGCCGGGCGTCCTTGCTATGGGTTACGAACAGCGCGGATTGCCTGCTCGTGCTCGGCGAAAGTCTTGCTAAAAACGTGCTGTCCACTGCCATCCTCTTTGGCAACGAAGTAGTAAAAGGGAGTTGCCTCGGGCTTGAGCACTGCCTGAATCGATGCAGCTCCTGGGCTAGCAATAGCACCGATTGGCAGTCCGTCATTAACATAAGTGTTATAAGGTGAGTCAATAGCCATTTCGGCCGTGCTCAATCTCGGTTTCGGCTCGCCTAGCACATACTGCACAGTAGCACAAGACTGTAACC
>DIPA01000114.1:151107-151338 GCA_002427055.1 Firmicutes bacterium UBA5500 | reverse complement strand
TGTGGCACGCTCTGCTTCAGCAACGGCTTCTTTTTCTACTATAGAGGCCAAGATAACCAGTTGATCTAGGCTCAGTGGCACAGGAGCATCGGCCAGTTGGCCGCCCTGCAATAGCTCTATAGGCGCCAGCGACTCTAACACTTGCTTAAAGCGGTTAGTCATAGTCTTTACTACATCAGCAGCCGATGTATCTGGCATGAAGTGGTATGTGTCGGGGAACAAATACCCTTC
>DIPA01000114.1:150338-150991 GCA_002427055.1 Firmicutes bacterium UBA5500 | reverse complement strand
GTGTCGGGGAACAAATACCCTTCAATTCTGCATTCTGGTTCTAGTTTGGCAGCTGCAGCCTCTAGAAATGCATAAGGTAGCGGGGCCGTCTTCACGTACTCCAGGAACTCCTGCTGCCCTACTATTTCATGCTCGGCCAGCACTTTTGCAATCTGCTTTAGTGTATAACCTTCTGGAATAGTAACGGATATGGCCAAATCTACCGTATCTCCTTCATATAGCCTCTCTAAAAGACGCTTAGGGCTCTCGTTGGCAGC
This sequence comes from Firmicutes bacterium UBA5500, assembly GCA_002427055.1. Lineage (GTDB taxonomy): Bacteria > Bacillota > UBA994 > UBA5500 > UBA5500 > UBA5500. Next base: position 150,734 of record DIPA01000114.1, on the reverse strand, counting down.
CATGTCATAAACACCTGCCTGCATATGCCCACTGGCACTTGTATAACGGCTTAGCAAATGAAACGCGGTGCTGCTTCTAATAATGCCTTCCTGCTCAAGCTGCTTGGAAATTTGGCGCGCGGTCATTCCCGGTGTAATAACTATGCGTTTCGCTTCAGCATCTATGGCGCGAGTAACTGGGCTTAGCAATACTACTATCCAGAGCAAGCAGCAGCTGGCAATGACCGCCAGGACAACGGCGATTCTCAGACGACAGCTACTAGAGCGCATACAAGACCAGCTTCGGCCCAGAAAGTTGTTTGCCGGCATAAACTCATCTCCCATGTTATAGATGTTCGACTAAGCTGCTGTCATAAGCTGATTATAACCCGCCAACCAAACAAAAGGGAACCCGAT
>DIPA01000114.1:147728-150203 GCA_002427055.1 Firmicutes bacterium UBA5500 | reverse complement strand
CGTCGTCTTCGTCTTCGTCCTCGTAGTCTTCATCATCGTCTTCTAAGGCTTCCTCTTCCATGAGCTCTTCCCACACCGAGACGACTTTCTCCCATTCCTGATCGTCCTCAATATCTACGAGGATCTCTTCATCTTCCTCGTCTAAGGCAAAGCGCATGATCACATAACCTTCATCTTCAGATTCCTCATCTACAGGATAAAGGATAGCATAGCTTTCTCCATCGACTTCGATTACATCAACGATCTCGAACTCGTATTCATTGCCATCTTCATCAGTCAGGATAACGAACTCCTCTGCATGCTCATGTTCATGCTCATGCTCGTGCTCGGTCATAGTTACACCTCATTTCCATAATGTAGCTTCATTCTATAAGAGCCTTTATCAAAAGTCAATCAGGTTGCGAAGCTATTTATAACTTACCCTGTTTACAACTCCTTAAACCTACTTGCCGGCCTGCCTCCGCCCAAGATAGACTTCAAGAATCAGCTGAGCAGCAATCATATCAATCACGTTCTTGCGTTTGCTACGACGTACATCCCCTGCCAATAGCGCACGCTCGGCCGCTACAGTGCTAAGACGTTCATCTACGTAATTAACGGTTACTCCTTTTGCGGCGAGAGCATTGCCAAATGCCTCAGCCACCTCAGCTTGTGGCCCCTTGCTACCATTCATGTTCAGCGGCAGACCTACCGCAACCTCACTCGCTTGATAGCGATCCAGAAGCTCCTGTAAAGCCTCCAGATCTGCGGCTAAGCTCGACCGTCTAAGCACGGTAACGCCTTGCGCAGTCAGCCCCAGAGGATCACTGGCTGCCACGCCAATTGTCTTATTGCCAACATCCAGTCCTAAAATGCGCTGCATTAGACCACCTTCAAACAAAAGTTAGGGCAAGCGCGGCTACAATAGCCGCAGAACACACAACGACTGACATCGACAACCGCCCGCTCATTTTCAATGCGCAACGCATTGCTTGGGCAAGCAGATACGCAGCTGCCACAGCCCTCGCACCAATCGGCGATGCTTAAGCGTCGCTCTTGGCGAGCAAGTTTGGCTGCTAACTGCGGCGGCACAGGTTGATTGGTGAAATGCAGTAAGTTGGCAGTTAGCTCAGCCTCATTCTGCATGCCTACCGCAACCGCAGTTAATTCTGGCATAGCTAATACATATTGAAAGGCTGCATGGGGATCTCGATATAAATGCCCTCCAGCTAAAGCTTTCATGCCATAAAGCCCCTTACCAAGGGAAGCAGCGAACTTAATCGCCTCGTACATATCCGCTGCTGTACCATCAACTATACCCCAACCTTCACGGTTTATTAGCGGATGAATGACATCAACAAGCGGATGCAAAGCACCTGCCCTTACTGCTGCTACATGGTGGGTAGAAATACCGACTGCACGCACCAGGCCACGCTCTTTAGCACGAGCTAAATATTCTAGTGCAGCCGCATGCCCACGCAGCGTAAGGCTTGACTCTTGCTCATGTAACAAGAATATATCAATGTAGTCACGTCCGAGTTCGCGCAGAGCCCGCTCTAGACTCCGTTGCATCTGTTCTGCAGTAACTGCGTATGACTTAGTCGCGATATGCACTCGCTTGGACCAACCACGCTCCAGCGCCCAACGAATATGCCCATAATTATCATAACTCTCTGCTGTATCGAGAAAATTAACGCCCAAGGCAAAGGCGGCCTCAATTAGTTGGCCGCCATCTTGCACACTAAGATTGGCTTGCATGGGTGCTACGGTTAACGACCCAAAGCAGAGCCGTGAAACTAATAGGCCGGTTTGGCCCAAATAACGATATTCTAGGCTCATCGCAGATAATGCTGCAAGAGCTCCTCGAGTATTTCGTCGCGCTCAATGCGCCGAATCAGGTTACGGGCGTTGTTATGACTGGTGATATAAGCGGGGTCCCCAGAGAGTAGGTACCCAGTAATATTGAAGCTAGGATTATAGCCTTTCTCCTGGAGGGCGGCCGCAACAGCCAACAAGATTGCATGTACTTCTTCCTTGCGACCTGTGTCCACCTTTGGAATAACCCTAGTGGCCTCGTGGTTTTCCGCCATTTCGCTCCCCCTCTCCTTTGGGGCGATTACAAATCTCCCCTACATAGTATGTTCAACGAACTACTACTGTTTTCCTTTAGCGACATGTTTCATTTCCGTTACAGTCATTGCTTCCTAGCTTTTCCTGCTTGCTGCTGCTCGACAAACTTGACCACTTGCGCTAAGGCCTCAGCTAACTTGCTAGGATCTTTACCACCGGCTTGCGCCATGTTAGGCCTACCGCCACCGCCACCACCTGTTAGTTTAGCAACTTCCTTAATCAAGTTGCCAGCGTGCAACTTCAATTTCACCAAGTCATCCGTCACCATAGAAACCAGATTGACTTTGTCGTCAACAACGGCGCCCAAAACAATAACGCCGCTTTGCAGTTTATCCTTAACAGTATCTGCTATTTGACGCAAGCTAT
>DIPA01000114.1:147101-147584 GCA_002427055.1 Firmicutes bacterium UBA5500 | reverse complement strand
TCCATATCTTTAGCAGTGACTTGCCGTGCAATAATACGCACACCGTCAACTATAGCAGCATCGTCCAGGAAGGAATCTACTTCCTGCGCCGCCTGGCGCGCCAGCAGCGACTCCACTTCCCGCTGTGCTGAACGCAGCATGTCAAGGGTAGTTTCAATACGCCGCGGTGCATCTTCTGGGTTTACCTTAAGCAAAGCTGCAATCCTACCCAGGCGCTCCTCTTGTTCCAGAGCATGCTTATATGAGGCCTCACCGGTAATAGCCTCCAGGCGTCTGAGGCCTGCTCCAATGCCACTCTCCGCAAGCAGGCGGAACTGGCCGATCATGCCCACATTAGCCACATGAGTGCCACCGCAAAGCTCCATGCTATAGTCACCCATACTGACAACTCGCACCACATTACCATATTTTTCACCGAACAGCGCGGTTGCGCCCTTCTCTTTGGCTGCCTCTAGCGACATTTCTTCAGCCGATACTGTATAC
>DIPA01000114.1:145377-147002 GCA_002427055.1 Firmicutes bacterium UBA5500 | reverse complement strand
TCTTCAGCCGATACTGTATACCCCGCTAGTGTCTGCTGATTAACTAGGTATTCCACTCGCCTAATTTCCGCTTCTGTTAGAGGGCTGAAGTGCGAGAAGTCGAAACGTAGGTGGTCAGCCTCGACCAGTGAACCAGCCTGATGCACATGTTGGCCTAACACTGTCTGCAATGCCTTGTGCACTAAGTGAGTAGCTGAGTGTGCCCGCTGTACCGCGAGCCTACGCTCAGTATCAATCTGCAAAATCAAGTCCTGCCCCAGTTGCACAGAGCCTTCTAAAACCGAGCAATGATGCAAAATCTTATCTCCGGCTACTTTGGAGACCTTATTTACCTTAAGGCGCACTCCTTCACCGTTCACTTCCCCACTATCGGCTACCTGACCACCTGATTCGGCATAGAAAACCGTTTGGTCTAGGAGCAAACCAATTTCCTTACCGGAGACGGCTTCCTCTACCAAGCTTCCGGCATCAGAAATAGCTAGAACCTGAGCCGGGCAACGTGTAGCCGCATAGCCGATGAAGACATTGCCCCCCTCAATTTCATTGAAAATACCGTGCTTACCGAAATCACCTTCTACACCCGCACGAGCTGCCCTAGCCCTCTCCCGCTGTTCAGCCATGGCTTGCTCAAAACCGGCCTCATCGACTGCAATACCCTGTTCAGCAGCTATATCTGAGGTAAGGTCAACAGGAAAACCAAAAGTATCATAAAGCCTAAAGGCAGCTTGCCCATCGAGCAGAGTATTGCCAGCGGCTTTGAGATCGGCTAGCAAGCTGTTCAACAAGCTAACGCCCTCGTCAAGTGTCTCGTGGAAACGTTCTTCTTCGATGCGGATGACTCTTTCAATAAACTCTTGGTTGGCCCGCAAGTCAGGATAACCATCTTCCATAGCAGCTATCACTGCTTGGACCAGCTTGTAGAGGAAAGGCGAGTTTAGACCAAGTGTTTTACCAAACCGAACGGCGCGTCTAATCAACCGTCGAATAACATAGCCACGACCCTCGTTAGCCGGCAAGGCTCCGTCGTTAATGGCGAAAGTAACAGCGCGAGCATGGTCGGCAATTACATTGAAAGCCATAGTGAATTCACGCCACTTTTGCCCTGAGAGACACTCGATCTCTTGCATGATAGGCTGGAACACATCTATTTCAAAGTTGGAGCTAACCCCTTGTACCACAGCCGCTAAGCGTTCTAATCCCATGCCCGTATCTATGTTCTTGTTAGGTAACGGAGTATAGCTACCATCCTTGCCATGGTTATACTGCGAGAACACATGGTTCCAGACCTCTAGGTAACGGTCACAGTCGCAGCCTACTCCACAATTGGGCGAGCCACAGCCAAATTCCGGACCTTGATCAAAGTAAATTTCAGAGTTAGGGCCACAAGGGCCGGGGCCGATGTCCCAGAAGTTTTCTGGATCTTCAACTAGGCGCTCGGGGGGCAAACCAATGACTTCAAGCCAAATGTGGCGTGCTTCTTCATCATCTGGATGAATGGTCGCATACATGCGCTCTTCCGGTAAACCAACTACATCCTTCAGGAATTCCCAACCCCAAACCAGCGTCTCTTCTTTAAAGTAATCACCGATAGAGAAACTACCTAGCATTTCAAAGAAAGTATGATG
>DIPA01000114.1:144787-145286 GCA_002427055.1 Firmicutes bacterium UBA5500 | reverse complement strand
AGCATTTCAAAGAAAGTATGATGCCGGGCTGTCTTTCCCACATTTTCAATGTCGTTAGTACGAATGCACTTCTGCGAACTAGCCATCCGTGGGTTATTGGGCAACTGCTGGCCCGCAAAAAAGGGCTTAAGTGGAGCCATACCGGCATTAATCCAGAGTAAAGTCGGATCATCCTTGGGAATTAAAGGCGCACTGGGCAAAATATCGTGCGCTTTGCCGGTGAAAAAATCAAAGAATAAACGACGCAACTGATTAGTGGTCTTCTTTTGCATTATGATTCCCCCTCTATCTACAAAGATTGAACTAGCCGCCTGGCCAGTACTGCAACAGCTTGGCTGGCAGCCTTAACATTGGCGTAAAAATCTTGGTTAGCACTGGCTGTGCCGGTATCAGTAATCCCCCGCATACACAAAAATGGAACTGCTTTGCGAGCACAAACTTGAGCTACGGCAAAGCTCTCCATATCGACGGCCATAGCAGCTGCTGCGGAAGGCAGCAC
>DIPA01000114.1:140823-144665 GCA_002427055.1 Firmicutes bacterium UBA5500 | reverse complement strand
AAAACGAGTTGCCTGAGAAAAAGTGAGCGCCCCCTAATTGGGAATTCTGACCTGAGCTGAGTCCCTTGGCAGCCTGCAAAAGCATGGCGTCTGGATACAGACAGTTAATCTGCAGCACATCAACATAGCTGCGCTTGGCTGTCCAGGTAGATGTGATCGGCCCCCCTAAATCGAGATCCCACTGGCAATGGCGCTCACCAACTAGCACATCTGCCATACGCAATGCACCGGTTGGATCTGAAATAAGAGCTGCCGTGCCCAAGTTAAGCACCCATTGTGGCCTAAAGTGCTGCAGCAAATCACAGGTGCCGATAGCTGCATTAGTAGTACCAACCCCAGACTGAATAATTGCATATGTTATGCCTGCCTGTGCAGCAACAGCAACCTGAGAATATTGCCGAGTCACAACAGGCGCCTCTGGGATTAACACCCGACGAATAGCATCGAATTCCTGCTGCATAGCAACAACAATGCCGACAGTTCGTCCAGACGCATACGTTTCTGTTTCTGCCATGTACATCAACTAATCAACTCCCACTTAAGATATAAAAACAAAACTCCCGTCCCTCAATCAGGGACGAGAGTAACTCGCGGTACCACCCTGCTTATTCCTTGTTAGGAATCGCTCATGGTGCAGATAACGGTTGCGGCCGTGGCAATTATAACTTGCCCGCTCGGGGTTGGCCGACATCAGCTCGCTAGAAGGCCCTTACAGCGCCACTAGGCAGGCCTCTCTCTGACTAGGAAACTCAATGTCTCGACCCTTCATCACTTTATTAACTGCCCCAATCATACCGAAAGCGCCTGGCGGTTGTCAACTAGTCAGCCTCACCAGGTACATGCCGCCAAGCACTGACCAAATCAAATAGAATAGCAGCAATTGGCGCTGCCAAGACCATACCGAGAATCCCACCAAATTGAGCCCCCAGCAAGAGTGCGAAAATAATCAGTAAGGGATGCAACCCGAGCTCTCGGCCCAAAATATGCGGCACGAGAAATGAGCTTTCGAACTGCTGAACAATAACCTGCACGGCAAGCACTTTTATCCCCAAGGTGGGCGAGCGTAACAAGCCCAGCAAAACTGCTGGAGTTGCCGCGATGATCGGTCCAAAATAAGGAATGAAGTTAAAAATAGCAACCAGCAGCCCCAACACCAAAGCATAATCCATACCCACTAGGCGTAGCCCGATAAAAATGAGTCCTCCGGTCAGCAACCCGATCATAACTTGGCCGCGAACCCAAGCTCCCAATTTTGAATCAACACGCCGACATAGGGCCAGCACTTGCTCTTGCTGACGAACAGGAACTAGGTTCAGCAAAGTGTGCTGAATTTTCTCCATATCCTTCAGCATGTAAAACGCTAAAATGGGTACCAAAACAACAAAAACTGCACTGCTACATACACTCACAATAAACTGACCTAAGACATCTAGGAGCTTATCTAAACTACCCTGCAAACGTGCTAGGCTCGCCTCTACATATTCAACAACATAGTCAATTACAGCCGGAGGCAAGTTAATACGCTCGTACTGATCACCCAATTGATATAGCATCTCCTGTGCACGGACAAAAAAACTGGGCAGCTGCTTAGCTAAACTACTAATCTGAGTAACGATATTTGGTATCACAAAAATCCCTAGTAGAATTAAGCTAACCATAAGTAGCAGATATACAACCAAAATAGCCATGGTTCTGGGAAATTTGCGCTCCTGCAAGTAAGCCACCAAGGGAGCAAGTAGGTAGGCCAATAGCAGAGCGTGTAAGAAGGGGGCCAATGCAACACTTAGTTTGAAACGAATGGTATAGAGGCCAATGACCGCCACAGCCGCCAACAGCCAGTTGAGCAAGCGCGGCGTCAATATTCCTCCTGTTTTCAATCTATCTCCCTCAGGTTGAGCGGGAGTTCCAGGCACTAAACTCATACTTGTTCCCTCCAGAATGCAATAACCTCACGCAAGACAGCTGTTACCGGGACTGCAAACAACAAGCCCGCGATGCCGCCAAACTGAGCGCCGAGCAATAAGGCAAAAATAATAAGTAATGGATGCAAGCCTAGCTGCCTGCCTAGCACCTGCGGCGTAATGAGGTTACTCTCTAACTGCTGAGCAACTACCTGAACTATCAACACTTTCAGCAGCATAAGCGGCGAGCGGAGCAAAGCCAAAAACAAGGCTGGGATAGCCCCAATGATCGGACCAAAGTAAGGAATAATGTTCGTAATGCCTACCAAGAGGCCTAGAACAAGAGCGAAGTCCATACCGACAATCTCCAGCCCAATGAAAGTTAGAAAGCCGACAATGAATCCGACAGTCAGTTGCCCTCTAATCCAGGCACCCAGTTTGTCGTCGATACGACTAAAGAGAGCAATTATGCGGCCTCTATGCCCACCGGGAGCCAAATTCAGCAAGCTTTTCTTGATCAACTCGATATCCTTTAACATATAAAACGATAGAATAGGAATCAAGATGATAGCTACCATACGCCCAAACAGGTCGACAATGAACTGGGGAATAGCATTGAGCAAGCGATCTAGATAGCCCTGTAACTTAAGCAAATTACTCTGCAGTGTCTCAGTTACCGTTGGCGGTAGATTAAAGAGATCAAATTGCTCCTGTGCCCCAGAGATAAAGCTCTGCACTTGTTCAGTTAGGCTTGGTAACTGCTTAATCAACACGTTTACTTCATTAACGATAGCAGGAATGCCATACACACCCGCCATAATCAGTCCAGCAATAAAAAGACTATAGATGATTAAGATCGCTAAGGTACGGGGCACCTTGCGTTTCTCAAGCGCCTCGACAAAAGGAGATAAGAGATAGGCCAACAACAGTGCAAACAAGAAGGGAGTAATAGCCGGCAAGATTTGTTCCCTCATGCTATAGAGAAAGAACAAACCGATAGCCGTACCCACCCAGAGCAAAAGGGTACGTGGGTTGGGCAAGAAGCTGAAACCGTCCACTCTACCGCCTCCCTTACATTGATACAAGTGAAATGTTCATTAATTCTGTACGGTAATTGCTGGCACCATAAATCCATTATAACCTAAAGCTCCTGACTCAAAAACCTTTTTTCAAAAGAACTGGCCAATCCGCTGAGCAGATTGGCCAGTTCTATCCTCTACTATACTCTTAGTGCATACTTGGCATCATGCGCGATGCCCTATCTTTGACCCTATCCATCATGTCGCCACTACGATCCAGGAAATCGTCGGCCATACGCTGTAAACGCTGCTCACTTTTGCTGTTTAGTGACATACCATAGTATGTCCCGAGCAACCCGCCTACAATTAGGCCTGCTATCAAACCTCGCCGCATCAACAGATCCCTCCTTGCGAATCGTATCAAATAGTAGGTTGGCAAGTAGCGAAAGCTACCAGGGTGCCGTCGTCCGCTACCTCAAATAGCACAACTCCATCCTTACGCCTAGCAAACTCAACGCAGCAATCGGAGCAGTAGTAATGCTCTTGGCCAACCTTGCCGACTGCTCGACTGTTACAATTAGGGCAAAACCACATATCCAAACGTGAACACCTCTCTATTGCCAATCCAGCGAACTAATACTCATGGTCAGTTGATCCGCATCCCACTCGGGGTTTTCCGGCACGATCACATGCTCTTCACCAATGACCGGCTGCTTGGGAGCTGGCATGATAGCTGGTCCCTGCAAGAGGCTTTGCAGTAGTCCGTCGGCAAGCATATAGTGAGAAATGGAACCGTTAACCGGGTCAAAGAAGACATCCTCAAGCGCGCCTAGCACTTTACCGGCTGCTGTTAGCACTTGTCTGCCAAAAAGCCTATCCTCTGTGCTAGCATTGGGCAGCTGTCCTAACAACGTAGGTAATG
>DIPA01000114.1:140418-140705 GCA_002427055.1 Firmicutes bacterium UBA5500 | reverse complement strand
GTCTTCTCTCCATCTTTCACTAAGATAGCGTCTTGCCCCATTGCATGTAGTTGCGTCAATTTTAAAGCTTGAGGTTCGCGAAAAAGACTGCCCTTGTGTACAACCAATGCCTGCAAATGCCCGCTTACCAAATCGATAACGAGGGAACGTACCGAGGCTAATCGTTCACCAGTGGCCACATTAACAACCGGGAGACCAATCAGATGCTTTGCTCTATACACACTGCCGCCCCCGTTCATGATGCATCTAGGTGAAGCGAACGCCACCCATGCATATTGTTGCCCTGT
>DIPA01000114.1:132115-140302 GCA_002427055.1 Firmicutes bacterium UBA5500 | reverse complement strand
TAAGGTCACAGGCATGATTCGCTGTGACCCTAGATTTAGTCGCTATTGACCTACGTCTTGAATGGTACCGCCGCCCACTAGTTTGCGCCCGGAATAAATGACAACAGCTTGCCCTGGAGTAGCGGCACGCACCGGGTGCTCGAAAATGACGCGCATTTGTCGGTCAGGCAGCAACTCAACGCTACAAGGCACCTGCCGGGCGCTGTACCTAATTTTGGCACTCAAACCAGCATCGTCAGCAGGCGGCCAGTAAAGTAGGTTGATATTATTGGCCACAAGACGCCGTGACCAGACCTCATCCTTAGTACCGACCACCACTTGATTCTGTTCCGATCGAATGGCAATTACATACAGTGGTTCGGCGTAGGTTAAGCCGATACCACGGCGCTGTCCAATAGTAAAATTATGTATACCGGCATGATGACCGACAACCTGCCCCGACAAGGTGACGATATCTCCCGGCAGATTCTGCAGCCCTGCCTCTTCAGTCAGGAAGCGGCGATAATCATCATCAGGAATAAAGCAGATCTCCTGGCTTTCGGCCTTTTCAGCTGTCGGTAACTGGTTACGTCGCGCAATTTCGCGCACTTCTGGCTTGTGCAGATCTCCAAGAGGGAACAAAATATGAGGTAACTGGTCTTGAGTGATATTATATAACACGTAAGTCTGGTCTTTTTGCTCATCACTAGCTATTTCCAGATAATAACGACTATGCTCCGCGTCGAACTGCCGCTTGGCGTAATGACCGGTGGCGATATAGTCAAAGCCCAAAGCCAAAGCCTTCTGCAAGAACATATCAAATTTCATATAGCGGTTGCAGGCAATACAAGGGTTGGGAGTGCGTCCCGCCCGATATTCTGCAATGAATTCATCCACAACTTGCGCTCGAAAAGCCTCACGAAAATTGAGTACGTAGAACGGGATTCCAAACAGACCTGCTACCCGACGTGCATCTTCGACTGCTGATAGTGAACAACAACCGCCGGCTGCCGCATCGGCTATCTCCGAAGACCATAGACGCATGGTAGCTCCGTAAACATCGTAACCCTGCTCCCGCAGAAGCAGAGCGGCCACGGAACTATCCACACCACCACTCATGGCAACCAGAACTTTGCCTGTGCCCTCAGTTGTCATTGCAATACCTCCAGTTCCCCTTGACCCCGAGTAATATCCGTAACGCGATTTCGCAATGCTGCTACGTCGGAAGGGCGAACACTCGCCATTATTGCTACCTGTTCCCCATAGTCCAGCGTATCAATACTACCCCGGCAGCTTTCTACCTCGCGTAGTACATCGCCTAAATAGGCATAATCAACATTATGCACGATTATCGGAATCATTATGATTTCCTTCCGTATGCCTGCTGCCTCCAAACCTGCAACCGCAGTATCACGGTAAGCCCTGATTAGTCCACCGACGCCTAATTTGACTCCACCAAAGTAGCGCGTACCTACGACCACTACGTTGGTTAGCTCCCTACCTTCAATTGCCTGCAACATTGGGGGCCCAGCCGTATTCACTGGTTCCCCAGCATCACTCGACCGGCTAATAGATTGATCGCCAAAACCAATACGATAAGCCCAGGCATGATGGTTCGCATCGGCAAGTTCCTTACTCACAGCTTCAATGAACTCTTTAGCTTCGGCCTCATCATGTATCTCTTTCACTGAGGCGAAGAAACGACACAAACCAACCGGTACACGCACACGTACCGCGCGAGCCACAGTGATATACATCTCAGGCATTGCTTCATTGCTCATCTTTAGCATCCCCCCGCTCACCATGCCAATGCTTTAACCTCTCGCGGTGGATCTTCTCATAACCGCTCATGCTGGGGCGATAGTATAGCCGATCGCTCAAATTCACCGGTAAATACTGCTGAGGGACAAAATGACCGGGAAAATCATGCGGGTATTTGTATCCTTGCCCATGGCCTAATTTTGCGGCCCCTTTGTAACTCGCATCTCGCAGATGTTTAGGTACGCCTGCGTATTTCTCTGCTTCTACATCGGCAAGCGCTGCATCGATCGCCTGCACTACTGCATTGCCTTTCGGAGCACAGGCAATGTAAGTAACAGCTTGCGCAAGCGGTATGCGCGCTTCCGGCCAGCCTATCATGGTTGCGGCTTGAGCGGCGGCTAATGCTACCAACAAAGCATGTGGATCAGCGTTGCCTACATCCTCAGCTGCACAGATAATAATCCTCCGTGCCACAAAAGCGGGATCTTCACCGGCTTTGATCATGCGAGCCAACCAGTAAAGCGCCGCGTCGGGATCACTGCCGCGCATAGACTTAATAAAAGCTGAGACTGTATCATAATGCTGATCGCCATGTTTGTCATAAGCCAATACCCTCTGCTGCATCGACTCCGCGGCTACCTCAACCGTGATCTGCCTTACACCTTGCGCATCAGGCTCTGTCGTCAACACGGCCAGCTCGAGCGCATTTAAGGCCGAACGAGCATCACCATCCGCCACATGGACAAAATGATCAAGAGCTGCCTCATCCATAAGAACCTCAAACTGCCCTAAACCCCGCTCTCTATCTTCAATCGCAGTAGAGAGAACAGTACGCAGTTCATCATCGCTGAGAGGCTGTAAACGGAAAACACGCGAGCGAGACAGTAGTGGCGCATTAACCTCAAAATAGGGGTTCTCAGTAGTAGCACCGATTAGTACAATTGTGCCGGCCTCAACATGAGGCAAAAGGGCGTCCTGCTGTGACTTGTTAAAGCGATGAATTTCATCGACGAATAGGATAGTTGCCTGCCCTAGCATACCTAACCGCTCCTCAGCATCGGCTACTACCCGCCTAATATCGGCTACGCCAGCTGTTACTGCGCTCAGCTGCTGAAAGGCCATTTTGGTCGTATTAGCAATAACCCGGGCAAGGGTTGTCTTCCCTGTGCCCGGGGGCCCGTAGAAAATAAGCGAACTCATACGATCTGCCAAAATTGCCCGACGCAACAGGCGGCCTTCACCAATAATGTGTTCTTGGCCGACTACCTCATCCAGACTACGGGGACGCATACGTTCAGATAAGGGAGCTTGTTTCTTACCAATTTCACTACGATTATGCTCGAATATATCCACTCAGGTCACCTGGCTAGAGCCAATTGTATACGTTGGAGCGCCAAAACACAGTCCGCACGCGAGACATTGAGGTGAGTCACGAAACGAATCCTACTGCTTCCATAGGCATTCGCCTTCACACCTTGTTCCAGAAAACGAGCTGCCGCTTGGGCTGCACTGAACCCGGTACCCGCAACATCACAAATCACAATATTGGTTTGCACAGTCTGCATATCAATTGTGACACCGGGTATATTCTGCAAACCTTCAGCCAAATAGCGAGCGTTGGCATGATCATCGGCTAAACGTTCTACGTTATGCGTAAGGGCATAAATGCCGGCTGCTGCCAGAACTCCCGCCTGGCGCAACCCCCCTCCCAGCATCTTGCGATACTTACGTGCCACTGCAATGAACTCATGAGAACCACAGAGCACTGAACCAACCGGTGCGCCTAATCCTTTGGAAAGACAAATACTAACACTATCCACCGGCTCTGCAACAGCAGCCAATGGTTGCGCTAGCGCAATTGCCGCATTATATAACCTAGCGCCATCCATATGTATCGGTAGTCCAAATTCGCGCGCTACCGCTTCAATTGCTTGCATCTGCCGAATACTGGTCACAGTACCACCGGCTCGGTTATGCGTATTCTCTAAACAAATCAGGCCAGTGACTGGATAATGAATGTTTTCTGCCCGAATGGCGGCGCGCACCTCCTCCGGCTGCAAGGCGCCATGCTTACCCTTTAGACTAACCGGAACGAGTCCGCCCAGAGCAGACATGCCACCCACCTCGTAGTAAAAGATGTGGGCTTCCTCCTCCAAAATCACTTCTGCGCCACGCCCACAATGTGACAAGAGAGCGACAAGGTTGCCTTGGGTACCGCTAGTTACAAACAAGCCTGCATCCTTGGCGGTTCTCTCTGCCATCAACTCTTCTAAGCGCCGTATTGACGGATCTTCTCCATAAACATCATCGCCAACCTCGGCCGCATACATAGCTTTCCGCATCTCTTCACTAGGTAAGGTAACCGTATCACTACGCAAATCAATGTAGCGCACTATCTCTCCCCCTTAGGTTTGGTGCTACAAATAGGCATCAATGCGCTGTTTGATAGCTGCCTTCGGCATTGCGCCCATTACGCGGGTTACTTCTTTGCCATCTTTAAACAGAACCATAGTCGGGATACTCATGATTTGATACCTTGCCGCAATCGTGGGCTCAGCGTCAACATCAAGCTTGGCTAGTGTAAACTTGTCAGCCATCTCTCCCGCTAACTCCGCTAGGATTGGACTGACCATCCGGCATGGTCCGCACCATGTTGCCCAAAAGTCTACTAAGACAGGGCGGTTCGCCTTGAGTACCTCTGTTTCAAAATTGCTGGTTGTAACTGTTATCTCTGACACAACTGTTGGCCTCCTCTTCTTCATCAATGACTTGTACAATAGCAATACTAAACTTAGAGCCTTGTTCTAAACGAGGCTCTAAGAAATAGTGCAACAACAGGTAGCTTAAAGCTAATGCGCCAAAACCTCCTAGCAAAGCACCTGCCTGACCTGCAAATAACTGGCCCGTAAATGCACCGATGAACAAAGCCACCAAGGGCAGTGCATAAACCAAAAGACCAGCCTGTAGCACAGCATGCTCAGACATGGATAGAATTACTCGGTCGCCGGGACGAGCAGCTACCAAGTTGCGGGCAGATACAACCATCGAACGTGACTCATGGCCCGTACTGCATTTACCGCAGCTAGCACAAGCCGAGTTTTGCACAATACGCACTTGAGCACTTTGCGCAGTGCTTGAGATAACTTCTCCAGTCTGTTGCATTTATAACCCGCCTTTCTTAGCATTTAGCCAAGCTACCCACGTACTTAGCAAACATGTATTTTGTTCTCCATTTACTCAATTTCTCCTGCCCATAATAACAAAAAGGCGAGGTGCTTACCTCGCCAGGCATATTATCCACCATGCCGTGAGCCCTTTCCGTTTTTGAAACCCGCTTTCGCAGGGCGGGCACCATGCCACCGTTTTATATGTCCCGTAATAAAAGCGGGCATGTACGCCGCGGTGGACCCGGCTCCCAATGTTAATGTGTTGGTTCAAAACAGACCGAACCCACGTACACAGCAGAAAAGCTGTAGTCGTGTTGTGCTTGAACTAATTGTATCACCTTGCCTGAGCGCAAACAACAAGCAGTAGTTACCAATCAGCAGAAGCAGCAAGTATTAGAATCGCTCTATTTCTAACAAAATCTTAACACAGAACAGTCACCAACGCAAGTAGTAATTTCACATTTTTTCCAAGTGGTTGTCCTGTTCTCTTACTTCTGCTTAATACCTAATTCAGCCAACTGCTGAGCTGCGACAGGGCTGGGAGCCTGAGTCATCAAGTCGGTAGCACTAGTTGTCTTAGGAAAAGCAATCACATCACGAATGCTAGGTCGGCCAGCTAGCAACATGACAAAGCGATCTAAGCCGAACGCGATCCCACCGTGAGGTGGAGTACCATATTCAAATGCCTCAAGCAAAAAGCCGAATTGCTGATTGGCCTCAGCCATATCCATGCCAATGGCTCGGAACATCTTCTCCTGCACATCCCGACGGTGAATACGAATGCTACCACCGCCGAGCTCTATGCCATTTAACACGAGATCATACGCCTTAGCTCGTACCCGCCCAGGATCAGAATCCAGCAATACGAGGTCATCATCTTTGGGGGAAGTGAATGGGTGGTGTAGGGCGACAAAACGCTCTTGATCACCGTCCCACTCCAGTAAGGGAAAATCAGTTACCCAGAGGAACTTGTAGGTATCCTGCGGGATCAAGTCTAGTAGCTCTGCTAGACGAATACGTAGCGCCCCCAGTGCATCAGCAACAACCCTAGGCTCGTCTGCTACAAAGAGCAGCAAATCTTCTGGCTCGGCTGCTAGTTGGCCTTGCAGCTCCGCCATTACCTCATCTGTAAAAAACTTGCCAATCGGCGAGCGTACACCGTCAGCCTCAATAGCTATCCAGGCTAAACCTTTCGCCCCATAACGAGCCACATATTCTGCCTCTTTGTCGATGTCTTTGCGAGAAAAACGTTTAGCAGCACCTTTGGCATTGATTGCTTTGACACAAGCTGCATTTTGGAAAACCTTAAAGTCACTTTTCTTGGCTACCTCAGTAACGTCAACCAGTTCTAGGCCAAAGCGTAGATCGGGCTTGTCTGACCCATAGCGTGCCATCGCCTGGTCATAGGTCAGATGCGGAAAATCAATACTGGCTCCATCTAGGCCGAGCACCTCGCTGCACACCTCACGAACCATACCTTCAGCCAAACGCTGCACATCAGCTTCTCCCACAAAAGACATTTCTATATCTATCTGCGTAAACTCAGGTTGCCGATCAGCTCGTAAGTCTTCGTCCCGGAAGCAGCGTGCTAGCTGGTAATAACGATCAAACCCACTAACCATAAGCAGTTGCTTGAATAGCTGTGGTGACTGAGGCAAAGCATAGAAATTACCGGGATTAACACGTGAAGGAACCAGGTAATCCCTAGCACCTTCCGGTGTGCTCTTAGTCAGTATCGGTGTTTCTATCTCTAGAAAAGCATTGGTGTCCAAATAGTTACGCACCGTCATCGCGACCTTATGACGCGTGATCAGAGCCCGCTGCAAATCTGAACGTCGCAAGTCTAAATAGCGATGCTTAAGCCGCAGTGTCTCGTCGGCATCCACTTCCGGCTGAATATAAAAAGGCGGTGTCTTCGATTCATTTAACACCTCTAAATCGCTCAGATGAACTTCTACTTCCCCGGTAGCCATAGCAGTATTAACCCCACCCTCAGGGCGCGGGGCAACTACGCCTTTACAGGCCAACACATACTCTCCCCTCACGCCTTCTGCTGCCGCAAATGCCTGAGGCGCTTGCTTTGGGTCAAGGGTCAACTGTATTAAACCGCTACGGTCACGCAAATCGATAAAAATTAAGCCACCCAAATCACGGCGCTTTTGTACCCAACCTAATAATACTACCTGCTTGCCAACATGGCTTAGCCGCAGATCACCACAGTAATGAGTACGCTGCCATGCAAATTGCTCACTCAAGGTTACTCTCCTCCACTCTAGACCAAAAAATCATTGAACAAAACGGTTACTTTTTTGCTCCTCTAAAATAGTCGTTGACTCCCCATGTCCAGGGTGAACAACTGTTTCCCCAGGCAAGGTCAGCAGACGCTGCAGTGACGTTTTTAAGGCCTGCCAATCGCCACCAGGCAGGTCATAGCGACCGAACGATCCGGCGAATAGAGTATCGCCGGAAAAGAGCACTCCCTCGCCCAGCAATGCAATGCCGCCTGCGGTATGCCCGGGGGTGTGCAGCACCTCAAAAACCAGTGACCCCAGTTGCAGTGTTTCACCGCCGGTCAGTAGTTGGTCGGCCTCAGGTAACGGCTCGGTAATACCCACGTAACGTGCGATCATACTGTCATGCTCGGCCAGAAGGTGAGCATCTAAGCGGTGGATCAATGCTGAGGCCTGTGTACTTGCCTTAGCTGCCCGAAGACCGCCTACATGATCAGCGTGACCATGAGTCAACACTATGTATTTAACATGCCCCTCAAAACCATCTAGAATTTCGGCAATACGCTCAGGACGACCGGCCGGATCGATGAGCATTGCCTCTTTGCTAGCTTGCTCCCAAACTAAATAGCAATTGGTCCCGAGCGGCCCCATACGCTGTTTCTTAACTTGCATCAATCTGCCCCCTAAAAAACTCGCTTACTATCTAATAGGACGGTAACCGGTCCATCGTTATGAATCTCTACTTGCATCATTGCCTGGAAAACTCCGGTTGCCACTGCCACTCCCAAGCCCTGCATTTCAGCTATGCAGGCAAGATAAAGCTCCTCCGCTAATGCAGGCGGGGCAGCTTTACTATAGCTAGGACGTCTCCCACGACGAGCATCACCATGCAAAGTAAACTGAGATACTGCTAATACAGCACCGCCAACATCCTGCAAGTCTAAATTCATCTTATCGTCTTGATCACTAAAAATCCGCAAACCAACTATTTTCTTAGCAATATAAGCGGCATCTTCCTGAGTATCATCAACACCGACGCCAAGTAAAAC
>DIPA01000114.1:128957-132050 GCA_002427055.1 Firmicutes bacterium UBA5500 | reverse complement strand
ACGCCAAGTAAAACAACCACGCCGCGCCCGATACTAGAGATTTGCTGTCCATCAATACTCACACTGCCATATGTGACACGCTGAACTACGGCTCGCATGCCTCCTCCTCTCTGTACCGCGATAAGGTACGGTTAGTTTACTGCACGCCCGGTGCTGATACTCGTTGTACAGTGAAAACGTCACGAATACGCCCTAGGCGCTCTTGTGTTGCATGTAAATGCTGTCTGTCTTTTACTACGATAGTAAAAGTTAATATTGCCGTACGGTTTTTCTCTACACGTGCTTGCAACGAACTAATGGAGATGTTCGCCTCCGATAGTAGCTGTACGACATCACGTAGTAAATCAGGCCTGTCTAATGCAATAAGCTCAATACGCACAGGGTACGTTGCTTTATCCTGCTCGTCCCAATAGACATCAATCAGACGCTCAGGCTCGTTTTGCAGCGATTTCGCGTTAGGACAAGTGACGGTGTGAATAGAGACGCCACGCCCACGCGTGATATAGCCAATAATCTTATCGCCAGGGACTGGGTTACAACAACGCGAGAAACGAATCAACGCTTCAGGCAAGCCTTTCACCCTCACACCAGTTTCAGTATGAACAGGACGCTCGGGCTCAATAGCAGGAATCTCAATCAGGTCTGTTGCTGTTTTCCCTTGCTCTTCCCGATAGTCGGCCACTAATTTCTGCATTAAGGGAATCAGTGAGGTGCCCCCATAGCCCAACGATGCGTAAAGGTCATCCAGTTCCAGCAGATTCTGTTTGCGCCCAAACTTGAGTAACCTCTCTTCAGTCAGCAACAAGTGAGGCTCAATGCCTAGGCGTCCAACCTCTTTTTCAAGCATCTCCTTACCTTTGCTTATATTCTGCTCGCGCTGCTCTTTTTTGAACCATGCTCGAATCTTGCTCTTGGCACCCGATGTGCGCACCATTTTCAGCCAGTCCTTGCTAGGCCCTCTAATCTTGGTCGAGGTAAGTATCTCAACAATATCGCCATTCTGCAATTGATAATTATGAGGTACAATGCGTCCGTTAACTCTTGCGCCCACACAGCGATGGCCAATATTGGTATGGATTCGATAAGCGAAGTCGAGCGGAATTGAACCGGCTGGGAGGTTGATTACATCACCCTTAGGCGTGAAGACGAAAACCTCATCTGGATAAAGCTCAATCTTAACGCCATCCACAAACTCCTGCGCGTCACGCAACTCCTGCTGCCATTCCAGAATACTGCGTAACCATGAAAACCGCTGAGCAAGTTTCTGGTCTGCCTTGCCCCCTTCTTTATATCGCCAGTGAGCAGCAATACCAGTTTCGGCCACACGGTGCATTTCCCAGGTGCGAATCTGAATTTCTAAACGTTCGCCGCGATCGCTAATAACCGTAGTATGCAACGATTGATACATATTGGGCTTCGGCACCGCTATATAGTCCTTAAATCGACCTGGAATCGGCCGCCAAATACTATGAATCAAGCCTAATACCTCATAGCACTCTTTGACTGTGTTCACAATTACCCTAATCGCCGTCAGATCGTAAATCTCCTCGAAAGTACGACCGGCTTGCATCTTGCGGTAAATGCTATAGAAATGCTTCGGTCTCCCGGAAATATCTGCTTCGATTTCAACATCCTTCAGTCGTTCTTTGAGGTCAAGCATTGCATGATTAATGACAGCTTCACGCTCATCTCGCTTGCGATCAATAAGCTCGGCAATCTCGCGGTATTTTTCTGGCTCCAAAAAACGGAAAGCGACATCCTCCAGCTCCCACTGAATGCGGCTAATCCCTAGTCTACCAGCTAAAGGTGCGAAAATATCTCTTGTCTCTTGCGCGGTTTCCTTTTGTTTATCGCGTGGCCTGTAATTCAGGGTGCGCATATTATGCAATCTATCTGCTAGTTTAATCAAAATTACCCGCAGGTCCTCGGCCATTGCCAAGAACATTTTGCGCAAGTTTTCAGCCTGTCGTTCCTGCTTATTGAGGTCCTCCAAACGGCCTAATTTGGTAACTCCATCGACTAAGCTAGCTATAGTCGGGCCAAATTCCTCTGCTAACTCATCTAAAGTAACGCCAGTATCTTCTACTACATCATGCAGGAGTGCGGCAATAATCGTATCCGTATCTAATCCTATCTCGGCTAGAATAATGGCAACCCCAAGCGGATGAATAATGTAATCTTCGCCAGATGCGCGTAGCTGCCCGGCATGTGCGCGGGCAGCAAAAAGATAGGCCTGCTCTATTTTAAGGAAATCGGCTTGCTTATTATAACTCTGTATTTTTTCGAGCAACGGGACTAATTCTGGTGGAAACATAATTTCACCCTCTTGCCTACGAGTGATACTCCCTCTAATTTGATTAGCTAATACTGAAGCAGTGAGATCACCGGATATTTCTTAAGTAAGTCCCGCCCCTGTAAATCCAGTAGTTCAATCAGAAAAGCTGTTGCAACAACTTCCCCGCCTTCTGCTTCGACTAGTTTGATAGTGGAAGCGATTGTTCCCCCAGTGGCCAGCAAATCGTCTAAAATTAGCACTTTTTGCCCCGGCTTAATGGCATCAGCATGGATTTCTAATGAGTCGGCGCCGTACTCTAACTCATACGTAATAGTACGCTTACGCCCAGGCAACTTACCGGGCTTACGAGCAGGCACAAACCCCTTCCCTAAAACATAAGCCAAAGGAGCGCCTAAAATAAAACCACGCGCCTCTGGTGCAACGATGACATCAAAATCATAGGGCTCCAGCTTAGTCTTGAATTCATCCACTGTTTGTTTCAAAGCCGCAGCATCCTGCAAAAGTGGTGTTATGTCACGGAAAATAATGCCTGGATGCGGAAAATCGGGAATGTCACGGATCTTATCATATAAATTCATCAGAAGGCCTCCTTCTTTGGCATCTAATCTGTGCAAACAGAGTTTATCCTGAAACTTGATCAGAAAGCAAGCTGCGAAGTTTGCGAGCTATTATACCACCTGCATCCGGCCCGCGTAACCAATCAGTCGCGTCTGCAAAAGCGGCTAGCTTAGCTTGAGCCTGGCTGAAAGTTGGTGACTTGGTGAGTTCCTGGCGTTCGGGCGGCTCTGGTAACCAAT
>DIPA01000114.1:121624-128855 GCA_002427055.1 Firmicutes bacterium UBA5500 | reverse complement strand
ACCAATTTACCCTCACCCCCTCACTGCTACACGCACACTCTGCCAAGGCCAGTTCCTGTAGGACCTGCAGATGAAAACCAATCTGATCTGGTAAACCTAGGAAACCATCAGCTCGCATAACCTGGCACAATTCATCCCAACACCAACGAGATTGATCCCGAGCTGCTTTAAGACCGCGATAGAGAGTCGCCATCGCAGAACGATTCGGACCATTTTGTGCTAGAAAATCGAATGCCCGGTCAATGTCATTCACATTATACAATAGATGAATTCTGTGATGGTAGAGAGTCTCCTTTAAATCACTGGCCAAACTAGCCAAACCAGGTTCGCCCTGTGGACTATCCAACCATACGAGATCACTATTTGGAGCAAGCGTATCCGCCGAAACCGACTGCCATCTGCCATTCAGCAACCGCAAATATACCGGCCCCGGCTGCCAAAAAAACTGCGCTAGCCCAAGGCGTTCTTGCAGGCGTGGTTTTGTTTCCAGGCAAAAAGCTGGCCAGAAAACAAGCAAAACAGTCTGCTCCTCTGCTAAGAGGGATTGCAGATAATCATCTCGATTAGGTATAAACCGAGCATCATAAATAGCCACACTATCAGCTAGGTCAGGTGGACGCCAACTTCTAAGATGCAATACCAGACGTTCATACCCTTGCCAAACATTTGCTTGTGGCGTATAGGCTACGTCCAGCCAGTCCGTTTGACGAATCTCATCCAATTCTTCACCACGCCGCCAAGCCAATACCTCCCACGGTAATCCTCCACCCTGCATATCGAGCTTCAAATGCTGACCTTCCCTGCCGATCGAACGTGCTCCACCAACTCGCCAGCGCTTGCTACAGAAAACCGGCTCTGGATGCCCGGCCCCGAATGGCCCTAATTTTTCTAATGAGTGCACCAAGTCTAGAGTTACTTCTGAAGGATCAAGTTCAGCATCTAGGTAAACGCGAGGCTGTAATTCAGCAGCTTCTAAGCTTGCTTGCACATGCAGGTTGAGCGCGTCCCGTAGTTCAGGAATGGCTGCGACAGGCAAACTAAGCCCGGCAGCAGCACGATGACCTCCATAGGATGTTAGTAGAGCGGCATGCTCGCGCAAGCTGGCAACCAGATCGTAACCAGGGATGCTACGGCCTGAGCCATGCGCTTGCTCTGCTTCTACCGTTAGAAGAATGGTGGGTCTATGATAGCGCTCGACTAACCTTGACGCCACAATACCGATAACCCCCGGATGCCAACCTTCCTTGGCTAGAACGATGCACCAGCTTGCTTCCGGAGCCAATTGTGATGCCATCGCATCTGCTTCCGCAAAAATACTCTGCTCAATTGCCTGCCTCCTAGCGTTGAAATCACCTAACTTTTCCGCTAGGACAACTGCTTCGGTATCATCTTCGGTCAGCAACAGCTGCAAAGCCGTATCGGCTTCATTGAGCCTGCCGGCTGCATTGAGGCGAGGAGCTAACGTGAAGGCTACCTGCCCAGACTTAAGGGCAGTTGGCTCTATGCCAGCTGCAGCTAACAAAGCCCTAATGCCTGGCCTTTGACTGGCTCGCAGGGACTCCAAGCCAAAACGCACCATTACCCGATTCTCATCGAGCAATGGGACTACGTCAGCAATAGTGCCTAAAGCTGCTAGATCCAAGTACTTAGCGGCGGCTGCTAAGCCTCCTAACGCCTGAACCAGCTTAAGAGCAACACCTACGCCAGCAAGTTCCTGAAAAGGATAATCGCTATCAAGCTTAGGATTAATAACGGCTATCGCTTGCGGTATGCACTCAAGGTCGGGTGTATGATGATCTGTCACAATCACATCCATACCTAAACTACTTGCAAAGGAGACCTCTTCTTGAGCGTTGATACCACAATCAACCGTAATCAACAGTTCTACTCCATGAGCAGCTAATTCAGCAATAGCTTCTCGATGTAAACCATAACCGTCGTC
The DNA here is from genome assembly GCA_002427055.1 of Firmicutes bacterium UBA5500. Taxonomy (GTDB): domain Bacteria; phylum Bacillota; class UBA994; order UBA5500; family UBA5500; genus UBA5500. The sequence continues at coordinate 126,913 of DIPA01000114.1, read as the reverse complement.
TAGTCTTGCAGGAATATAATGGCACACAGCCACACCAATTTCTCTTAAATAACGCATTAGCAAAGCCGTAGCTGTCAAACCGTCAACATCGTAATCTCCGTAAATTGCTAAATATTGCTGCTTCTCTATCGCCAATCTGATGCGAGCCACGGCTGCAGACATATCAGGCAATAACCAGGGGTCGTGCAGATGACTAAGATCCGGATACAAGAAACGCTGCATAGCTGCTTTTTCTTTTATCCCCCGTTGCAGCAATATTTCCGCAGCAACCGGGTGCAAATCTAAATTTGGTGCAATCTTGCGCGCCACCTCTCGCTCTCTTTCCCTAATTTGCCAAACGGCAGATACTCTTTCAGTATGCAACTACCTCACCCTCTTCTGCCTAAAAGGATTCACCTCGACTAAGTGGAACTCCTGCTAGGTCGCGTAACTCAGTAGCAAGAAGGCAGGAGATTAATTATTTTTACAATGTTGGCAGGAACGCGCCCAATTACGTCCAATTTAGAGTATAGCATTGTTTCCCATAAGAGGTCCCAAGGAGGTTTCTAAAACACAATGAACAACGCGCCTAAATTGAGTAGCCTACGCAACCGCATGACCCTGACAGTCATAGTTCTTCTGACTCTCGCGATAATTGTGGTCAGCATTTCCCTAAGTACTACTGCTAAAAACACTTTGGCCGGCATTGTTCGAGAGCAAGCAATGACCACTGCTAGGGAACTAGCCAATAGGATTGCTACAGAAATAAGCTCGTATCAACGTCAACTACAGACAACCCTTACCCTGTTCGACGCAGATAACCTGACCAGCAAGGAGTTAGAATCATTTTTGGCTCGGAATCCTCAGCTAGCTGGCGTCTTCTTGCGTCTAGGAGATGACGAGATACATGTAGGCAATCCTTGGCCACAGCTGGGGAGCTTATCGTTCGATGAAATTGTCTCAGGCGTTGGTAATCCTGTGTTAGATGATAAGGCAAATTGGCAGATACCGATTTGGCAACCGGTCAAGGATCAAGACGATAACGTTACAGGATTATTGGGGTTTATGGTGTACCTAGACCCCTTTACGTCCCGTCTGCAGACAGCCGGTGGTCAGGTTACGATCATCAATCAGGATGGTGAGGCTGTGCTGAGCTCTGAACTCAGAGCTATTATGCAAGGCGACACGCGAAAAGGCGTGACGCACGGCGCTATAGGTGAGGCTATACGAGCGGCTCTATCTGGCAAAACCGGCGTTATTCCATTCGCACTCGATGGTAATAACTGCCTACTAGCCTATGCACCAGTGGCAGAAACTAACTGGGGGCTCACGCACCAGATCCCATACAAGGAAGCAGCTTATGCCCAAAAAACGGGAAGCAGTAACTTAGTTATTACTGCGCTAGTTTGTCTACTGGTCATGGGGGGCGTTGTCTATCTCTATGCCGGGACTTTAGTCAACCCTATCACTAAACTTTCTGCAGCAACTTCCGTTTTAGCAAAGGGTCAGCTAGATCAACAAGTAGAAATTACTAGCAGAGATGAAATCGGTGTGCTAGCTGAGAACTTCAATGCAATGGTTAGCAGTCTACGCAAACTCGTCGGCGGTATGGGTAGGGCTGCAAGTGAGCTACTGGCCGCTTCGAAAACCTTAGCTTTTACAGCTAAGGAGGCTGGCTTTGTCACCGAGCAAGTTAGCGCAACGATTCAAGAGGTGGCTTCCGGTGCCGCTCGATTGGCCGAAGAGGCAAGGCAGGGCAGTGACCTAGTTGAAGAAATGGCCGGCTCAACAGAGCGTATGCTAAGACAAGCTACAGAGACCGGTGTAAGTAGCATGCAAGTTAAAGAAATGGCAAAGGCGGCACTAAGTATAGTAGATGATCAGAATCGAGCTGCGGAACAGACGGTTGCTGCCGTAGATAGCGCTGAGGCAACAATTAGGCAGCTAAGTAGCTACTCGGAAGAAATAGGACGCATTGTCGAAATCATAGGAGGCATTTCCGGCCAGACTGACTTGCTAGCTCTCAATGCTGCAGTAGAAGCGGCTCGTGCGGGTGAGCATGGGCTGGGCTTTGCCGTGGTAGCTGAACAGGTGCGCGTGCTGGCTGAACAGACAGATAACTCCACCAAAGAGATAACCGATCTAATCAAGCGAGTTAAGTTGGGGACAGAAAAAGCAGTGCATGAAATGAATACTAGTCGGAAAGCTGCCGCGGATACACAAGTAGCTGTCCAACAAACAACAGGTGCATTCCAGAATATCGTAGTAGCCATTGAGCAAGCAGATAAAGAAGTAGCTGGCATCACAGCTGAATTAGAAGCCTTGAGAAAGCATACGGATGCCGTAGTACAAGTTATCCATGCCGTAAGTGCCGTTTCAGAGGAAAGTGCGGCCTCGGCGGAAGAAGTAACAGCTGCCTCCGAAGAGCAGACATCGCAAATTCTGCAAATCGGCAATGCTGCCAACGACCTCAGCCAGTTGGCCAATCAGCTGCAAACCGCCATCGACGCCTTTAGGCTGAACAGCTGACCCTCGGGGAAGGTTCTAAACGTTCTTCTAAAAGTTCACTTTTCTATCAAAGGAAAGACCAGCGGTGGCATAATCCGCTGGTCTTTAAACTTTCTGCCAAGCTCTGCTGCGTTCCCACTCGGCGATGTTCAGCAGACTGATTGTATTTAATTCATCAATTACATGTAGACTACCGGATGCTATGTCTGCTACTTTGCGCAAAATGCTATGGTTTGGCTGCAGCCCTACACAGCAGAGATGAAATTGTGTTTGTTCTCGAAAAGCTTGTGCCGCCTGCAAAGCATCATGCAAAGGATCGCTCTGTTTGTCGCCTAGAGTGGGAATACCATCTGTAACTAATAATAACAGCCCGGGACGTCGACAATGCGCACTCACGTGCTCAGCAGCCTTCCGCAAACCGGCTGCTAACGGGGTGAGTCCTCCTGGCTTGATTGTGTCTATGCTTTGGCGTATCAATAGTCTATTGCGGGTAAAGGGAGTAACAACGTTTATAGCCTGTTCTTGAAATGTAATCACAGAGATGCGATCACGGCTGCTTTGTACCAGGTGTTCCGCCAGATTTTTAGCTGCTTTCATCCGCTTTCCCAGCATACTGGCAGAGGCATCTAACAACAGACAAATATCGATACCACTTCTAGCCTGACGCTGTTCAAAGCGTAGGTCAGCCGGCCTAATGTTCCAACTATCGCTCTTGCGGGCAACCTGACGGGTGAGGGCACTAGTAACCGTTTGACTAACTGCTAGGTGCTCGCCGCTTCCCTGAACCACCACCCGGCGAGCAGAACCTTGCCTCACCGTATCTCGTCTGGAAACGGGACCAAAGCTGCCTAACTCATTGGGCCCCTGACGTGCCAGTAAAATACTCTGTTGGCGCAAGGCAGCTTCCAACTCCCGCGCGTTGGCTAACAGGCGTCTACTAAGCTCCACACCTGCTTCAGTGAGCCGATAACGATTAGCCTGCTTGGCCACAAGCCCATATCCCTCCAATTTGACCCAAGCGTCAAATAAGCGCGCTTCGCGTGGAAAACAGGAATACGGACTATGATAAGGTACACGCCCCGAGCGATCAATTTCTTGCATAATAGCTAAAAGTTCCTGCAAGTCCTCCAAATTCTCCATGATATCGGACACCGCCGCCAATTCGTAGCCATACGCCTGATCTTCGCCTAATAACGGTTGCTCACGCAAGAATGTATCAGTAAACGCCGTATAGGGCGACATGTCTTCCGGCTGAGATCCTGATTTGCTTTGCTCATGTTGGACATACTCAACAAGGCGCAATTCAAAACCCTGCTTTTCAATGGCTTTTTCTACGGCAGCAACAATAAAAAAGATGGCCGCCAAATCGCCATTTGCTAACTTACCACTGAGATGAACGTGATTTAAGTGTGCTTTCTTAACCGATTCTTTCTGTCCATACAATTGCGAACCGGTAACTCGGCCACCCCCCACGCCTGTCTGTACATCAAAGTAATTGGCTAGTTGGTAGCGCCTGTTAGCCTGTTCATACCCGAGCTGAGCCCCTACCCCTTGGGCATACTGCTCCAGGCCCCGCTTAACTGCTTGGGCAATCGACTGCGGTTGCACCTTACCGACTGAATGGAAAACATCAACGTGAATAATCTCCTGGGCCCGCTGTCGATGGTAAAAAACTTGCCCTGCATCTGCATTGGTGATGATAGTTACAACCTCAGGCTGATAAGGATCAACTGTATGCACTTTGCGACTGCACACAGCAGCCTCACCCAGGCGGCAACCAGAGTCAGCTCTCAGATGCCTCAATAGCTCGCGTTGCTTGGCAAAGTAAATATCACTTATCACGCCCAAGCTCCACTTCGCCCATTACCAGCCGCGACTCCGAAACTGCATCAAGTGGCAAGGCCGCATTAGGCGGGGCTATGATAGTAACCAATTCAGGATTGACAAGATTGGCATCAATGAGAGCGCGTCTTGTTTCCTCATTACCCAACGGCATAGGAGCAGGTGTTGATACTGGTAAAACAGTTTGTGGGGTAGCCTCCTTATCTTCCGCGCCCGGTTCTCGTAAAGAACCGAACAGTCGACTGAGAAAGCCACGGTTATTACCTCCCGCGTCGAGAATACTCTCCTGGGGAGCTACCTCTTTAGCCTCTGGCACATCCTCGGGTGCGGAGCGACTATTATTTAGCACCTCCATGATATCTCCCAATACATGGGGCGCAACGCGGTGCTTAAGTGCAAGAGGAATTACTGCCCGCAAATCTTCCCTATCGACTTCGTTCTTTCCACCCAATGCGGCATGCACTTTTGCAGCCAATGTAATCGCTTCTAGCGCTCTCAAGCTCTCCAGCCCATGATCTAGGTAAACGTTAGCCAAAAAAGCTAACAACTCGCTATTGAGACTCTGCTTAGCCATGCGCTGCAGCCCACCCATGAAACGAGCAGCTATTGACTGTTGTACCTTACCTGTCTCTACCTCATCTAGCGCTTCCGGTTGCAGAATGGCCATAAGAGTTGCGTGACTGGTAGGGCGTTTTACTCCGACGCATAAATCAAAGCGATCAGCTAGCTGGCGGCGAATGCCTTCCAGAGGACCTGGATCTTCATCTGGGTTAGATGCTGCCCAAACTGTCACTAAGCTACTAATTTCAACTTTAGGTAAGCCGGGATCTTCAATTTGCAGACGGCCCGGTTTCGTCCCCATTACGTCTAGAAGAATATCGGCGAGCTCCGGTGAAGTGTCGGCCAGGCGGTTTATCTCGTCTATGAAAACAATACCCCGATGAGCTTGAGCCAAAGTAC
>DIPA01000114.1:121103-121562 GCA_002427055.1 Firmicutes bacterium UBA5500 | reverse complement strand
TGATGAGCTTGAGCCAAAGTACCGGGCAACAAGGCGGCTTCAGGATGGGCACGGCTCACTAACTTTTCTAAGTCAATTCCCCCAACGATAGTGGCCACCTTTGCTGAGTGAGAAATCTCTAAGAAGGGCATCGGTATCCATTCACTGCCCAACTGAGCTAAAGCTGCCTCATCGAGGCCAGCATGTTTCGGACAGTGTGGAGCCTTTGGGTCACAATTGTATAAGCAACCCCTCACCCGTTCAATGCGTGGAACAATGCTTCTGGCAGCTCTCAAGATGCTGGTCTTACCAGTACCACGCAAACCTTCAGCATGGATATGCAGTGGCACTTTGCTTTGAGCCGCCAAAATAGACATTTCTACCGCCTGAAACAACGAGGCATTGTCTGGATGACGTACGAGACTAACATAATCCCTAACCAAATGCATCTCCCCCAAATAGTTCATTCCCTGTTCCCGG
>DIPA01000114.1:118246-120988 GCA_002427055.1 Firmicutes bacterium UBA5500 | reverse complement strand
CTGGCATATTTTGTCCCAGGTAGCGCCAAAAAACCCTAAGTTTTGGGCCTGTTGGGCAGACTATTGTGAGTAAGGGGGTGTATATGCTTTGGAATATCCAGCCATCAACCTAAGCCTCGAAGCACTCAAGGCACGTGAAGGCAAGCCACTAAACGACTGTGATCTAGCGGAGTTTAAATTTCTCATTGACAGCTATCAGCCAGGTGTTGGTGGGAGCGGACGTTTTCGTGACCAGGCGCAGGTCATAACCTTTCAGGATCTCAACGAGCTGGCAGAGATATTGGTCAACCAAAGCGACCTAACGGCAGAGGCCTTCTACTATCCTGACGCCCTAGCTACCTGCGGCGAAATAGAGGAAGAGTTAGCAACAGACGGCATGACCTGCAACTGGAAAGACCAGATGATCATCTCAGAGTTTACAGGCCGACACCCGGCTCGTGCTCGCGTTTGTTACTACTACCCAAAAGATGCGGAGGCTATGAAAGCTATTGCCGTGCTACGCGACGGTACAACCATCGCTGATTTTCGGCCATTACAGAACAAGTAAGGGACATATGGCAAATGCCAGCGGTTTTCCGCTGGCATCTGTTTCCCCTATAGAACTACCTACGCTTCGAGCTCTGCTAAACGTGCCTCCACGCGCTGGCGCTTTTGTTGCCAGTCGGCCAGCTTCTCGCGCTCTTTCTCTACAACTTCGGCTGGCGCTTTCTTGACAAAGCCAGGGTTAGCAAGCTTCTTCTCGCCACGCAGTACCTCACTGTTAAGCGTCTTCAGTTCGGCCTGCAGGCGCTCAATCTCCTGATCAATATCAATCAGGCCGCTGAGAGGCAAATAGAGCTCCGCTCCTGTTACTACAGCTGTCATTGCCCGAGAAGGCTTGGCGTCCCCAAAGCGACCAATTACTAGCTCAGAGATGCCCGCTAACTTATGAAAATAAGGTGCGGCCTCCTGCATCAGTGCTTGCTCTGCCGCGCTAGCGGCGTGAATATGACACTCCACCCTGCGGCCAGGCGCTACACCTAATTCAGAACGAGTATTGCGTACCGCCTTAATCGCTTCCATAACCATGTTCATGGCCCGCTCGGCCGCTTCGTCTGCTAGTTTCGCCTCATTAATGGGCCAAGGTGCAATCATAATGCTCTCGCCAGCCTGCGGCAAGTGCTGCCAAACCTCTTCCGTAATGAAAGGCATGAACGGATGCAGGAGGCGCAGCGTCTGCTCGAGTACATAGGCCAAGACCGATTTTGCCGTAACCTTAGCTGCTTCATCCTCGCCATAGAGGCGGCTCTTAGCGATCTCGATATACCAGTCGCAGTATTCATTCCAAGTAAACTCATATAGACTGCGCATAGCTTCGCCGAAATTATAGGCATCAAGGAATTGGCTCACATCCTGGGTGACCTGGTTAACCTTGCTGAGAATCCAGCGATCAGCCAGTTCTAGGTTATGCCGGGTATCTATTTCCTCAGCCTTGAAATCGCCTAGGTTCATGAGCACAAAGCGAGACGCATTCCAGATTTTATTGGCGAAGTTGCGTGCCGCTTCGATTTTCTCCTGATAATAGCGTGAATCGTTACCCAGAGTTGAGCCAACTAGCAAACTCCAGCGCAAGGTGTCAGCACCATATTGCTCGACAACCTCCAGGGGATTGATGCCATTACCGAGTGACTTAGACATCTTGCGCCCCTCGGCGTCGCGAATGAGCCCATGCAGAAGCACATCTTGGAAAGGTACTTCTCCCTTGAATTTGAGCGATGTAAAGATCATCTTTGCTACCCAGAAAAAGATTATGTCATAGCCCGTAACAAGAACGTTAGTCGGAAAGAAATAATCCTGTTCAGGCGTTTTCTCAGGCCAGCCTAGCGTGGAAAAAGGCCATAAAGCCGAACTGAACCAGGTATCCAATACGTCGGGATCCTGCTCCAGCCGCGTTGATTGACACTTGGGGCAGCTGGTCGGGTCTTCAGTGGCTACGATTACCTCGCCGCAATCTTGACAATACCAAACCGGAATGCGATGTCCCCACCATAGCTGGCGCGAGATACACCAGTCATGCACATTCTCCATCCAATGATAATAGATGCGCGTGAAACGCTCCGGCACAAACTTGGTTTCGCCTCGTTTGACTGCGTCAACAGCCGGTTTAGCCAGTGGCTCCATTTTCACAAACCATTGTAGCGATACCAAGGGCTCGATCACACTATGGCAACGATAGCAATGGCCGACAGCATGTTGATGCGGTTCTGTCTTGACTAGGTAGCCTCCGCTGGTTAGATCAGCTAATACAATTTTGCGAGCTTCATAGCGATCTAGGCCTGCATACTTGCCAGCCTCTGCCGTCATCTTACCATCCTTGCCAATGACAACAACGTGAGCTAACTGGTGCCGCATCCCGATGGCAAAATCGTTAGGGTCGTGAGCTGGTGTAACCTTAACGGCACCGGTACCGAACTCAGGGTCAACGTAAGCATCGGCAACAATAGGAATAGCACGCTCCATGAGCGGCAGCATCGCTTTCTGGCCTACCAGCGACTGATAGCGTGCATCATCGGGGTGTACGGCGATAGCAGTATCACCCAACATCGTTTCCGGCCGCGTGGTAGCAACTTCAATGAAGCCCGAGCCATCTTGGAGAGGATAGCGCAGATACCAGATCTGGCTATCGTGATCTTCGTGTTCCACCTCATCATCCGAAATTACCGTCTGGCAGCTAGGGCACCAGTTAGTAATGCAACTACCACG
>DIPA01000114.1:117528-118148 GCA_002427055.1 Firmicutes bacterium UBA5500 | reverse complement strand
GCCAGTTAGTAATGTAACTACCACGATAGATGAGGCCCTGCTCGTAAAGCCGTACAAACGCTTCGCGCACCGCCTTAGAGCAACCTTCATCCATAGTAAAGCGCGTCCGCTCCCAGTCGCAGGAGCAACCGATCTTCTTAAGCTGATTGATGATTTCCCCGCCATACTTCTCTTTCCAAGCCCAAGCCCGCTCCAAAAACTTATCGCGGCCTAACTCTTGTCGAGTGACGCCTTCCTCAGCCAAAGCTGCCTCAATTTTGACCTGGGTTGCGATACTGGCATGATCAGTGCCAGGCATCCAGAGGGCCTCATAACCTTGCATACGCTTTTGGCGAATAATGATATCTTGCATGGCATTATCCATGGCATGCCCAATATGCAACGCACTAGTGATATTGGGTGGTGGAATTACAATTGTGAATGGTTCTTTATCTGGATTGACCTCGGCATGGAAATAACCTTGCTCTTGCCAAAACTTATACCATTTCTCCTCAACTGCTTGTGGATCATAAACTGTCGATAAACTCTCTTCCCTCATGAACAAAAACCTCCCGCCGTTAATGACATTCCTGTAATCTGACAAAGACACCGCACCATCCCGATGGGGACATTCCTCTGCC
>DIPA01000114.1:107169-117401 GCA_002427055.1 Firmicutes bacterium UBA5500 | reverse complement strand
GACATTCCTCTGCCCTGCGATCGCGGGCTATGTCTAGATAGAATATTAACCTTTGATCTTCACAAGACTTAGCACTAGACACAGCAGAGGTGTGTCCCCTAACCTTTGTTGACATTCCTCTGCCCTGCGATAGCAGACCATGTTAAGATAGAAAATCAACTTTAGCCTAAACAAGACTCAACACTTAACGCACCAAGTAAAAAGCCTCTCACCCTATAAGGGTGAAAGGCTTGCTTCCACGGTACCACCTTACTGCAGAAAGCCTACTGATGCTCCCTGCTCTCAACAAAGCGCTAACGGGCAAACCCGTGCGGTATAACCGCAAAGCTCCGCGGCGACGTTCATACCGTTTCAACCAGGAAGGCTTGCAGCCTGTGACCTTCCCTCTCTTGGGCGAAATTGGGCATTACTCCTCCGCATCAACGCCTAAATCTTTCGTTTATTATATGCTGCTAACAGTTGGTCTGTCAACACATAGCTACATATGGCGGCGTGTAAGACTCCAACGCGCTTTGCGCATGACACACGCCTTGTGCGATACGGACCTCAGAACTACTCCCCCGTTCCACCCAAGGCACTGGCGCAAACGCAGTCGCGCTCGGCTGGCAGCGGTAAACGTTCAATAACAGCAAACAGTAGGCGCTTGACGTTATCTATATTCTGAGCGAAAACCTCTAACACAGCCTGGTGAGTAACTGCCTCTATGTCGGCCCGCCCCTCTAGCCCAGCATCAAAATCGGTCACAAGAGAAATGTTGGCATAGCAGATCTCTAGCTCGCGAGCTAGCATAGCCTCTGGATAGCCGGTCATACCAATGACGTGCCAACCGTGGCCGCTATACTCACGGCTTTCAGCTCGCGTAGAGAAACGCGGGCCATTGATTACCACCATCGTGCCGCTAGGCTGAGCCTTGATACCTAAATCTTGTGCCACGTCGGTAATCAGAGAACGTAATCTAGGACAGTAAGGGTCGGCAGCGCTAATGTGGCGCACTTCCGGTCCCTCGTAGAAGGTATCTGCCCGTCCCCAAGTACGATTGACAAATTGGTCACAGATTACAAACTCGCCCGGGCAGATGTCAGCTTGCAGACTACCAACGGCCGCCGGTGCGATAATATGGCGCACACCGAGGCTGTGCATAGCCCAGACGTTAGCTCGGTAGTTGATCTTATGAGGCGGTATAGTATGCTGCGCTCCATGGCGTGGCAAAAAAGCTACCGTCTTATCGCCTAGCTTAGCTAACTTGAAGCTATCACTGGGGCTACCAAAGGGGGTCTCAATCTGCACTTCTTCTACATCTCGCAAGAAGCTGTAGAAACCAGAACCGCCAAAAACGCCTACGTCGGCTTTTTTCTGCATAGAGCTTCACCTCTTCCTGGTATTTTCTCTATTCAATACTAGAACTGCTGGTGTTCGGTACGGGCGATAATCTCATCTTGCAGCGGACGGCTTAAGTTGGAGAAATAGTCACTATAGCCGGCTACGCGTACAATTAAGTCGCGGTACTTCTCAGGTTCTCTTTGCGCAGCCCGTAAGGTCTCGACGTTGACCACGTTGAACTGCACATGATGCCCATCCAGCCTGAAGTAGGTGCGCACCAGCTGCACTAGGCTCTTCAGTCCTTCGTCGTTGGCTAATAGAGAAGGAGTGAACTTGAGGTTAAGCAAGGTGCCACCTGTCAGCAGATGATCCATTTTCGAGGCTGACTTAACTACCGCTGTCGGCCCAAAGTGGTCGGCACCTTGTACCGGAGAAATCCCTTCTGAGAAAGGCTGCTCAGCCAAGCGACCATCTGGCGTAGCCCCGGTGACCGATCCGAAGTAGACATGGCAAGTGGTCGGCAGCATATTGATGCGATAAACCCCGCCCTTGACCGTCGGACGCCCATTGACAATGTCGTAGTACATTTGGAAAAGCTCCCGCATGATAGCATCTGCCTCGTCGAGGTCATTGCCATAGCGAGGTGTCTTCTGACTGAGCAGCCATTGTTGCTGCTCATACCCTGTGAAGTTGGCCGCGAGAACCTGCATCAGCTCGGCCATTGTCAACTTGCCTGTTGTGAAAATGTGCTCCTTAATGGCTGAGAAGCTATCGGTAAGCGTACCGATACCCACGCCTTGAATGTAGTTAGTGTTATAGCGGGCACCGCCAGCATTATAATCTTGCCCCTTGGCAATGCAATCATCGACAATAATTGAAAGGAAAGGAGCCGGCATGCGGGTAGCATAAAGGCGATCGATGACATTGCTACCCTGCACCTTAATCTCCACAAAGTGCTCAACTTGCTTTCTAAAAGCAGCTAGCAGGTCAGCGAAAGTCACAAACAGCTCAGGGTCCCCAGTTTTTGGACCCAACTGTTTCTTGGTATGGGGATCATAGCCATTGTGCAAAGTAATCTCTAGGATTTTCACCAGATTTAAGTAACCGGTTAAAATATAGGCCTCTTTACCGAAAGCGCCTGTTTCAACACAGCCACTGGTACCGCCACAGCGAGCGTCTACTAGGCTCTTGCCTTGACGCAATAGCTCTTGTACGACTGCGTCGGCGTTGAACATAGAAGGTTGCCCCCAGCCCTTGCGGACTATCTCACAGGCTCGGCGCAAGAAACGATCAGGATTCTTTTTGCTCAGCTGGATGTTAGAGCTCGGCTGCAGCAAACGCATCTCATCGATGACTTCAAGTAGTAAGAAACTAACTTCGTTAACACCGTCGGAACCATCCGGCTGCAAACCGCCCACGTTAATGTTAGCAAAATCGGTATAGGTACCACTTTCCGCCAAAGTTACCCCGACCTTGGGTGGAGCGGGCTGATTATTGAACTTAATCCAGAAACACTGCAACAGCTCTTTAGCCTTATCCCGCGTTAGTGTCCCCTCAGCTAATCCCGCTTCATAAAACGATCGGAGATGCTGGTCGAGCCGACCGGGATTAAATGAATCCCAAGTATTAAGCTCGGTGATCACACCAAGATGCACAAACCAGTACATCTGCAGCGCTTCCCAGAAATTGCGTGGAGCCTCGGCTGGCACGCGGCGACAAACTTCAGCAACGCGCAGTAGCTCCTGTTTACGCTCGCAGTCATCTGTCTGGGCAGCAATGGCCTCCGCTTTCTCAGCATGCCGCTCACCAAAACGAATTAGAGCAGCAGCACAGATATCCATAGCGCGCAGCTGTTCTCGCTTGTCATAGGCCTTTGGGTCTTTGCCATAGTTGAGTTGCGAGATCTGATCCCGGATTTTTGCCTGAAAATCGCGCATACCAAAATGGTAGATCTTATTGTCAGCCACAGTATGACCCGGAGCTCGCTGCTCCATAAACTCGGTGAAGATGCCTGCAGCATAGCAGTCCTGCCAAGCCTCAGTCATCTCATTAAAGATAAAATCGCGCATCGAACGGCCTTGCCAATAGGGAATGATCTCAGAAGCCTGTACTTCTCTAACATCATCGGTCACTCGAAAAGCTATCTTCTCGCGGGCGTCAATTAACTCGAAGTCCTGCAACGTATGGCAACAAAGTTCCGGATAAGTAGGTGTTGCTTGCGGCACCCCGCCCCTCTCGCCTACGATTAATTCGCCTTCGCCGATATGAATTTGCTTCTTCTCCATTATGTTAGCGAATGCAAGGGCACGTAGAACCGGCACAGAGACCTTACCACTATATTCCTGATAGGCTTCAGTCACCAACCGCGCCCGTTCGATCGAAATATGCGGTACAGCCGATAGGCTCTCTTCCCGCAGACTCTTTATACGTTGATTCACCGTTTTGTCCCCTTTCCTTGCTATTAGATTATTGCCAAACCCGCACCGCGCAAAAATGCCGCACTCTTCTCTACAGCTACTTCGCCCGCAGGCAATTGCTCATCTAAACGATACGCCTGCCCTAGATAGGCATACTTCGGGACACCATAGGCATGATAGGGCAGCAGTTTCACACCCAATATGGGCAACGGGCGCAAAAACTCGGCTAATGCCTCCATATTCTTTCGATCATCATTTACGCCGGGTATAATGGGCACACGCACTTCAATTTGTTTCTGTAGGGCAGCTAGACTAGTAAGATTCTGCAGAATTATTCTATTCGATACCCCGGTGTATTGCTTGTGACGTGCTTCATCCATCAGTTTCACATCAAAGAGAAACAAATCCACCAAGGGAGCAAGCTTTGCTAACACAGGCCAAGGGGCGTAACCGCAAGTATCTACTACAGTATGCAATCCTTGCCGACGGCAAGCAGCCAGTAAGTTCTCAAGGAACTCGGCCTGCAGCAAAGGCTCCCCGCCCGAGAAGCTGACTCCACCGCCTGACTGATCATAAAAGAGCTCATCTTTCATTATTTCCTGCATGACCTCAGTGACTGTCATGGTACGACCAACTAATTCAAGTGCATCATGCGCGCAAACGTCAACACAGTTACCACAAGCGCGGCAGGTAGCAGGTTGTCGTTTGCCCTGTGTAATAACCGCGCTACCATTCGCACATGCACTAACGCAGGCCCCACACCCCTGGCAACGCTCCGCGCGTACCATAATTTGTGGGAGAGCATGCTGGCTCTCTGGATTGTGGCACCAAGCACAACCGAGAGGACACCCCTTAAGAAAAATGGTCGTGCGAATGCCTGGCCCATCATGAATAGAAAAGCGTTGTATGTTGAAGATTGTTCCCTGTTGCATGAATAAAGCCTCCTGCTAATACACTCGTCAGTCATCTACAGCAATATTCTATCGTAACACCTGTATTCCTGCATGTTCAGATTATCGACTGACGCAAAATGCTGCCCTGCGTGGGCAGCATTGACTCCAAAATTCAAGCTGAGATATTCGTGTAGTTAGTGTTGGAATTCCGTCCGAGACTGCTGATAAAGGTCGTGGTCATACTCGCTTCTAGAGCGCACTAAATAAGTTCACCCAACAGGTTCCAGGTTTGCGCCTGGGTAATACGCACTCGTACGATCTTCCCTATGAGGTGTTCACTACCGACAAAGTGAACCAGCTTGTTACCACGCGTGCGGCCAGTTAATCGGCTCGGATCGTTCTTACTGGGCCCTTCAACCAGTATTTGTTGCTCACTACTGATTAGCTCCTGATTGCGCTCCATACTAATCCTTGCTTGTAGCTCGTTAAGACGCTGCAGGCGCTCTTTACTGACTGCATCTGCCACTTGCTCTAGCATCTTAGCAGCGGGGGTGCCGCCACGAGGAGAATAAGCAAAAGTAAAGGCGGCATCGTAACGCACTGCTTCCATCAAACTCAGAGTGTCTTCGAAATCTTGCTCGGTTTCGCCAGGGAAACCGACAATGATATCTGTGGTCAGCGCAATATCTGGTATCGCGGTACGAATCTCGCGCACTAGCTCCAGATAACGCTCCCTCGTGTAGCGCCTATTCATGGACTGCAGAATACGACTACTACCCGATTGTACAGGTAAGTGAAGATGTTCCATCACATTTTCGCATTCAGCCATTGCCGTTATCAAACGAGGGCTAATATCCTTTGGATGTGACGTCATAAAGCGAATGCGATTAATGCCTGTATCATTCACAGCTCGTAGCAATGCGGCGAAATCATAGTCATCATGCAGATCCTTGCCATAACTATTGACGTTCTGCCCTAGCAGGGTTACTTCTTGATAGCCCCTACTTACTAGATCCTCTATTTCGGCTAGAATGCTAGCCGGTTGTCGACTCCGCTCTCGTCCGCGTACGTAGGGGACGATACAATAGGTACAAAAGTTATTGCAGCCATACATGATAGTTGTCCAAGCTTTTAGGCCGTCTTGCCGTACTCTTGGCAACTGCTCTACTAAGCTGCCTTCCTTATCCAAAATTTCAAGCACAGTCTCCTGGCCATCACTAGCAGCGCGCAGTAACTCAGGGAAGTTGACCAAATTGTGTGTGCCAAAAATAATGTCTAAGTATGGAAAACGTTGCTTCATTTTCTTGGCTACTTCCATTTGCTGTGACATGCACCCGCCAACCGCCAAAATCAGGTTGGGATTCTCTTGTTTAAGACGATATAATTCGCCAATTTTTCCGTATACTCGTTGTTCAGCGTGCTCCCGCACTGCACAAGTAATCAAAATTATCAGGTCGGCAGTCGCTTCATCGTCTGTAGGCAGGTAGTTTTGCTCCTGCAGTTGACCAGCCAATACCTCGGCATCGTGTTCATTCATCTGACAGCCATAGGCTGTTATTTTATAATACTTCTGTGCTTTTGCCTTCAACAATAACACCCCCCAGCTAATTGTACGCGATAGCAACGATTTAGCAAAGAATTTCAAGTAAAAGCAGGAAAAAGAACATGCTTAGCTAATAGTTAATTAGGCAACTAAGTATCGTGCTAGCAACAGTTTGACAAAAGAACGGATGTGTGAAAATGAAAGTCGTAACAGGGGCAACTGGACACCTAGGTAATGTGCTTGTCCGCGAGTTACTGGCTCGGCAAGAGCAAGTACGCGCTATTGTCTTACCGACAGATCGGGCCAGCTCTCTCGCTGACCTGCAAATAGAAAAAGTACTTGCTGACGTACGCGACTTAGAAGGACTCCGTAAGGCCTTTCAGGGTGCAGATACTGTTTTTCACTTGGCGGGTATCGTCAGCGTCATGCCCGGTCAACAAGAGTTATTGCGACAAGTAAATGTAAAAGGCACATCCAATGTGGTTGAGGCTTGCCTGCTTAGCGGTGTGCGCCGGCTTGTCTATACCAGTTCGGTACATGCTCTTGTAGAACCACCCCATGGTACAGCCCTAGACGAAACATTCGAATTTGATCCCGAGCGAGTATATGGTGACTATGGTAAGACAAAGGCACAAGCATCATTGAACGTGCTCGCCGGAACACGGCAAGGGCTTGATGCCGTAATCGCCTGTCCCTCTGGCATTATAGGTCCTTACGATTATGAACCTTCGATAGTAGGTCGTCTACTGCTCAATGCCGCCCGCGGCAAGTTAAGAGGCTATGTGCGTGGCGGTTATGATTTTGTCGATGTGCGTGATGTAGCTTCAGGGCTGATAGACCTCAGTGAAAAGGGGCTTAAAGGCGATACCTATATCCTATCGGGCGAGTTTATCAGTATCAAGAAAGTTACTGAAGTAGTGAACACTTTAACCGGTAAACATGCGTTCTGCCCACAAATACCATTTCCCTTAGCTCTATTTGCATCTCGCATAGCTGAACGCCTACAACTTTTAGGTGCCAGTGGTGCTCATTTTACTCAACAGTCTCTCTATGTGCTAAGATCCAATGGACTCATCAGTCATGCAAAAGCTACTCGCGAGCTAGGATATAGCCCTCGTTCAATTCGGCAATCTATCAAGAATAGTCTAGAATGGTTTAGGTCTGCAGGAATGCTCAGTTGATAGCCATTATGCCTGCCCAAGTGTGCCTACAGACATAACTAGATCTCGATAATTTACCTTTAAATAGTTGTTAACCGCATTGACAAGATAAATGCCTATGCATAGTATGTTAGTGAGCACTGGTCAGTTTCGGTTGGTGCTCCAAGTAACATTACCATACACGAAGAGGTGAGTTTGGTCGTGGAAAGCGACGGTTACCCTCAACCTAGAACAACCCAATATTTCCGAGGGCGGCGCGTCGTAAGACCCAGTTTCACGACGCTCATTTAGCGTGTCTATGCGATCTCTGATGCGCCTCCCTCAAAGGAGGCGCATTTTTATGACCTACAACAAGTTCTTAGAATTAACCCCCATCGTGACTACAGACAGGCTTAGGGGGTGTTAACAGTGCCTAAAGAACTACTCAAACAACTGCTCAATGAAAACCCTGGCGAACTGTATACCTTATTTGCAGATGCAATGCCGGTCGACTTGGCTGATGCAATGGCCTCATTGACCGATGAAGAGCTTCTGGCACTCTTGCCCCACATCAGCTCCGCCATGCTAGGAGTTGTGGTACAGGAGTTTGACGAGGCACAAGCTAATCGACTATTCAGCTTAATTTCTACTGAACGAGCATTAGAGATTATCAATGCAATGTCTGGCGACGATGCTGCTGACCTACTGAATTGGCTAGAAGATGATTTAGGAGAACGCATTTTAACAGCTTTACCTACGGATAGCCCTCTACATGACCTGCTTAGCTACGAAGAGGAATCCTCTGGTTCCATCATGACCACTGAGTTCCTCACTGTACGGCCCGACTGGACAGTAGACAAAGCATTGCAGATAATCCGCGCTGAAGCCGCACAAGCCGAGACTATTTACTATACCTATGTAACTGATAGAAAAGGACGTTTAGTTGGCGTACTTTCACTGCGTGAATTAGTACTGGCGCAACCAACAGCCCCAATTTCTTCTATTATGCGCTCTAACCCTGTACAAGTAACTGACGATGAAGACCAAGAACAAGTCGCGGCCCTGTTCCGGCGCTATGACTTGATGGCCTTACCAGTCGTTGATGAAAACGGAGTACTGAAAGGTATCGTCACCGGGGATGATATCATCGACGTTGTAGATGATGAGGCCACTGAAGATATTCAGCGCATGGCCGCCATGCAACCTAGCGATACTCCCTATTTAACCACATCGATCCTGAAACTAGCTGGGCAACGCTTCGGTTGGTTGCTAATATTAATGGTTTCGGCTACTTTTACCGGACAGATCATGCGTCATTATGAAGAACTCCTTGCTCAAGTAGTCTTTTTGGCAGTGTTTATACCTATGTTAATGGATACCGGAGGCAATGCCGGTTCACAATCTTCCACTCTTGTTATCCGCGGGCTAGCATTAGGCGAAATCAGAATCAAAGACTGGTGGAAGGTAATGGGTAGAGAGCTAGCTGTCAGCAGCTTAGTAGGCATTGGCTTAGCAGCAGTCAACTTTGGGCGTATTCTGCTCATCGAGAAATACCCGGCCAGCGTCGCACTGGTTGTCAGCCTTACCCTAGTCGTTACGATCATGCTGGCAAAAATGGTCGGCGGACTACTTCCCATACTGGCCCAGCTGGTCAACATTGACCCAGCTATTATGGCTGGCCCATTGATCACTACAATTGTAGATGCTTTAGCGTTAATTGCCTATTTCAATATCGCCGGTACTCTCCTTAACCTTAGCTGAGAACCAGATTTCCTCTCTAATAATGCAAACACTCCCTGTGTACACCAGGGGGTGTTTGTTTATGCGAGCGTTCTATTCATTAACAAGCTATAAACTGCGTAAACTGCAGCTAAGAGGTGATTACAATGCGAAAAGCTGCCATGTTTATCCTGCTTGTCATATTCATCACTGCAGGAATATATCTGCTTGTCCCTCCCAATACAGAAACAACATTTATCGTCTACCGTAATGCCCCATTATACGCGCAAGCATCAACCCCGCTTCCGGCTCCCTCAAGTATCTTCTGTCAAGAGGGAGATCAGCGACTTAGCCTTGAATACATAGCCAAACATAAGCACTACGCCATAAACTCACCCTTCGCTGATAAGAAAAGCCATACTGAGGTTGCTTTGCTTCTAGAACATCTTGCTAACGCGCCTGTAGCTGGGCCAAGCCAGGTAAACGCCACCATTGTTGATGACTTAGGCCAGCGCTACCAGCTCACCGAAGCGGTTGAAATCGATTTGGTTGGTGAAATCCACCCAACCAGCCGGATTTGGCGCTATGTTCTGCATTTCCCCCCTCTTAACCCGCAGACTGCAAATGTTGTGATTTATGTAGAAATCGGCGATACTCTATTTGAGCTCACCGGCGCAACCATACCGTAGGTGACCTTCCGCTCCCAGGCATGTTTCCTCCACACTTCGAGGAGGTATCCCATCTTTATCAAACTTCTCCATCAAGTAGATCCACCGCATTATCCCGATGGGGATAAATTATGTTATAATTTATGAGGGCAAAAGCCCCATTAGTATATCCTAATGCTGAAAGGAGACAATGCGCCAATGCGACCTGACCTGCAGGAACTACAATCACTCTGCAAAGAGGTACGGCGGGATATTGTCAAGATGACGGCTGCGGCCGGCTCAGGACATCCCGGCGGCTCGCTTTCTTCAGTGGAACTATTGGTTAGCCTTTATTTCGCCAAAATGCATCACGATCCCCAACGCCCCGATTGGGCCGATAGGGACCGCTTTATTCTTTCTAAGGGACATGTAGCTCCCGTTCTTTACAGCGTATTAGCACGCTCCGGCTATTTTCCTGTAGAGGAACTACTTACTCTGCGCAAAATGGGGAGTCGCCTCCAGGGGCATCCTCACATGTTGGCCCTCCCTGGCCT
>DIPA01000114.1:100424-107091 GCA_002427055.1 Firmicutes bacterium UBA5500 | reverse complement strand
GCGGATCACTCGGACAAGGGCTTTCTCAAGCCAATGGTCTGGCCTTAGCAGCGCGTCTAAACAAGCAAAACTATCGTGTTTACTGCCTATTAGGTGATGGGGAACTACAAGAAGGTCAAGTTTGGGAAGCTATCATGACGGCTGCCCACTACAAACTAGCTAATGTATGTGCTCTAGTTGACTACAATAATCTGCAGATTGACGGTAAGGTGGAAAACGTCATCGGACTACACCCACTGAGCGACAAATGGGCAGCTTTCAACTGGCATGTAATCAACGTAGACGGGCATGACCTAGAACAAGTACTTGCCGCCTATGATGAGGCCGCGAGCGTGAAAGACAAGCCTTCTGTTATCATAGCCAAAACTATCAAGGGCAAAGGTGTCTCTTTCATGGAGAATGTGGCCGGATGGCACGGCCGTGCTCCCAAGCCGGATGAGCTAGCCAAAGCTCTGGCTGAGCTGGCCAATTAAGCTAGAGGAGGTTGAGACGAGTGATCATGAAACCCACTAGAGATGGCTACGGTGAAGCCTTGTTGCTACTTGGCGAGTCCAATCCTGATGTAGTCGTATTAGACGCCGATCTAGCCATGTCAACACGTACGAACTGGTTCTGGGAAAAGTATCCGGAGCGTTTTTTTGATATAGGCATTGCTGAACAAGACATGCTGGGCACAGCCGCTGGGTTAGCCATGGGTGGCAAGATTCCCTTCGCCACCACCTATGGAGTTTTTATCGCCGGTAGAGGTTGGGATCAAATTCGCACTACCATCTGCTATGCCAACCTAAATGTGAAGATCGCTGGCATGCATGGCGGTATTTCAGTTGGACCGGATGGTGCAACGCACCAGGCACTTGAAGAGATCGCCCTAATGCGCGTGCTTCCCAACATGCACATGATAGTACCCTGTGACGCAATTGAAGGTAGAAAAGCAACACTGGGTGCTAGTCAGGTTAGTGGACCGGTTTATCTCCGCTTTACCCGTGAAGCAACGCCCGTTTTTACACAAGAGACTGATGAATGGCAACTCGGCAAAGCCAATCTGTTGCGTGCCGGTTCCGATGTCACAATCATTGGTTGTGGCCCCGTGCTGTATGAAGCATTATTGGCAGCCGATGAGCTAGCTAAAGAAGGGGTCTCTTGTCGAGTACTGAATATGCATACCATAAAGCCTATTGACGCAGACGCTATCCTAGCCGCCGCTGCTGAAACTGGCGCTATCGTTACAGTAGAAGAGCATCAAATCAACGCTGGCCTTGGTAGCGCAGTAGCCGAAGTACTAGTAAAACATAACCCTGTACCAGTCGAAATGATCGGTATTATGGATACCTTCGGCGAATCTGGCTCACCGGAAGAGTTAGCAATCAAATACGGGCTGAAACAAAAAGATGTCAAGGCAGCAGTGCGGAAAGTCTTAGGCCGCAAATAGAAAAAAGAGAGGGATTATGACCGTGATTGAGCAAATGCTGGCGACGCGCATGTCGCGTTTAGGCACAGAGAAAGCTTTTGAAGTACTGGCTAAGGCGAAAGCTCTTGAGGCCCAAGGCAAACACATCGTGCACCTAGAAATTGGTGAACCCGATTTCGACACTCCGCAAAACATTATCGATGCGGGCATAGAAGCTCTTAACAATGGCTATACCCACTACAGCCCTGCCACCGGAATCGCTGAAGCTAGACAGGCCGTGGCTGACTATGTAAGTCGCTATAAGAAAGTACCGGCTGTGGCCGACGAAGTAGTGCTGATGCCTGGGGCAAAGCCACTTATGCTTTACACTATGCTAGCTTTGATCAACCCCGGCGACGAGGTTATTTATCCTAACCCAGGGTACCCAATTTATGAGTCTGCTGTTAACTTTGTCGGTGGCAAAGCTATTCCGATGCCATTGCTTGAGAAAAATGATTATACGCTAGATATTGATGACCTAGCTAGCAAAATAACAGATCGCACCAAACTAATCATTATTAACTCGCCGGCAAACCCAACCGGTGGCTTGCTATCTCGCGCCAATCTAGAGCAGATCGCTGATCTAGTGCGTGGCAAGAACATCATGGTCATGTCTGATGAAATTTACGACCGCCTTGTCTACGACGATGAACCAGTCTCTATCGCCTCCCTACCTGGCATGAAAGAGCAAACTATTATCCTAGACGGTTTTTCGAAGACCTATGCCATGACCGGCTGGCGCTTGGGCTACGGAATACTACCGCTTCCTCTGGTAGAGCGTATAGCCCGGCTAGCAATTAATACCAACTCCTGCGCTGCTGCTTTCACTCAAATGGCTGGAGTTGAAGCCCTATCTGGATCGCAAGCAGGAGCTGACAAGATGAAGGCTGAGTTTAAGGGACGTCGCGACGTAATCGTTGATGGCCTTAACGCCATTCCTGGTATAACTTGTCGCAAGCCTTTGGGAGCATTCTATGCCTTCCCCAATATTAGGGGCTTAGGCAAATCAAGCCAGGAAATTGCCGACTACATTCTACAAGAAGGCGGCGTAGCTGTTTTGTCTGGTACAGATTTTGGTGAATATGGCGAAGGTCATTTGCGCCTCTCCTATGCTAACTCAGTAGAAAACATTCAGTTAGCTCTGGAGCGTATCGAAACAGCAGTACGCAAGTTACGCTAAGCACCTATGACAGAAACCGTGTAGCACCAGCTGCACGGTTTTTCTCTTTTATGGTAGACTAAGTTAGACATCAATATCAGTAAGGAGTGAATCTGCATGCGACGCAAGCGCATTGCGCACACTTTAACTCAATATCTGGGGATTTTGCTAGGTTCTTTTATAACGGCCGTGGGTGTTAACGCCTTGCAGATTCCTAACCGCATTGCAGCCGGCGGAGCTGCTGGTATAGCGACTATCATCTATCACCTAACTGGTTTTGAACCTGGCATTACTTTGTTATTGATTAACATCCCGCTGTTGATCATCAGTGGTCTGATAATTGGCTGGCGTTTTAGCTGGTTCTCTGTATTTGGAGGATTGGCTACTTCTGGCTGGGTATATGCAACGAGTAACATAATCCCTTGGACTGATGATCCCCTTCTGGGTGCTATCTACGGGGGTGTAGTTACCGGTATCGGCATTGGTATCGTCTTTCGTTCGCGCGGATCAACCGGCGGCACCGATTTAGCAGCCGGGCTAGTTCATCGCCTAACTGGCCTACCCATTGGGCAGGCGTTGCTACTGATTGATAGTCTAATTGTTGGTGGTGCTGGCTATGTTTTTGGCCCCAACCTGGCCATGTATGCACTCGTCTCAATCTTTGTTACTACTCGCATAATAGACTTTGTTCAAGAAGGCTTTTTCGCCGTAAAAGCTTTGATTATTATCTCAGAAGCCGGGGAAGCCATCGCCGATCAAATTATGACTGAGTTAGAACGCGGTGTTACTTACTTACATAGCGAGGGTGGTTTCAGTCGCCAGCCAAAGAAGACACTGTTAGTGGTGGTTAGCCGTTCTGAGATAATCACGGTTAAGAACTTAGTACAAGCACTTGATCCTCGGGCTTTTGTAATTGTGATGGACGCTCACGAAGTACTAGGAGAGGGCTTCCAAGACCTATCCACAACCATTTAGGGACATGTTCTGCGGCGAGCTAGAATAAGGATAGGCGAGGCAAGCTAATGGTTGCCTCGCCTATTAGTTTGCTTAGGGAGGCTAGCCGCGTGTCAAGTATTCTACTATCGAGTCTCTTAGCCGGTCTAGCGACCGTCTTGGGTGGTGTAATCGTCCTCTTTCTCGGGCGCCCTAGCGACCGAGTATTAGCCTTTTGGTTGGGAATGGCATCCGGTGTCATGTTAGCCGTGGTTGCAATAGACCTACTACCGGCTGCGCTTCTGCATGGTACTCGCCTATCGACAGTCATAGGTTTTGCCTTGGGAGTGCTGCTACTTGCAGCTCTCGGCAACCGTATGGCTAGACGGCAACGCGGTAGACGCAGGCGTGATAGTCGGAGCGACTCTTTTGTACGCATGGGCATCTTGGTAGCTCTGGGGATTGCCCTACATGACCTACCCGAAGGTTTAGCCATCGGCGCTGGTTTCGCTGCTACAGAGGAACTCGGCATGATTTTGGCCCTAGCCATCGGTTTACACAACATACCTGAAGGGATTGGCTTATCGTTGCCACTACTCTACGGTGGTTGGAGACCAGCACAGATCTTATTGCTCTGCTCTCTGGTAGCTTTGGTGACGCCCTTAGGCACTCTGCTAAGTTTGATCCTTATCCGACTCTCACCACAAGCAATCGCGATCAGTTTGGCTTTTGCCGCAGGAGCCATGGTCTTTGTGGTAGCGGATGAGTTAATTCCTACCTCCCATGACTCTTCCCGTTTGCTCACTTCACTCGGTATTACGCTAGGATTCGCTATTATACTTACTGTGCTCTAGTTATCATCTTCACCCGTTCTTTGGGGCATACCTAAAGAATGGAGGTGTCAAGTATGCAGAAGGAATCCTGGCTTACCTACGTACTACTCGGCCTCGTAGCCGGTGTGGTCAATGGCTTGCTCGGCATCGGTGGTGGCACAATTCTCATACCTGGGATGGTCTATTTACTTGGGATGAAACAGCACCACGCACACGCCACCAGTTTACTAATTGTACTACCTACTTCAATCGTCAGTATGCTAGTTTACTATAGTCAAGGCAATATTCAAGTCAGGCCCTTAATTAGCCTTGCCTTAGCGACTTCTATCGGTGCCATCATTGGCGCTATCCTCATGAACTACTGCCGTCCTAGTTTGCTACGCAAAGGGTTCGCCCTCTTTATGCTGGTAGCTGGACTGCGCATGCTTTTATAGATGTTTGTCATCGTTCTAGGCGTCTGCTCCGGTATTTTGGCCGGATTAGCCGTAGGCGGAGGCACTTTGCTCGTACCAGGTTTAGTACTGATTCAAGGAACTCCCCAACATGTGGCACAAGGCATCTCGCTATTCATCTTCCTCCCCACTTCCGTTTTAGCCATCCTCACGCATCTTCGCTACGGTAACGTGCAATGGAAGTTAGCAGCCAAGCTAGCCATTGGTGGAGCAATTGGCTCTTTCCTCGGCGCTAAGCTAGCCCTCATGCTGCAACCTACCATGCTGCGTAGGATTTTTGCCATCTATCTGATAGCCATGGGCTTGTACCAACTATTCGTTAGCCCGCAACAGAGAGATAAGTAAGACTACTGCATTATGCTCCGTTATGATGATTCTTCTGCAAATGCTTCTGTACAGCAGAAAGGCCGACTCAGTCTGTTTGTCTACTGAATCGGCCCTTTATTCTTACCAGACAACTAAGCCTTAATAATCTCTACCTCTGCTCCATTACGTAGTAAAGCTGCGTTTGCTTCGTCGGTATCAACATGCATTTCGAGAGCGAAATCATCGCGCACACGCACGAGTACGTTCTCAAAGATGACGCCTCGGTCGCCACCGACGCGTACCTGCACCATATCTTTGTCCTTTACGCCGTAAGCCGCCGCTTCTGAGGTGTGAAAATGGACGTGCCGCCAGGCAAGAATTACGGCAGCGTCAAGCTCCACTTTGCCACAAGGCCCTTCAATAGTGATAGGCGCAGCACCTTCGAGGTTACCCGAATCGCGTACTGGGGGCTTTACTCCTAAACGATAGGCATCAGTCATTGCTACCTCTACCTGAGTCTTGGAACGCACCGGTCCAAGTACTCGCACGTTGGCGATACTACCCTTCGGGCCTATCAGATTAACCGTTTCCTCAGCAGCATACTGCCCTGGTTGCCCCAGATCCTTTTTCCTGGTAAGCTCATGGCCAGGCCCAAACAAAGTCTCGAGATCAGCCTGGGAAAGATGTAAGTGTCGGTTGGATATACCAACAAGAATTGGCTTCACTTGCTAGCCTCCCTTTTCGCAATGCGGCCCCCGCTTACCCTTGCGCGTAGCTAGGGCCGCTTGTCAGTTTGTCATCTAGAGTCTTAAGGACAATCGACCTATACCTAACCTAGCACTGAGATAAGTACCCCTGCCGCAATGGCCGAGCCAATAACGCCTGCTACGTTAGGTCCCATAGCATGCATCAACAGGTAGTTTCTAGGATTAGCTTTTTGCCCCTCTATTTGTGAAACGCGGGCTGCCATCGGCACAGCTGAAACACCTGCAGAACCGATGAGAGGGTTGACCTTGCCACCACTAAGCTTATACATAAGTTTGCCTAGCAATACGCCAGAAGCGGTACCGATACCGAAGGCAACCAGACCAAGGCAAACGATGTAGAGCGTCTGTGGACGCAAGAAAGTCTCCCCACTTGCAGTCGCGCCAACTGTCAGGCCAAGGAAAATAACAATGATGTTAGTGAGCTCATTTTGCGCCGTCTTCGATAGGCGCTCAACTACGCCGCACTCACGAATCAAGTTACCTAACATCAGCATACCAACTAGCGGAATTGAATCTGGTAGTAAAAGACCTACAGCGATAGTAACCAAGATAGGAAAGATAATCTTCTCTTTCTTAGAAACAACGCGCAGCTGGTCCATCACAGTCTCTCGCTCTTTCTTGGTTGTCAAGGCGCGCATAATTGGTGGCTGAATAATTGGCACCAAGGCCATGTACGAATAAGCAGCAATGGCGATTGACGCCAGCAAATGTGGTGCCAAGCGAATGGTTGTGAAAATGGCTGTCGGCCCGTCAGCACCACCAATAATGCC
>DIPA01000114.1:99868-100364 GCA_002427055.1 Firmicutes bacterium UBA5500 | reverse complement strand
CCGTCAGCACCACCAATAATGCCGATAGCACCGGCTTCTTGCGGTGTAAAGCCAAACACAGTGGCAGCCGTGATATAGGTGAAGAAAATGCCAAATTGAGCTGCTGCCCCAAGCAAGAATGTCTTCGGGTTAGCAATCAAAGGCCCAAAGTCGGTCATCGCACCTACACCTAAGAAGATCAATGGTGGATAGATACCAAGCTTAACACCTTGATAGAGGTAATAGAGTAATCCACCTGGCGATGTTGTAAAGGCTGCAAACTGAGCCACATCAGCTGCCGAAAGTACTTGTAAGCCCTCTAGGGCACTCACTAGTGCCTCTAGGGCCAGCGGTCCTTTGCCTATGACCCATTCAAGAGCAGCCGGCTCTACTACCCCGGTGCTGGCCAGAATCTGAATGAGCTTTCCGAGGCCTTCAGCACCGGCAGCCTGAATTTCAGAAACCATTGCAGCAGTAAGTAGCTCCTTTTGCTGCAAGATCTGCAGCAAACCATCTA
>DIPA01000114.1:96225-99768 GCA_002427055.1 Firmicutes bacterium UBA5500 | reverse complement strand
AAGATCTGCAGCAAACCATCTAGTTTGGTCGTAGGTCCTTGCATGAGCCCGCCCAACGGCAGGTTAGCAATCAACATACCAAACGAAATTGGCAGCAATAATAGAGGCTCGTAGCCACGTGCAACAGCCAAGTAAATCAAGAATAATGCTACGCCAATCATGATCAAGTTCTGTATGGTCATGTTGGCAAAGCCAGTTGCGAACCAAAGGTCAACTAAAGTTTGCCAGATCACATCATGCCCTCCCCTCGGGGCTAACCAATCGTGATGAGGACGTCACCCGGGTTAACGGCTGCCCCCTTGCTCACGTGGATTGCCTTAACGGTTCCAGCAGCAGGAGCCGCGATTTCATTCTCCATTTTCATAGCTTCTAAGATGAGCACAGTTGTGCCGGATTGCACCGAGTCACCAACGTTGACTTTTATGTCTAAGATAGTACCGGGCATCGGTGCCGTAACATCGCCAGCACCAGCAACTGCCGGTTTAGCAGGTTTGGGAGCCGGCTTAGCCGCCGGAGCGCTGGGTTGTGCTGCAGGTGCTGCCACCGCTGGCTGCGGAACACTTACCGGAGCTGCCACCGGTGCGCGACGTACGGGAGCGTCGCCCCCCAAATCTTCCACTTCTACTTCATAGGCTTCGCCATTAACAGTAATACGGAACTTCTTGCTCATTATCGCCTGTTCCCCTTTCGCCTCGATTAGTTTTGGACGCTTTCACGACGCACGCTAAGAGCCCAAGGGCTAAGCCCTGAACCAATACGTCGGATAGCAATAATGTTTAAACCTTCCGGAGCCTGACCTAGATAAGCTGCTATAGCACTGGCAATGACCGCTATGGTCTCCACGGAATCCGCATTACTGTCGTCGCTAGCTAGCTGAACTGATTCTGGCTGCGGCGTGGTTACTACTTGAGCCTGTGGCTTGGGCGTAGCCGCTTTCTTTTCTCGCCCCACAACGTTAGGGAGTGCACTCATTAGTAGCGATAGGGCATAAAGTGCTACAAATACAATGCCCATTGCTACAATGGTGAGCTGCAGGCTATCGAGTAACGATGAAGTCATCTATAAGCCCCCTTCCCTAAACTGGAAAATTACCATGTTTCTTAGGCAAACGGTTTACCCGTTTGGTAGCATTGGCCTCCAAAGCATTGCTAATCATACGCCTGGTGTCACGTGGATCAATAACGTCGTCTACCATACCACGAGCTGCCGCTACATAAGGATTAGCAAACTTAGTGCGATACTCTTCAATTTTCTCCTGACGTACAGCAACCGGATCGTCTGCGTTCTTGATGTCATTACGGAAGATAATATTAGCAGCACCTTCAGGCCCCATAACGGCGATCTCGGCAGTCGGCCAAGCGTAGACTGCGTCAGCCCCCAAAGCCCTACTGCACATAGCTAAGAAAGCTCCGCCATAGGCTTTGCGCATGATAAGGCTGATCTTGGGCACTGTGGCTTCTGAATAGGCGTAAAGCATCTTTGCCCCATGACGAATGATTCCACCATATTCCTGATTAAGACCAGGCATATAACCTGGGATATCAATGAGAGTAACCAGTGGAATATTGAAGGCATCGCAAAAACGAATGAATCGAGATGCCTTATCAGAGGCGTTGATGTCTAGAGATCCGGCTAGAACTTTCGGCTGGTTGGCAACTATACCAACGACACGCCCATTGATGCGAGCAAAACCAATGACAATATTCTGTGCATAAGCTGCTTGCACTTCCATGAAATCCCCATTATCAACGATACTTGCAACAACCTCGTGCACATCATAGGGGCGATTTGGATCCTCTGGAACAATGGCAAGCAATTCTTCATTTTGGCGAGCAACATCGTCTTCCGTATAAACAAACTCAGCTTCATCGAGATTGTTATTCGGTAAGAAACTAAGCAAACGACGTACTTGGGCTAGTGTCTCTGCTTCACTTGCTGCATAAAAATGGGCTACACCACTCGTTTGATTATGCACTGCTGCTCCACCGAGTTGCTCTAAAGTAACGTCTTCACCAGTTACCGCCTTAATCACTTGTGGGCCGGTAATAAACATTTGGCTAGTGCCTTCGGTCATGAAAATGAAGTCGGTCAGCGCAGGGCTATACACCGCGCCACCGGCACAGGGTCCCATGATTACGGACAGCTGTGGGATGTAACCCGACGCTTGCGTATTACGATAGAAGATATCACCGTAACCGCCTAGGGCGTCAACGCCCTCCTGAATACGTGCACCAGAGGACTCGTTGATAGCTACAAAGGGTGCACCATTCTGTACAGCCATATCCATTACCTTGCAGATTTTCTTGGCGTGCATTTCTCCCAAAGATCCACCCAAAACGGTAAAATCCTGAGAACTCACATAGATTAACCGTCCATCAACGGTTCCATAACCAACGACTACACCTTCACCGGGGGCCTGTCGTTGATCCATACCGAAATCAACTGCTCTATGCTTGACGAATGGATCTACCTCGACAAAGCTAGCTTCGTCGAGTAGCAACTCAATACGTTCACGAGCTGTCAATTTTCCTTTTTCTTTATGGGCAGCTACTCGCTTGGCGCCACCACCCGCGAGGACTTGCTGACGCTCCTGGGCTAGCTGCTCAATCTTCTTGTCCATGGACATGAAGCCTACCTCCTTTGCCTTTGCATTGCTATTCCCAAGGTTAATGCGGGTATTCACATAGTTCTACTAGCACGCCCAAGCTAGCCTTAGGGTGAATGAAGGCAATCTTTGCTCCGTGCGCACCTTGGCGTGGTTGTTCATCAATTAGACGCACACCTTTAGCCTTCATAGCGGCCAGGGCTGCTTCGATGTCCTCTACCTGATAGGCGATATGGTGGATGCCTTCGCCTCTCTTCTCAATTGCCTTAGCAATCGGGCCATCGGGTTCGATAGATTCCAGTAACTCAATCGATACTTCACCTACTGGAATGAAAGCTGTTTTTACTTTCTGGGAAGGAACTACCTCTTCTCCGACACACTTTAGGCCCAAAACATCCTGATAAAAACTCTTAGCTGCTTCTAAATCTTTCACGGCAATGCCTAAATGAGCAATCTGCTTTATCATGCAATACCTCCTCTATTTTCGCTGGAAAAGGTTAGTTTGCGTCAAAAACTCTTGCCAGAGATCATTCGCTGCATCATATATAGACAGCTCGCCAACAGCGACTTGCTTAGCAAGATCCTCATAGCGCGAGGCCCCCACATGCAATTTTAACTCCTGCATCAAGCGTGCGCGCAGTAGTTCACTAAGCTCAGTCTGCGTGCGCGTAGCTCTTTGCTGCAACAACAAGCCGCTTTTCTGTAAATACTCATGATGCGCCAGAAGTTGATCCGCAAACTCACCAATACCTTCATTTTTCACAGCAACCGTCTTAACGACAGGAATTGACCACTCTGAAGGGCGGGACTGCATCTTAAGCATGGTCAGTAGATCACGCTCCGTCTTGTCAGCACCATCACGATCGGCTTTGTTAACAACAAACAAGTCTGCAATCTCCAAAATGCCCGCCTTCATAGCCTGGATATCATCACCTAAT
>DIPA01000114.1:80909-96148 GCA_002427055.1 Firmicutes bacterium UBA5500 | reverse complement strand
CATATCATCACCTAATCCAGGAACGGCCACCACCACCACTGAATCGACAACAGAAATAACATCAGTTTCTGCCTGCCCAGTTCCAACCGTTTCGACCAAGATTATGTCCTTGCCAAAAGCATCCAATAGTTTGATAGCATCATTCGTTGCGCGAGATAGCCCACCCATGCTGCCACGAGAACTCATGCTACGCACAAATACCTGCGGATCATGAGCAACCTCGGGCAAACGCAAACGGTCTCCCAGAATAGCACCACCCGTAAAAGGGCTCGATGGATCCACCAGCAACAATCCAAGCGAATACCCACGGGCTGCAAGCTCAGTAGCAAGACGTCCGGTTAAGGTACTCTTACCGGCACCCGGTGGACCCGTAATCCCGATAACATGTGCACGACCTAAAAGATGGCCATGCTCGCGCAAAAAAGTATGCGTCGCCGCAGGATCATTTTCAGCAGCTGAAATGGCACGGGCTAGGGCCCTTACATCTCCTGCCAAGAATGCTGCCTGCCAATTAGACCTACTGACCGACATGAGCGTTGAGGAATGCAACCACATCCTGCGTGGATGTGCCAGGGGTGAAGATTTCCTTAATGCCAGCCGCTTTTAGGCCCGGGATGTCGGCATCAGGAATAACACCGCCACCAAAGACCATGATATCGTCTGCCTTTTGCTCATGTAATAGTTCTACTACGCGAGGGAAAAGGTGATTGTGTGCACCGGAAAGGCAGCTAAGACCGATGGCATCCACATCCTCCTGTAGAGCAGCCGTCACAATCTGTTCCGGAGTCTGTCTCAGGCCGGTATAGATGACTTCCATCCCTGCGTCACGTAGAGCACGAGCAATAACCTTAGCACCACGGTCATGCCCATCTAGACCTGGTTTTGCAACTAGCACACGGATTTTCTTTTCCATAAATGCCACTCCTCCTTCTACAGTAAATCGTGGGCGACGTATTCGCCGAACACATTGCGCAAACGGTCACAGATTTCGCCCAAAGTGGCATAAGATTTCGCTGCCTGCAAGATAAGCGGCATCAAGTTAGCATCGCCCTTCGCAGCCTGCTCTAACTCATCAAGCACGTTAGCGACAGCCAGATTGTCACGTCGCTCACGCAGAGCAACTAGTTTCTGTTTCTGCATCTCACCAACAGCCGGATCAACAGTTAACAGCCCCTTAGGAGCCGGTTCATCCATTTGGAACTGGTTGACGCCTACAACAATGCGCTCGTTACTCTCAACGCCCCGTTGATACTCATAGGCAGCATCTTGAATCTCTCGTTGCATATAGCCGCCTTCAATCGCCCTAACAGCGCCACCCATAGCATCAATCTGAGCAATGTATTTTTCAGCTTGCTGCTCAAGGGAGCTGGTTAGTGACTCTACATAGTAGCTGCCTGCTAACGGATCTATTGTATCTGCAACGCCGCTTTCGTAAGCGATGATCTGCTGGGTGCGTAAAGCAATACGCACGGAATCTTCTGTCGGCAAAGCAAGGGCTTCGTCTCTAGAGTTAGTGTGTAACGATTGAGTTCCGCCTAAGACGGCTGCCAGGGCCTGCAGGCCAACGCGAACAATATTATTGTCTGGTTGCTGAGCTGTCAAAGTTGAGCCAGCCGTTTGGGTATGGAAACGCAACATAAGAGACTTAGGTTTCTTGGCCCCAAAACGCTCTCGCATAATTCGTGCCCAGAGACGCCGTGCCGCTCTATATTTAGCAATTTCCTCGAAGAAATCCATATGTGAGTTGAAGAAGAAAGAAAGACGCGGTGCAAAGTCATCTACATCCAAACCTGCATCAATAGCAGCCTGTACATACGCAATTCCATTGCTTAAAGTAAAGGCAATCTCTTGAGCAGCTGTAGAACCGGCCTCGCGAATATGGTACCCACTGATACTAATTGTGTTCCAATCAGGTACATTCTGTGAGCAAAACTCGAAAATGTTGGTGATCAAACGCATTGACGGCGCAGGCGGGAAAATATAAGTACCCCGAGCCACATATTCCTTCAAGATATCATTCTGAATCGTGCCGCTGAGTTTGCTGAAAGGCACGCCTTGTTTCTCTGCCACTCCCATGTACATGGCTAAAAGAACTGAGGCAGGGGCGTTAATCGTCATGGATGTGCTGACTTTGTCTAAAGGAATACCGTCGAAAAGAATCTCCATATCAGCTAAAGAATCGATAGCCACACCTACTTTGCCGACTTCACCAGCGGATAAACTATGGTCAGAGTCATAGCCTATTTGAGTCGGTAAGTCAAAAGCTACACTAAGACCAGTTTGGCCTTGCTCCAAAAGATACTTGTAGCGTTGGTTAGATTCTTCCGCTGTAGCGAATCCGGCATATTGCCGCATAGTCCAGAACCTACCTCGATACATCGTAGGCTGTACGCCGCGGGTATACGGATACTCCCCTGGATAAGCTAAATCACGATTGTAATCTAGTTCGGCTGTGTCTTCTGGAGTGTAGACTCGCTTGACTTCAGTTCCAGATGTGCTGGAAAAAACCGGTTTGCGCTCTGGAAATCGTTTGAGCACTTTCTGAACAGGACCTTGCTCCCATGCTTCACGCGCTTCTTTGATCTGCTGCAAATGTTCGTCTGGGGACACTACGCTCACCTTCCTCAGTTTGAAATAAGAGTCTCGTATGCCTTATCAGCTAAAGCTTAACCATGCAACGGGCGAAAAATCGCTACTCATTGCGGAGGCATTGTTTTTTGTATACTTATAGCCCTAGTTTTTAGCCCCCCCCGGCTTAGGCCGGGGAGGGCCAGTTTAGCCGCTAGATAGGCTTATGCCCAACCTCGCAACTTCATTGCTTCGGCAATGCGGCGGATAGCCATAACATAAGCCGAAGTACGCATGTCAATCTTCAGCTCTTTATGTTGCTCATAGATGGCATCAAAAGCTTGAACCATCAAGCGCTCGAGGCGAGTGTTAACTTCCTCTAGGCTCCAGTAGAAGTTCTGCAGGTTCTGTACCCACTCGAAGTAGGAAACAGTAACGCCACCGGCATTAGCGAGGATGTCTGGAACGAGGAATACACCACGCTCCCAGAGCTTCTTAGACGCGGCGGCAACGGTCGGTCCATTAGCAGCCTCGACCAGAATCTTGGCCTTGATCAGATGCTGATTCTCTTCAGTGATCTGATTTTCCAAAGCAGCCGGAATGAGGAAATCAACGTCGAGAGCAAAGAGCTCTTCGCGAGTGAGATCCTTAGTGCTCTCCGGGAAGCCCTTAACGCCACCATGCTTGGCAACGTAATCGGCTAGTGCCTTGGTATCTAAACCGTTTTCATTGTAAACGCCGCCAGTATGATCCTGTACACCAACAACCTTACAGCCTAATAGCTCTTCAGCGCAAAGACCGGCGTGGCTACCTACGTTACCAAAGCCTTGGATAGCAACCGTAGCACCCTTGGTCTCAATGCCTAAGCGCTTTGCAGCTTCGCGTAGGGCCAAGATAACGCCACGACCGGTAGCTTCGGTACGGCCTAAGGAACCACCAATGGAAACAGGTTTGCCAGTAACAACGCCAGGTGTGTTATGGCCCTTCTGCTTGCTCATCTCATCGAAAATCCAAGCCATGACCTGAGCATTAGTGCCAACGTCGCCGGCTGGGATATCACGGTCATCACCGATGAAATCAGACATTGCACGAGTGAAAGCGCGGGTTAGTCGCTCTAGTTCGCCGGCAGATAGCTCGCGGGGATTAACCGTAATACCCCCCTTAGCGCCACCGTAAGGCAAACCAAGCGCACTGCACTTAAAGGTCATCCACATAGACAGGGTCTTGACTTCGTCGAAGTCAACTGCCGGATGATAGCGAAGACCACCCTTGCAAGGACCCATGACGTCGTTATGATGGGCACGATAAGCTGAGAAAGCTCTAACTGTACCATCATCCATCTTAACCGGAAGAGTCACTTCCAGTGCGCGGAGCGGCTGCTTGAGAATCTCATAGTAATTGTTGTCTAGGCCGAGAAGATCACATGCATCCTTGATCTGCTTCTGAACTTGTCGCAGAGTTTCCAAACTCTTACTTGCCACTACTAGTTCCCCCTTTAGTATTTGCTATTTATTCCCGCCAACAGCTCCTGCTGCCAGTTGAAATCCGAGGTCTAATGCACGTCGGTTCAGTTCCTCAGTACCACGAGGTACACGATTAAGCACAGCTTTTTCGATGAATTCATGCTCAACTATAGAACTAGCGCCAACCAGAACCCCTAAAGCAACAATATTCGCTACTATGGGACGCTTAAGTGTTTCTGTCGCACTTTCAATAATGGGAACGCGAACTACCCGACTCTTCTCTGGTAGGTCATCTGTTAAGCTAAGGGACTCGTCCACAACCAGCAAAGCATTCGGCCCTAGGTCATGATGATACTTGTTGTACGCTTCTTGAGTTAGTGCCATAAAAATCTCTGGCTGTGTAACCTTAGGATAGTCGATGTCAGTATTGCTGATTACCACCTCAGACCGGCTAGCGCCACCACGGGCTTCCGGTCCATAGCTTTGCGACTGAACTGCATTCTTATCCGCTAAAATAGCAGCCTCTGCCAAGATTATACCAGCTAATAACATACCTTGGCCACCACTTCCACTTAGTCGCACCTCATGTCTTTCTACCACTGTTACTCCCTCCCCTGCAAGCGAGCTACTAGCTGATCATACTTCTCGGTGAACTCTGGCGCAGAGCTATTATGCAATTCGCCAATGATAAGTTTGTCAGCTAACTGCTCAGGCGTTAGATGTGCCGCTGCTGCCACATTAACAGCATGCTCTTTCTGCCAGTTCAACATGTCGACTGGTGATCCAAGCTTGTTCCTGCGGCCGTAATAAGTTGGGCACTGCCCAACAGCCTCCACTACGGAGAACCCTTTATTATTGATAGCCTTGACAATCAAGTCAGGCATGCTAGGAGCATGATAGGCTGTGCTACGAGCCACATAGGTGGCTCCTGCCGATTTCGCCAACTCACAAACATCAAAGTTACGGTCGATGTTACCGTAAGGCGATGTGGTTGCAAATTGGCCTACAGGGGTCATGGGTGAATACTGACCAGATGTCATACCGTAAATAGAGTTATTGAAGATGACAGTGGTGATATCAATGTTACGACGGCATGCATGAATGAAATGGTTACCACCAATAGCTAGCGCATCACCATCACCAGTCAACACAATTACGTTTAGGTCAGGATTAGCCATCTTGATGCCACTAGCAAACGGCAGTGCTCGCCCGTGTGTAGTATGCAGTGTATCAAAATTCATGTAGCCAGAGGCACGAGAAGAACAACCTATACCAGAGACGATAACTGTCTTGTCATGCTCTAAGCCAGCTTTGTCAATAGCTCTGATAACTGCCTGCAAAATGATACCGTGGCCGCAACCAGGGCACCACATATGCGGCATCATAGCGTCGCGCAAATATTTTTCTGCCAGCATCATCTACTTTACCTCCATTATGGCCTGCAGGATAGTATCCGGCCTGATTAACTCGCCATTAGCCTGCAGCACGCGCTTAATTGGCACTTGTCCTTGAGCAGCACGCTCAACCTCGTTAACATACTGACCGAGGTTCATCTCTGCTACTACTAAAGACTTCAGTTGAGAGGCGTATTGAGTAATCAGCTTTTCTGGGAAGGGCCAAATAGTGATAGGACGCATTAAACCAGCTTTAATACCTTGCTCGCGAGCTAAACTAACCGCTCGAGCTGCTGAACGCGCCGTGGAGCCATACGCAAGAACACCGATTTCAGCGTCTTCCATGTCTTTTGTTTCCCACATGAGAATATCGTCGAGATTGTTCTCAATTTTTCTATGCAGTCTCTCATACAAGACTTTAGCCTTGGCTGGAGCGCTAGTCGGGAAGCCCGTTTGGTCATGCGTGAGCCCCGTTACATGGAAGTGATAGCCATCGCCAAAATTGGCTAGCGGCGGGACATCCCCTTGATTGTTGTCGTAAGGGAGATAATTCTCCTTAGAAACAGTCGGGCGGGGACGCTCTTCAATAGGAATTTGAGGTACGTCTGGGAGTTCGACTTTCTCCCGCATGTGACCGACAACTTCATCCATCAACATAATGACAGGTGTACGATACTTCTCAGATAAATTGAAAGCCTTGATGGTCAACTCATATGCCTCCGGCACTGAAGCAGGGTAAACAGCGATCACAGGATGGTCACCATGAGTGCCCCAACGAGCTTGCATCACATCGCCCTGTGCCGGTGAGGTTGGCAAACCAGTACTTGGACCACCGCGCATAACATTGACTACTACGCAAGGAATTTCTGTGAATATCGCGAAGCCTAGGTTCTCCTGTTTTAAAGAGAAACCAGGACCACTAGTGGCTGTCATCGCTTTGGTTCCAGTCAAGGAAGCACCAATCACAGCCGCCATACTAGCAATTTCATCCTCCATTTGCATGAAACGGCCACCCACTAATGGTAGGCGCTCAGCGAGTAGCTCAGCAATTTCCGTAGAAGGAGTAATAGGATAGCCAGCGAAGAACTTTACACCAGCTGCCAAAGCTCCCTCAACACAGGCCTCATTGCCTTGCAATAGCTTAACTGTCGGACTCATCATTTTTCCCCCTTACAGTAACGGCGAAATCAGGACAACGTTGCTCGCATTGGTTACAACCAATGCATTTTTCCTCAGCAGTGATTTCCGGTACATGGCCAGCCTTATGAGTAAAAACCTGGCGAGGGCAAAAGGCTGCGCAAATACCACATTTCTTGCACCATTTCGGGTTGATTGCTACTGCAAACTTTCTTCCCATTTGTCTAAACCCCTTCCTCTTTCGTATGCTGACTTTCGTATTCTAATAGGGCGGTCTTAAGCAGGTTCACCGATGCCTGATCCGGTCGGTAAACGAACTCAATAATCTCCTTGCCCTCAGGGCAAAGCTTCTCAACTTCTCGCCTGCGTCCAGGCGAAACTAGCAGCACATCGCTGCGCTCTATTACTCTCAATACAGACGACTCTTCCATTGCAATGGTGCTCTCAATCGGCAGATAATCAATGCCCGCTGAACGAATTGAGTTGACTACCTTCTCAGCGAAATTCGTGGATAGACAGACTAAGCCTAAACGCTGCCCCCGGGGTATACGAGCAATCTTCACGATCGTTTCTAGCTGTGGATCAAGCGCTATAGCTAGCACACGTCGCTCCATAGGGATCATTGATCTTACTTCATCCTGATGAAAAAACGTAGTGACAACAAGATCAACTTCCGACGCAATCCTGCGTACATAATCCAGGTCACCACGGATTTCGCCTAATACTAAAGGCGTAATAGCTACTCCCGCATCCAGTTCTAACTGACGGGCAAAATAGTCTACCTGCTCTCTATTGCACTCGATAAAAGCAATCTTGATCCTGTTTAAGAGACATTGCTTTTCCCGGACCTGTTCAGCAACTAAATCTAATACCTCAGAAAAACTGAACCCCAGACTTGTTGCCGCATCCAGCATTTCATCAATACCACGTTGTAAGCGTTGCTTACGACTTTCACTCAACCGCTCAGCAGCAGCCTCGGCTACAAAAGTGCCTTTGCCTTGAAAGGAAATTAACTCCCCTTCGGTTTCCAATTCTTGATAAGCCATACTGACTGTGTTACGACTAACCCCTAGTAGGTTGGCTAACTGCCTTTCAGTAGGAAGTTGGAAGCCCGGCCCCCACGCACTCGCTTCAATCTGCTGGCGAATCTGCTCCTTTAGCTGAATGTATAAAGGAATGCCTGATTTACGCGAAAGTTCAAAAGCCATAAGCAACCACCTCCTTCTAGGCCTAATGGCATAGTCCATCATTCCAATTCTACTATAGCACTATTCGTCAAGTTACGACTAGTTCCTTGCATTTCTATTATGAAGTTTTCGTTACCATCTTGATTTGCGTGACGTTACGTAAAAACCCTCCAGCTGGATTCTATTTAGTCCAGCTAGAGGGTTTTTAATCGCATACATGATAGCTAGGAAAGAATGGATAGTTCGTCTTGAACTATGCCTCCCTTGGTATAGACTCTCGCCACGCGTAGTGATGTTCGCCCCAGCAGCTGCGACGCTGTAAGTTGGCCAGCGCTGGCAAATTCCCCCACAGTTTGAGAATTTTCGCCCTGAGAACCTATTATCACCACTTCGTCATCGACACTAACCTCGGGTATGTGAGTCACATCTAGCATAGCGAAGTCAGTGCAAGCACCTATCACCGTTGCAAACTGCCCACGCACAAGCATCTGCGCTTTTCCAATATGCTGATTGCAGAGGCCATCGCTCCACCCTATTGGCAACAAAGCTACGCGGATCGGTTTTTGCACTACATAATTCAGACCGTAACCAACTCCCCATCCGGGCTGCAGTGTTTTGACATGTCCGACTTTAGTAGTGTAGGTCAGAAGCGGCTTTAGTTTAAGGGTTTCTGGATAATATTCATAATCGAAGCCATATAAGATTCCACCCACACGCACTAGATCAAGGTACATATGAGGATGCAGAAGTACAGCTTTGGAAGCTGCCAAATGACGTACTATCTCAGGGTATTCTGGCAAAAATGGTTCACTAAACTGCTGGAAGCGTGCAAACTCCCGGTCATTAAGTTCCTTGCCACCAGCCGGATGACTTAAGTGAGATCGGATACCTCGCAACTTCAGCTCAGGTAGTTCGCGCAAGGCCTGCAGTGCTTCTTCAGCCTGCTCTGGTAAAAACCCTAAGCGACCAAGCCCAACGTCCATTGCAAGATGACACGGCAATTGTCGCCCAGCTTGGCGCGCCAGTTGTGCCCATGCGCGCATACTTGCAACATCCCCTAGTGAAGGAGTAAGTTCGTATTCTACCATAGTCGC
Organism: Firmicutes bacterium UBA5500; assembly: GCA_002427055.1. Taxonomy (GTDB): domain Bacteria; phylum Bacillota; class UBA994; order UBA5500; family UBA5500; genus UBA5500. The sequence goes on along the minus strand of DIPA01000114.1, from coordinate 87,305 downwards.
CAACTGCTGAGGAAGAACTACCCCCAACACCAAAAGTTCAGCTGTGATGCCAGCCCGCCTTAATTGAATTCCCTCGTCCACCATGGCCACGGCCATATGGTTGCAGCCTGCTTCCTGCAAAGATTTAGCCAGAGGAACAGCGCCATGCCCGTAAGCCCCATTCTTTAATACGGGTACTACTTCTGCTTTCCCTACGTGACGTTTAATTTCCTGATAGTTATACAACAGGCTATCTAGATTGACTTCCATCTTTGTAACAATTTCGGGTCTCAAGTATATCACTCTGCCTTATGTCTAATTTCGTGACGGTCGTAATCTTGTATCGGCTCCTCTACAACAAACCGCAACAACCCTATACTACACCAACCTCAAACAAAAGCAAATAAGTCTAGCTCGCACTGATAGACAAGAGTGCAGCTAAGGCCCACTTGGGTGTCAAGTAACTACCTAATGCCGGGTAATCTGGTTGCTGACAGTGAAAGTCAGAACCGCCTGTAACTAGCAACCCCGCGCGAGCCGCCTGATCTGCTATCCATAACATCTGTTCTGGGCTATGGTCGGGATGCCAAACCTCAACCCCCATCAAACCCAGTGATTTCAGCTCCTCCAGCCGTGCAGAAGAAAACTTCTCTCCCGGATGCGCCCAAACAGGAATGCCACCTGCTTCCCGAATGAGGTTGATGCCATGCCTTACGCCAAGTCGATAACGAGGCACGTAACCTGGCTGCCCAGCATTCAGATAACGGGCGAATGCATCGCGTATGCTTACGCTATAGCCTCTCTCCACCAGTGCTGACGCAATATGAGGGCGCCCGACTACGCCAGCACCAGCAATCTCCCGAATGCGGCTATAGGAAAGTCGGACACCCAGTTCAGCCAATTGGGCAACGATTCGCTCTGCACGTCGAGCCCTTTCCAGCTGTATACGCTCCAGCTGTACTAAAAGTGGCTCGTAACTGCAGTCCATTCTGTATCCCAAAATGTGATACTCATCTTGGTGCTCACTGCAACTGATTTCTATTCCAGGCAAGACAACTATACCGAGCTCTAGACCACGCTCTATCGCCTCTGGCACTCCCTGAAGAGAATCATGGTCAGTAATTGCCAAAGCTGCAAGGCCTAGCCCTTGAGCACCCTCTACCAGCTGCCTCGGACTTAGGCAACCATCGGAGAAAACGGAATGAACATGCAGATCGGCACTCACAAGAACTATCCCCAGACCTCTTTGAAAACCCTGAAGTAGTTGCCACCAAGGATCAAGCGAATATGCTCGTCGCTATATCCACGTTTACACAACCCGTCTGTAATTAGAGGCATGGTACTAGCATCAGTTAGCTCTTCTGGCGCAGCTCCAATTCCATCAAAATCAGAACCAAGACCAACATGCTCTGGGCCAACCAGTTCAACAATATGATCGATATGATTAAGCAAATCATCGAGCTTAGGTTTGCCATCTTCCTTAACAAAAGCGGCGGCGAAGTTCATGCCCATGACGCCACCGTTCTTAGCTAAGGCCTTAATTTGATCATCAGTCAGATTGCGTCGGTGGTTACAGACAGCCCGCGAGTTGGAGTGGGAAGCAATAATTGGCTGGGTGCTTAATTCAACAACATCCCAGAATCCAGGGTCAGAGAGGTGGGAGACATCGACCAAAATGCCTAAGCGATTCATCTCCTTGATTAAGTCAGCACCAAAGACACTGAGGCCTCCCTTGCTTCTACTATCACCCACACCATCAGCAATATTATTACGTTCATTCCAGGTCAAACCAATAGAGCGTACACCTAGGCGATGGAAAAGACGCAATACGCCTAAATCTCCCTCTAAGGCTTCGCCACCTTCTATCGCTAAAACAGCTGCCAGCTTACCCTGTTCCTTAGCGGTTAAGATATCCTGTGCTGAGGTGGCAAGCATCATTAAGTCGGAATTAGCATCTACTTCAGTAAAGAAAGCATCAAATATCTGCATAGCCCGTTTCAATGAACGGTCCGGCTTGTATATTGGCTCGATATACGCAGCAAAAAACTGTACATCTACTCCGCCTTCTTTTAAGCGCGGGAGATCAATGTGGCCCTCCGCATGACGATCACGCAACCGATAGGCGCTTTGCTCTTGACTACCAGAGCTACGCCCTAAAAGGCGCAATAGTGTGTCACAATGCGTATCAACCACGAGTGCCTCTTGGTGTAACTGGCGGACCTTCTTATCCATGTCATTTCCTCCTTTTATCGGGCGCCGAAACAAGGCTCTATTTGGTGGAAAACTAGGCGCACACTACCTTTGCTCTATTATCAACTTAATGGCAGTACGCTCCTCCCCATCAAGCAAAACATCAGCAAAAGCCGGAATACAAACAAGATCTATGCCGTTTGGTGCCACAAAACCACGGGCAATAGCAATTGCCTTGACAGCTTGGTTGATGGCTCCAGCCCCAATTGCCTGCAATTCGGCCGCTCCACGTTCGCGAATTATACCTGCCAACGCACCGCCTACTGAATTTGGATTTGACCTTGCTGAGACTTTCAATAGTTCCACCATTTCTCCTCCTCGCTTCGGTCTGAGTTTTTTCTCCTGCAAGCTTACCAATTAAGAGATCGCGATATGGCCCGCAATTGGTTTGCCTACTCGAGTCTGCCCTTACTGTATATTCAATAAGCCAGGACTAAGTCCTCTCTCCATAAACCTAAACTCATACAGATTAATTGATAATCTCACTAATGCGCTGCGGGGGGCTCACCGCCTGCGGATGATCGTCATCTACCAAGATATGCACTGCATTCGCCCATACAGGTCCCTTCGCGACCTCAAAACGCACCGGTAAGCAAGTCAAAAATTTGTGTAATACCGGGGCAACTTCTACCCCTAATATCGAATCACGTGGCCCCACCATACCTACATCTGAAATGAAGGCCGTACCATTCGGTAATAGCCGTTCATCCGCCGTTTGTACATGTGTATGCGTTCCAAGCACAGCAGTCACCCTACCATCCAGGTGAAAGCCTAAAGCAGCTTTCTCAGAAGTAGCCTCGGCATGAAAATCAACTATGATGATATCTCCGGGACGAGCTTCACTGGCTATAATATGGTCAACAACTCGAAAAGGACAATCCATGTCTGGCATGAAAGCACGTCCACAGACATTGACGATCAACACTCGCCGTGGTGGTAGTCCTACTTCAACCACAATACTACCCTGTCCCGGCACTCCAGACGGATAATTAGCCGGACGGATGATGCGCTTTTCTTCGTCTAGAAGATCTAGAGCCTCACGCTTGTCCCAAATGTGATTGCCACTAGTGATGATATCAACACCAGAATGAAATAACTCATTGGCAACCTCACGTGTAATTCCCGTACCTCCGGCAGAGTTCTCACCATTGGCAATTACTAGATCAACTGGAAACTGCCGCTTCACTTTGCCTATTAGACTGGGTAAGCTTTGACGACCCGGTCTGCCGATTACATCACCGACAAAAAGTATGCCAAGCATAACTTCGCCCCTTTCTCATTTAAGTTATCGACCTTAAGAGTGCTTAATATGCTCTCTTATATTCTACCTCCCAGATATCATGCAGCACACTCGTTTGTGCAAGAAAAAGCGGCGGATATACCGCCGCTATTTCGCGTAATCTACAGCTCTCGTTTCCCGAATCACGGTTACTTTGATCTGGCCAGGGTAGTCGAGCTCGTTTTCAACTTTCTTAGCAATCTCATGCGCGATACGCACTGAAGCTAAGTCGTCCACTTTCTCAGGCTTAACGATAATACGGATTTCACGACCTGCTTGAATGGCATAAGTCTTCTCGACACCCTCAAAAGAATCTGCTATTTCTTCTAGTTTCTCTAGGCGCTTAATGTAGCTTTCCAAGCTCTCACGACGTGCGCCCGGCCGAGCTGCCGACACTGCATCAGCGGCTTGTACCAAGACTGCCTCTATGCTTTGTGGTTCAATGTCATTATGATGAGCAGCAATCGCATGTACAACCGCGGCCTGCTCACGATATTTCTTAGCAATATCAGCACCAATAGTTACATGCGGCCCTTCCACTTCATGGTCGATAGCTTTACCAATATCATGTAACAAGCCGGCTCGCTTAGCTAGACTAACATCAGCACCTAGCTCAGCTGCCATGATGGCGGCCAAATGAGCAACCTCAACAGAATGGTTTAGTACATTCTGCCCATAACTCGTACGGAAACGTAACCGTCCGAGCAACTTGACCAATTCAAGATTAAGGCCATGAACACCAACTTCTAAGGTAGCTCGCTCACCCTCATCGCGAATACGAGCCTCGACCTCACGCTGTGCCTTCTCGACCATTTCTTCAATACGCGCAGGATGGATACGTCCATCAGAAACCAGACGTTCCAAGGCCACACGGGCTACCTCGCGCCGGATAGGGTCAAAGCCAGACAGAATCACAGCCTCAGGTGTATCATCAATAATAAGATCAATACCGGTCAAAGTCTCAAGGGTGCGTATATTACGCCCTTCACGGCCAATTATGCGCCCCTTCATCTCGTCGTTTGGCAACTCAACTACAGATACAGTTGTTTCAGCAACATGGTCAGCTGCACAACGCTGGATAGCCAGAGTTATGATCTCTCGAGCCTTCTTGTCGCCTTCTTCCCGAGCCTGGGCTTCGATGTCTTTGATCAGCAAAGCTGCTTCATACTGAGTTTCTTTCTCAATGCTGTCCAAAAGCATTTGTTTTGCATCTTGCGAACTTAAGCCTGATACGCGCTCCAATTCAGCAAGCTGTTTGGCAATAATCTCGTTAACCATTTCCTTTTGACGGTCTAGTTCATTAGCCTTGCGCAACACTTGCTCTTCTTTTTTCTCCAACTGATCAAGCTTACGTTCTAAGGTCTCATCTCGCTGTATGACTCGCCGCTCTAAACGTTGTAGTTCAGAACGACGATCCCGGACTTCCTTGTCAAAATCAGAACGCAGGCGATGTACCTCTTCCTTAGCTTCTAAGAGAGCTTCTCGCCGCTTAGATTCTGCTGTTTTCTTTGCATCCTCTACTATGCGGGTGGCTTCCTGCTCAGCACCACCGATTTTTTGTTCAGCAATCTGTCTGCGGTATAAATAGCCAGCCACTCCAGCCAGCGGGATGCCAACTACAATAACTGCCCACGAAATTATCTGTCCAGTATCTATAACTCAAACCTCCTTTTAAGTTTTCAAGGTGCTCCACCAAGAAACAGAATTTTGAAAAGGGGATGCTCCCCATCTACTCAATTTAGAAAAAGCTCTGCTGGTTAAACTAGTATGGCAATCTGGCCATAGCTGTTGCTATGGTTTACTGATTATCATAGACATATAACTGATTGGTCACACCCCAGCCGTGTAAAAAAGGCCGAGAAGTTCTCGGCCTAGAAGACAATAACCACTTTTCTGGTTGCAGTACCAGTCAAAGCCGACCCCAAATTTTGAGGGGCACCTACATACCCTCCTTGGCAAGATTTTAACTACTTTGTCCCTCTCTGTCAAGACAGTCCCTTACTTTTCGCACCACGTCCTCTACCAAGGCATAGTCATAACCGCGCTGTAGAAGATAACGACACAGACTAGAAATCACCCTAGGGTCAGCCAGTTCCTTGCCACGCAGACGGCGTCGAGCAAGACGCTCAGCCTGTTCAAACAAAGTTTGCTCGGGAACTTTGGCAATAGCTTGGTCAATCAATGCCGCATCCACACCACGAGCCTTGAGTTCCCAGCGCAGCTTACGCGGCCCTTGCCCTGCCAAAGAACGACCCGCCACAAAACTTGTAGCATATACCTCATCGTCTAGATATTTAATCTCTATTAGATAATCTACGGCATCATTAGCTTCTTCAACACTATAACCACGCCTAACTAGACGTTCTCGCAACCTCTGGGCTGCATATGCTTGTCTACCAAGTAGCCAAAGCGCATAAGAGCGTGCACTACTCTTTGGCTTACTCCGCTTCCAACGCATCCTCAGTTACCGCTCGCGCTTGAGCTTGCCCCAATTGGAATTTCTCACGAATGCGCTGTTCAATTTCTTGCGCGAGCTCAGGATTTGCTCGCAAAGCTGCTTTAGCATTTTCACGCCCTTGGCCCAGACGTTCATCGCCATAAGAATACCAAGCGCCACTCTTGGTCACTATGTCTATATCAGCCCCGATATCCAGTATGTTACCCTCACGTGAAATGCCTTCACCATACATGAGGTCAAACTCTGCTTGTTTAAATGGTGGTGCTACCTTGTTCTTGACTACCTTGATCCGCGTCCGGTTGCCAACCATATCAGTTCCCTGCTTTAGGGTCTCAACGCGACGCACTTCTAGCCGCACGGTAGCATAAAACTTGAGAGCGCGACCACCGGGGGTAACTTCAGGGTTACCAAACATAACCCCTACCTTCTC
>DIPA01000114.1:66586-80753 GCA_002427055.1 Firmicutes bacterium UBA5500 | reverse complement strand
ACCCCTACCTTCTCGCGTAGCTGGTTAATGAAAACCACCACCGAACGTGAACGATTAATAGCGCCTGCTAGCTTGCGTAATGCTTGCGACATCAGGCGGGCTTGCAGTCCTACATGGGAGTCTCCCATTTCGCCTTCAATCTCAGCCCGAGGAACTAAGGCTGCTACTGAGTCCACAACAACTATGTCAACAGCACCACTACGCACCAGAGCTTCTGCTATTTCCAGCGCCTGTTCACCTGTATCAGGCTGCGACACGAGCAGATCATCAATGCATACTCCTAGCTTACTGGCATAGGTAGGGTCTAACGCATGCTCGGCATCAATGAAAGCTGCGATACCTCCCAGCTTCTGTGCCTCAGCGATCATGTGCAGGGCTACTGTCGTCTTGCCTGATGATTCTGGCCCATATACTTCGACAATGCGTCCTCGTGGGATGCCACCTACCCCTAAGGCTATGTCCAAAGCCAAAGCTCCGGTAGGGATTACATCATGAGTAAGCCTGGTAGACTCCTCACCTAAGCGCATTACAGCACCTTTTCCGAATTGCTTTTCGATCTGGTTAAGAGCCATCTCAAGTGCGCGCGTCTTATCCATCTACCTTTCCCCCCAACAATCTAAATTTTCTAAGGATAGCATAGCATAGTTGATCAGTCACTCCTAATCGCACATTTGTTCGATTAGGGCCATCTACAGCCAATTACCCAGCCTGTACTCATGTAAACGGCCACAATCTCCCTTTTTCTTTGTACAGATAAACCTACTTTAGTTCTCCCAGTAACAGCAAGCGAGCTAAATTAACGGCCGTTTTTGCTGACCTAGCACGGATGGCAGACCTTTCACCACGCAATGCCAGCTCCTCTACCAAGTCTCCTTCAGGAGCTGATATTGCCACATAAACGGTACCGACTGGTTTCTCGGGAGATCCACCGGTAGGGCCTGCAATGCCAGTTATGGCGATAGCAACATCGGCACCACTCTTCTGTCGCGCGCCAGTAGCCATTGCTTTAGCGCACGCAGCGCTAACTGCCCCTTGCTCTTTGATAATCGCCTCTGATACCCCCAATATTTTTTGCTTAGCCTCATTGCTATAAGTAATGAAACCGGAAGCAAAGTAATCGGAGCTACCGGAGACATCAGTGATCATACTACCGAGCAAGCCGCCGGTACATGATTCCGCAACCGCGAGTTGGTATCCACGCTCTTTCAGTAACTGCCCTAAAACCCCTGGGAGCGTTTCATTATCAATGCCATAGATAGCTGTTTTGATACGCTGCCTAATTGCCGTTTCCACAGGAGCAATTAGCAGGTTAGCCGCCGCCTCATCTTCAGCCTTAGCAGTAATCCTTATCTGCAATTCTCCCAAACTAGCGTAAAGCGCAATAGTGGGGTTGCTCTGCGTAGCTATCAGGTCGGCAAGCTGCTCTTCTAGTGCAGATTCGCCAATCCCTATAACCCGGAGGCTGCGAGAGAGAATAACCCCATGCCCAATCATCTGCAGCAATAGCGGACGCACGTGGTCAACAAACATAGGCTGCATCTCCCGCGGGGGTCCTGGAAGCAAAACAGCAAGACGTCCTGCGTCCCTAATTGCCAAGCCCGGTGCAGTACCTCGCGGATTTGGCAACACAACTGCGCCTTCCGGAACCATCGCTTGACGACGGTTATTTTCAGGAATAGGACGTTTCGTGCGCTGCATATGGGCTACAATCTGCTGCCAAACATCCTCCTGAAAGCAGAGAGGGCGCCCGAGTGCCGAGGCCACCCCTTCCCTAGTCAGGTCGTCCGTAGTGGGGCCTAATCCGCCTGTCAAAATAACTACCTCTGATCGTTGCCAAGCTTGTAAAAAGGTATTGACCAGTCTGTTTAGATTATCGCCGACAACTGTATGGTAATACACCCCCATACCGAGCGAAGCCAATTCTCGCGCTAGAAACTGAGCATTGGTGTTGACAATTTGACCGAGTAATAGCTCAGTACCCACTGCAATTATTTCTACATTCATCTCTGTCACGCCTCCTGCAATTGTACCCTTTTAGTATTCCACACTTCTAATACGCATACCTGCTCCAGAACAAAAAAGCTGCCATAAGGGCAGCTTTAAAGTATTCTAAGCACTCACAGGAGCTAGCAGCTCACGCAGGCAGGTGCCCGAAATGCGCTCTTCTTGCTGCAGTTTGGCAGCGACTTGCGTTAGCAGAGACATATGCTCTGCCAGATAGGAGCGCACCGCCATTTCTACGTCCTTTAGCAGTACCTGCTGGGCTCTGCAAAACTCATTTTTCGCCAACACTGACTTGTCTACTATTCCTAAAGGAGACATGCCGGCAAGTACATAGCGCCTTGCCAGCTCAATCGCCTTCTGAAAATCGCCACTGGCTCCGGTACTACGACTACCAAGAGTGAGCTCCTCCGCTATTGCTCCAGCCAGTAGCACCCACAGCTGCTCTCGGATCTGCTCCTCAGTCTGCAGATAGCCTGCCTCATCGTCCATAGTCTGCCGCACATAGCCCAGAGTATCACCACGAGAAAGAATAGTAACATTGGCGACCGAACCAGGTCTCACATGTTCGGCCACTATTGCGTGTCCAGCCTCATGCAGACTAATACGGTGTTGCTCCGCTATTGAAGGACGACGTTCCTGGGCCTCGCCTAGCATTACTTTCTCAATACTCTGCTGAAAATGGCGTTGGCGAATCTGAGCAACGCCTTCTCGCATAGCTAGAATAGCCGCTTCATTAGATAAACTCTCCAAATGTGCGCCCGAAAAGCCATATGTTTCTTGCGCTAGTTGTACCAAATTGACATCCGGCGCCAATGGCTTGTTGCGTGTGTGAACTTGTAGAATTTGCAGCCGTGCATCCTTCTCAGGCAAATCGACTCGTACCATACGATCAAAACGGCCGGGACGTAACAAAGCACTATCCAAAAGATCTGGGCGGTTAGTGGCCCCAATGACCAATACCTGAACATCCGTCTCATTAGAAATACCATCCATCTCAACTAATAATTGATTCAGTGTTTGGTCATATTCCAAATGACTACTGTGTTTACCTCGCTGGCCACCTAAGACCTCAATCTCATCTAGAAAGACAATTGCTCTAGTCTTGGATTGCTTACGTGCCGCATCCCTTGCTCGCTCAAATAACTGTCGCACTCGCTGTGCACCAACACCGGCATACATCTCAACGAATTCACTACCACTGGCCGCTAGAAAAGTAGAATCTGTATAGGTTGCTGCAGCTTTGGCCAGTAATGTCTTCCCAGTGCCTGGAGGGCCACTGAGTAGCAGGCCTTTCAACGGCCTAATACCTAAGCGCTTGATAGCCTCGTGCTGATTAATGAAATCAAGGGCTTCCAATAGTTCTTGCTTGGCAACCGCTTGCCCACCAATGTCGTCAAAAGATATTAGACGTTCTTTGGTTGATGTGGAAAGCAAAGTTCCTGCTTTGCTATGCATATTGCCTAGCCAAAAGCGATTGGCCACAACATAAACAAACCCTATGAACAAAACAAAGGGGACCACGTTAATGCCGATAAGAGCGGCAAAAACTAGCACTCCTGCAACCAACCCAGCTAGCAACTCTTTCTGGTACTTCATCATCTAGCCGCACCCCCCGCTTGCAGTAAGGGAATTGATTCCAGCATTGTATGCGAGCCTTCTTGTAAGCTAAGGTAGATACTCTCCTCATCAACGCCTATTTGGTAACTGACCCCTTGTGCTTGTGCAATTTTCTCTATCCGCTCCTGCATCAATACAAACTGATAGGTCCGGCTTGCTTCATACAGAATTAGATTCAGTTGCTCATAAACCTCCTGTAGATGTGTGTTCGGGGAGTCTTCCCAAACAATTTCGCTGGCACCGTTTTGCATTTCTTGCCGTATCAACTTGCTGATTTGGCATGCTACCTGAGGAAATTGCGCAGCTTGGTCTATGCTAATGGCCAGCACTGTCATATGCTGTTTATTATGCAGCTCCACACTAGTAACGCCTGCAAACTGCATTAACTTGTCCTGCAAAGGGCTATGGACAAGACGAAACTGCCACTCATTGTAGCCAACGTAAAGCACTCCTGCAGTCATAACCACAACAATAGCTACCACAACCCAGTTCAACTTAGGCAATTTCACTCCATCACCCCGCTCTAGTTTACATAATACCACGCGCTCATTATAGCATAGTTTTATGTTAATTGGGGGAGGTAGGTCTTGCCAACACGGAAAACAGAACTGGGGCTGTCCCTGTAAAATGGACAACCCCAGCGAGCAGTAGTCAAAACTAATACCAGCTCAGATACTTCCCCATACGGATGAAGTATTCAAGGCCAGACCAAATAGTAAGCACTATGGCAACCCAAACAGCGATACTCGTGAACGGGAATCCTATTAGGGAGAAAGGGAAGTTGTCAATCAAAAGCCCAACTATTGCCACGATTTGAGAAATGGTTTTCAGTTTCGCTACTGGACTAGCATGAATGATGACACCTTCAGCCGCGGCCAACGCTCTCAACCCTGTAACAGCCAATTCACGCGAGATAATGACTATCGCAACCCAAGCAGGCAATACTCCGGATTCGACAAGAGATATGAGAGCCGCTGTAATCAAAAGCTTATCGGCTAAAGGATCTAGGAGCTTGCCTAAATTAGTCACTTCTTTGCGTTTGCGTGCTAAATAGCCGTCTAAGCCATCGGTGCTTGCAGCGACAATGAAAATACCGGCAGCTATATAGGTGCCGTAGGGAATGTTCTCTAGCACAAAATATAGGAAAATGGGCACTAGTAAAATACGAATTATAGTGACCCGATTAGCTAAATTCATGCCCCTGACACCCCCACCAAATCATATTCTAGGGCTTGGTTAATCTCGGCCAATATGATCTGACCTGGCTTGGCCCCGCTATTATGCACATAAACTAAACCATCGACGTCCGGGGCATCTTTACGCCCCCTACCTACGATGCCGTCTCCCTCTGCCCAGCTCTGCTCAACCAATACTTCAACTGTCTGTCCGAGATAGCGTTCATTACGAGACTTAGAAATTGGCGCTTGCAACGACATCAGGTAATCGCGTCGCTCTTCACTGATGGCAAATGGTATTTGCTCCGGCAACTCAGCTGCCACAGTTCCTTCTTCTCGAGAATAGGTAAAAACACCCACATGATCAAATTGGATTTCGCGCATTAGATCAGCAACAAGCTCTACGTCCCGCTCAGTCTCTCCCGGAAAACCAACTATGAAAGTAGTACGGAGAGTCACCTGTGGCAATGCCTCTCTCAAAGTATAGAGCAAGCGCCTTACCTGCTCGGGGTTGTCAGGGCGACGCATTGCTTGAAGGATACGAGGGCTGATGTGCTGCAGAGGCAGGTCAACGTAGTCCAATAATCGCGAATTTGAACGCATTAGTTTAATTAGCTCAGGTGTGAAGTGCGTTGGGTAAGCATAAAGCAAACGAAACCATGCCGGCCCAGCTACTTGTAACAGATCTTGCAGCAAATTTGGGAGCAGGAAACTACCATAGCGATCATAGCCATAGCGGGTAACATCCTGAGCGATAATGTTTATTTCCTGCACTCCCTCTTTAGCTAGTGCTTGTACCTCATTAATAATGCTTTCTCGGCTGCGGCTACGATACTTGCCACGAATAAGAGGGATTGCACAATATGCACATGTATGGTCACATCCTTCAGCAACCTTTACATAGGCGCTGTACTGAGGAGTCACCCGTAAGCGCTCTTTGACAATGTCATAATCAAAAGTAGGCTCTGCAACCAGAAAGACGCGCTCACCGTTTAGGGCTCGTTTAATAACACTGTCTAGTTGATCCAGTGTACCTGTGCCAAGCACCCCGTCTACCTCTGGCATTTCGTCGAGGATTTCTTGTCCATATCGTTGAGTAAGACATCCCGTCACCAATAGCAGACGACACACGCCTTTTTCTTTCCATTCAGCCATCTCCAAAATAGTAGCGATCGATTCTTCCTTGGCGGCCTGAATGAATCCACAAGTATTGATGACTAATACATCTGCTAAAGCCGGATCATTCGTCAGCTTATATCCCTGCGCCTGCAAATCTCCTAACATAATTTCAGTGTCTACCGTATTCTTGGCACAGCCAAGAGTGATCATCCCAACTTTCAACACAGGTCCCCCTCGCGTTCTAGCCCGATGCAATAGAGCTATATTCATACTTGAGAATAACACATTTTCCTGTCTGCATATACCCCTGCACTGAAATGCCTTGCTAACTAGATAGTTACAAACACTTCAACACATAGTCTACCCCCCCATAGGTTAGATTGCCTATCAAGATACTACGTAAGCATACTTATTGCAAATAAGAAAGTGACCCTATCTTGCCTCAGGCAAGCAGAGCCACTTTACTGACTGATGGCATTTCTAGGGGCTAGGCTTAAGCTTCACAGTTAAGTCAATTGAGTTGTTTCCACCGATGATTCCTTGGTCAAGACCGTTAATGGTCAAACGCAACGCAGATGGCTTACCGACTCGCACTGTGATCAGTTCCTGCGCCTCCAGAGTAAGCGAAGCCTGGCCCTTAGGGTTTAGGGTCATTTGCTGTGAAGTAGTATCAGCTTTCGCACCAACCCAACAGGTATCGCCTTCCGCGGTCAGAACAACTTCCAGAGGACCGGGATGCACTAGGTAGACAGGATTAGCTGCCTGCGGATCTTGTAATGCTATTTGTACTGTAGGCGTAGGCGGTTCTGGTTTCTTTACTGGATCATCCACCGGCGGTAATAGGTCTGGATCTTCTTCGACCAAAGGCTGACCCAAGAACCTATCCCAAAGAAATACACCGACAACTACTACGCCTACTAAGAGCAGTATCCATAATATGCGAAAAGAAGCATTAGCAGGTTGCTGCCTATTCCTGCGGGAGCTAGAATGACTTCTGGCCAGAGTTTCTGATTGCTGTGGCTTGGGAGTGACAGGTACCGCTTGCATTGGTGCCGGAGTAGATAAATCTGCCGCCTCTTCACCCTGCGGTGCAATATCCTGATGATACAACTGCATGGCTTCTTGTTGATCTATGCCCAACTCACTAGCAATACTACGAATAAAGCCACGCAGGTAGACTTCACCTGGAATTACGTCAAAATCACCTTTTTCAATAGCCTCTAAGTACTTCACTCGGATCTTGGTTCTGGCCTGCAGGTCTGTGAATGTTAATCCCATTGTTTCCCTACGCTGGCGGAGGAGCTCGCCTAATTGACTCACCACGACACCTCCTGGCATGATAATAGTTCATTTACTAGTCTTCGACAAAGATCTACTAACTTCCTACATTGATTGTTGCTTTTTGCTTGCTTCCAACAAGTTCTTGACAATCTCTCTATTCTTGAATACTAAGCGTGGCTTGCTTCCTTCATAAGGGCCGACGATACCCGCCTCCTCTAATTGGTCTACCAAGCGAGCGGCTCGCGTGTACCCAACTCTTAGGCGACGCTGCAAAAGAGAGACTGAGGCTTGTCCAGCCTCTACTACCACCCGCGTAGCCTCTGCGAAAAGCTCATCACGTTCTTCATTCTGAGTACTATGCACGACTTCTTCTAGGCGGCAAAGAGCATCGACGTACTGAGTTTCCATCTGACTGCCCACGAAGTCAACCAAACTCTCTATTTCTCTGTTAGAAACAAAAGCTCCTTGTACACGTAACGGTTTGCCAAGTCCAACCGGTGCGAACAACATATCTCCTTTGCCGAGCAGTTTTTCCGCACCACCCATATCCAAAATAACACGTGAATCAACAGCAGAAGAAACGGCAAAAGAAATACGTGAAGGAATGTTTGCCTTAATTAGGCCAGTAATTACGTCAGTTGAAGGGCGTTGGGTGCCAATGACCAAATGCATGCCTGCAGCTCTAGCCATTTGAGCCAAGCGGCAGATGGCATCTTCAACATCTGCTCTGGCCACCATCATTAAGTCGGCTAATTCATCGATGATAATTACTACAAAAGGTAATTTCTCTTTCCCTGCACTCACAGCCCATTCATTGTAACGTGTAATATCACGCACACCAGCTTTGGCAAAAATACCGTAGCGTTTTTCCATTTCTCCGGTAGCCCATTTGAGGGCAGCCGCCGCTTTCTTAGGTTGATTTACTACCGGAGCTAGAAGATGGGGTATCCCGTTGTAACAAGCAAGTTCAACTACCTTGGGATCAACCATTAGGAATCTAACCTCATCAGGCTTCGCTTTGAACAAAATACTGGCAATCATACTATTGATGCATACGCTTTTACCTGAACCTGTTGCGCCAGCAATCAGAAGATGGGGCATATCCGATAGGTCAGCAATAATAACTTCACCAGTTATATCTTTGCCTAAAGCAACGGTCAATACAGAAGTCGCATCCTTAAATGCAGCGCTATCCAGAACGTCTCTTAAGACAACTGTAGCCACTGTTTCGTTAGGTACTTCTATGCCGATAGCAGCCTTGCCAGGGATTGGGGCCTCAATACGTACCTCGGAGCAGGCTAGATTAAGGGCAAGATCATCAGCCAAACTAGTAACACGGCTGACCTTGGTACCAGGCGCAGGCTGAATTTCATAACGAGTCACCGCAGGACCTTTAGTAGCATGTACTACTCTAGCCTTAATACCGAAATTCTCAAGAGTTTTCTCTAGTACTTGACTATTCTCATAGATATCGCGGTTCTGATTAGGGCTACGCGGCCTAAGGGGACGATTGAGCAGCCTGAACGGTGGCAGCTGATATTCTGCAACCTCAGTCACTGAACTTTCTGGTACCGCCTCAGGAATAGGAAGTTGTTCTACCTGCCAGTCTTGCAGATTACTAGTCTGCTCAGGGTAAGCAGCAGGTGGATCAAGCGGTTCCTGACTAGTTACAGTCGTAGCCGGCATGGGATCCTCCTCCCGAAAATCGCGTATAGTGAGTTCCGGTGAGAAATCATGCTTGGCTTCCTGGCTACCTGTCTTAAGTCCTTTATGTGTACCTATCTGGTCTTTTTCCGCATGCTGTTGACTAGCAAATCGCATCACTCCACCCCACATGCGCTTGAGAGCATCTGCTAAAGATACCTTTGTTAACCCAATCAAGCTTCCTATAGCTAAGCCGCATAGTACTACCCAAGCACCAACAGGTCCAAAAACTGATGCAAGTGTCCAAACCAAGGCATTACCTATCCAGCCGCCTGCAGTACCATTGGACCAAGCTTGAATAGGTAATAAACCTACTCTAAGCTGTAGTCCGGTCAAAACAATTAAAAACAACAGTATACCACAAGGGAGTTCCCATTTGTTACTTAATGGTGCATTTCCCTTAAATAGCAACCGCACCCCTAATAAGGCGATAACCAACACAAACAAGCTACTGCCTTCTGTACCTAATGCTGACAGAAAAACACGGCGCAAAGCTAACCCAAATAAGCCCATGCCCATTGCATCACGCCATAGGCTGAAAGCTAGCAAAGCTGCAAGGGCTAACAGACCAACAGCAAGAACTTCTAGTAGCAGTGGAGAATAGCTATCCTTTTTGCGCTTCCGCGTACGTTTTCTACTCTTAGCCATAGCCTACACCCGCCAAGCGCGCCAGATAGTAAATATGCCTAACGCCCAAACGTAATAGGCAAAGACTTGTAGTTTACCTTCTTTTAGCAACCTGACCAATAACCTAATTGCTAATACTCCAGAGAGAGCAGCCATAATAAACCCAAGCAAGAGCAGACTCCCCTCTTCTCCTGAGCTAACGTGAATGATATCACCAATTTTTAGTACGGCTGCCCCAGCGATAGTCGGAATTGAAATAAGAAAGGAAAACCTAGTTGCTGCATCGCGAGTCAAACCACGGGCCAAAGCAG
Source organism: Firmicutes bacterium UBA5500 (assembly GCA_002427055.1). Taxonomy (GTDB): domain Bacteria; phylum Bacillota; class UBA994; order UBA5500; family UBA5500; genus UBA5500. Next base: position 70,915 of record DIPA01000114.1, on the reverse strand, counting down.
AACTGATAGTCATGCCTGAACGGGACAGACCTGGCACGATAGCGCATCCTTGAGCAAGGCCTATGACAAGTGCATCGGTAAATGTCGCACGACTTAGATCGCGCTGTCCCGGGCGTAAACGGGAAATGATGAATAAAACTATTCCTGTCAATAGCAAGGCAAAACCTACAGCTATTACTGAACTAAATAAACTCTCAAAAACAGGTTCCAAGAGCAAACCAAACATGGCTGTGGGGATTATGCCTACCAGCAGAAGAATAACCAGTTTTCGATATGTAACCAACTCTCTAGACATGGAGCGGCGGCCTGTCGGGCTAAGCAAGAGCGAGACGAAACCTTTTAGAAGCCCAATTATGTCTGTCCAGAAAACAATAATGACAGAGAATAGGGTTCCTAGATGCAACACTATTTCCAGAACTACCCCCGGATTACTAATGTTTAGTAAATCTTGAGCAATAACCAGATGACCGGAGCTTGAGACTGGAAGAAACTCTGTGAAACCTTGTAGTAAACCTAAAACGATAACTTCCCAAATCCGCACGCTTTCCCCTCCCCATAACACAGTAATCCCTATAAAGATACTGCCAAGAACATATCCCCTAACATGCCGATTATAACACATCAAGCTTAGCCTAGCTTGTCGAAAGCTAGCTACTTAGTCTAAAGAGGGCAAAACTTCGCCCCTGCGGTAACGCTAGCGCAAGGGCTCTAAGATCACAATGTGTTTTTTGGGCGTGCGGGATAGCGAATCACTCTGCCCGGCTGAAAATTGCTGTCTAGAAATAACGCAGGATTACTGCTTAGCAGCTGTACTAGCTGGAACTCACCGGGTTGCTCTAGGGGTATGGCTAAAACCTTCTGCCCGAGATAGATTAGCTCTTGCGGCGAAACTATCTTATCGCTATTTTGCCAGACAACTTCGGGAGGTACAATTGTATGCAACACTGTTACTGTCTCCTTTGGCTAGCTAAATCACGCAACTTATTGAGCGCTGCTCCGATACCCCCAACCTCATCGATCAGCCCCACATTAACCGCTTCGCGCCCCGACAAAATAGTACCTATGTCACGCGCTAGTTCACCGGTGCGAAACATCAATTCACGAAAGTGCTCTACACTGATGCGCGAATGATTTACCACAAAGCGCACAACTCTATCTTGCATCTTCTCAAGATACTCGTAGGTTTGAGGCACGCCAATTACCATACCAGTTAGCCTGATAGGGTGAATAGTCATAGTAGCCGTCTCAGCGATGAAACTATAGTCGCAAGCTACAGCAATCGGGCCTCCTATAGAATGGCCACCACCTAATACTAAGGATACTGTAGGTTTGCTCATGCTGGCTATCATTTCCGCAATGGCCAAACCTGCTTCCACATCCCCACCAACAGTATTCAAAATCAGCAGAAGCCCTTCTATTTTACGGTTTTGCTCCACAGCCACTAACTGCGGCAGAATGTGCTCATATTTCGTCGTCTTATTCTGTGGCGGTAACACCATATGCCCTTCTATTTGCCCAATAATAGTCATACAGTGAATATCGCTTTCAGGGTTAGTGGGTAATTTTAGCTGTCCAGTCTCCTCCAAATTCGCCAGAGGGTTTTCTTGTTCTTGCTCCTGTTCCTGAGAAAGCAGGCGATCATTTTTATAATCGCCTGCCATACCATGATAGTCTTGTTGCATGCCTCACACTCCTCTGCAGTACCCTGCAGTAGTCAGCAGCTTCATGTGCTGGTTTTCTCTAGTATAAGCATTTAGCCGCTAAGCTATGAACATCGAACTGTTACCATAAAAAAGCCAGGGCAATAGTGCCCTTGGCTTTTTTGCTTATGGCAAGAGCCCAAAGTCGAGCAAGGCTTGCCGTACTGCCTCTTCCTCTTGTCCTGAGCAAGCCAATAGTGGTAGACGCGGGTTACCAACACGAACACCAATCATGTTCAAAGCAGCCTTCAATGGCACAGGGTTGCTCGTCACAAACATGGCCTTGCAGATAGGGAAGACTTGCATATGCAACTGTCTTGCCCTGAACACATCACCTCGTTTGTAAGCTTGCACCATTTGTTTCAGCTGGGGTCCCACTAAATGAGAAGCCACACTTACTACACCGTGGCCACCAACAGCGAGAATAGGGAGAGTGAGACTATCATCACCACTGTAGATAATAAAATCGGCAGGGGCCAACGCCGCAACTTCACTCACTTGATCCAGGTTACCGCTCGCTTCTTTGACACCGAATATGTTCTCAATCTTAGCCAACCGGAGAATTGTCGACGGGAGTATGTTACAGGCTGTACGCCCAGGTACGTTATAGATCAATATAGGCAAGTCACATGCTTCAGCAACGGCTTTGAAATGGGCGTAAAGCGCATTCTGAGGGGGCTTGTTGTAATAAGGAGCTACCAGCATGCTGCCATGTATACCAATGTCCGCTGCACGCTTGGTCAATTCGATAGTCTCTTTAGTATCGTTAGTACCTGTACCAGCAATTACCTTAGCTCTGTTGCCAACCGTCTCTAGCACATAGGCATAAATCTGCAGTTTTTCCTCGATTGAGAGCGTAGCCGCCTCTCCCGTTGAACCGGTTACAACCAGAGTGTCCGTGGCATTCTGCAAGAGATGTTCCACCAATGCGCCAAGCGCCAACCAGTCGATTCGGCCGTCAACAGTAAAAGGAGTTACCATGGCAGTTAGGATTTCGCCAAAATAGTGTCTATACATTTCCAACCTCCGTTCTCTCCTTCTTGTGCCAGGTCGCATTTTTCTATCCTCCAAGTTGCGCCAAGCGGAAATGACTGTGTAGGCAGTTGACCGCCTTTGGCAAATGTTGTTGATCGATAAGGCAGGAAATTGTCATATGAGAATCGCTCGTTTGCAGAATAGCTACTTCTGCCTCATGCAGTGCACGACAGAGTGTGGCCATAACGCCCGGAATGCCCCGCATACCAACCCCAACTACCGATACCTTGCTACATCCTGTACGAATGTCGTACTCTACTGCTAAGCGATCTAGCACCTTATGCACACGTTCTACATAGTCAATACCCACAGTGAACACCTTGCTATTGGGGCTAACATTGATCAGATCCACACTAACACGCTGTTCAGCCAGGCCGGAGAACAAACGACAGTCTAAGCCAGGATCTCTCGCCTCTGAATATACGCTGACTTGTGCTAAGCCTACTTTATGTGCTACACCAACAACCGGATGTATTCGCCTGGCCTCATAGCTGGCAGCAGAAGTAATCATGGTACCGGGCTGCTGCCCGGCAGGCGAACGTACTATAAGACGCAGATTATTATGCATGGCCATCTCTACAGCCCTTGAGTGGAGCACTCTGGCGCCCTCATAGGACATCTGCAACATCTCCTGATAGTCAACCGCTGCTAACACTATTGCCTCCGATACGAGGCTTGGATCTGCCGTCATGATACCTGCTACATCGGTGTATATCTCAACTGCCTCGGCCTGTAGAGCTATTCCTAATGCTACCGCACTCGTATCGCTCCCTCCGCGCCCTAAAGTCGTAATTTCTCCATTACCCTCAACTCCCTGAAATCCGGCGACGACTGCGACCTGCCCCTCTGCCAATAAGGCTTTAATGCGAGAAGGGTGCACATTAACAATCCGAGCATCCCCATGAACGCTGTCTGTGATAATGCCCGCCTGCTGACCGGTAAGCATTGCCGCTCTACAATGCTTACCTAACTCTGCCACAAAAACCCCCGCCGAAATTATCTCACCACATGCCAGCACTAAATCTAAGTCTCGCTCCACCAGTTGTGATCCTGTGCTCCTAACTAGATCAATAAGTGTATCTGTGGCATAGGGTGCTCCCTGGCGCCCTATTGCTGAAACTACTACAACAACTGCGTATCCTTGTTCTTTGGCCTGCAAAACGCGCTTAATAGCTAGTTCACGATTCTCTGAGGTGCTGACAGAGGAGCCACCGAATTTCTGTACCAAAATGGGCATGCTAGACCCCTCCTCGCCATTCCACATCTCGTATATCGCTTCTCGCTAAGTTCTGTATCGCTGAATCAACACCGGCTGTAATTGTTTGCCTATTAATGCCTGTTCAGCCGCGGCTACCAACAGGCTGGAGTCGGCCACCAACGATGTTGGTTTCTGTTTTGGATTATCCTGACCGAAAGGCACAAAAAAGATATTTCTTGCTGCCAAGAGTAGACCCAAATTCTTAGCATTAAGACCAAGGCCATCATTCGTAGATATAGATATTAAGACAGGCCTCCCATTGCGTAAATGTGCCTTGGCAGCCATAGTGACAGCTGTATCAGTAATGGCATTTGCCAATTTGGCAAGGGTATTACC
>DIPA01000114.1:66093-66501 GCA_002427055.1 Firmicutes bacterium UBA5500 | reverse complement strand
GCCAATTTGGCAAGGGTATTACCAGTACAGGGAGCAATTATGATCAGATCAAACAATACGTTTGGCCCAATAGGCTCAGCCTGCTCAATGCTGTGAATTATCTCTCTGCCCGTAATGGCAGTGACTGTTTCTTGCCACTGGCTCGCAGTACCAAACCTACTATCTAGACGATACGCGGCCTCTGACATAATGGGGTAAACCATTGCACCAGCGGTAACCAAAGCCTGGAGCGGCCCCATAATCTCCTGGAAAGTGCAAAAAGACCCTGTGATGGCAAACCCAATACGCTTTCCGACTAATTTCATACCTGATAATCCCTCCTCACAAAGTGTTTGTTGATAATCCCTGGCAATAACTCGCCTATGATTCTTCCCGCTGAACGTGGAGCTATCTTCCCAGGTAGACTAG
>DIPA01000114.1:65759-66002 GCA_002427055.1 Firmicutes bacterium UBA5500 | reverse complement strand
TTCCCAGGTAGACTAGGAGCCAAGAAGGCCTTGCGACCTAGCCGACGCGCAGCTGCGTAATCAACTCCGCCAAGACCGGAAGCAATATCGATAATCACTACCTCTTGCTTAGTCAGCATCAATAATGCCCTCGGCAAAACAAGTGCGGGAGCGGTGTTAAAAATGAAATCAGCCTTGCTAATCTCGTTCGCCAGATTTAGGAAATTTACTGCCTGATATCCACAGATCTTTGCCCGTGCTAAG
>DIPA01000114.1:64653-65662 GCA_002427055.1 Firmicutes bacterium UBA5500 | reverse complement strand
GCCCGTGCTAAGTCATCAGGAGAGCGGGCTGCAACTAGCACGTCTGCTCCAAGGCCAGCGAGATCTAAGGCAAGCGTGGTTCCACAACGCCCAAAACCTAGCACTAAGCAAATGCTGCTATGAATAGTAATATCTGAAGCCTCCATAGCCATCTGTATTGCCCCTTCTGCAGATGGTACAGAATTTAAAATGGCTAAATCGTTTATGTTCGCGATTTCCACCAAGCGCCAGCCATGAACAGCCGCTAATTCCTTTAGGTGGGCATTGGCAACACCTGTCAAAACTAACAGTCCCGCTTGTGTTAAAGCACAAGCATCTGCTGCTAACGCTAGGCTATTGTCTGTATACGGAGCAACCAGACTACCGTCACTAGCAACACCAGACATTGGTAAGATAACGACGTTTGCCCAAATGAGAGCCTCCGCTAATCCGACCAGCTCACAGGGCACTAGACTGACCGCCTTATCAAAACCAACAGCTTTGACGACAGCGCCTGCCTCTAGAAGGGCGGGGATATAGAAGAAGCTACGAGCATCGCCCCCAAGAACAGCAATGCGCATGCCGACTAAAGCAGGTACCATTTCCATCCCTCCCCTTCATATTCCCTACAATATATGAGCAGCTATCTAGAGGTGTGAAAAGGGACCGACTCTAGGAGCGGTCCCTTTCTCCGTATTTTCTTTTACACACCACCTGGAAGATCTAAGATTATCACATCAGTCCCAATGCGTTTAATTGAAGCCCAAGGTATCACAACTTCTTCTCCGACCCGCCCTCCCAACCAAGAACGTTTTTCCACTACTAGTGAGAGCAGATTGCCGGAATCTGCATCAATTACTAGGTCGTAACCGCCAGCCCATCCTAACTTCTTGCCATCCCGAAAGTTGACTAACTCTTTTGCGGTCAGTTCACTGTAATACATGGCCTTCCCTCCTACCAGCCCCATTTACTCTATTAGATGCAGATACTACTGACGCTAGTATCATCAACATACATAAAAAAAGCCCCC
>DIPA01000114.1:63598-64514 GCA_002427055.1 Firmicutes bacterium UBA5500 | reverse complement strand
ATTTTACGGGGCTTGATGTTCGGTAATTACTAGGGTTTTGTCGGGACTCTTGGCCATGAACCTCATATAACAGGTAATTAGGTTATCCAAACGCGCACTCAGAGCGTACACTTGCTGGGAGCCTAAAAGCTCGGGATTAGCCTCTAGGATTCGGTCAAGTTCTCGTCTTAAGCCTTCCATTTCCTGTAGCAGCATATTTGCGGCCATATTAGGCAAATAGGGCACCCCTCTCTTCCCTAGATGTTATCAAGATAGCATAGGTTATCTAGCTAATCAACTCTATTTGCTTACCAGCCTAAGCAAGCTAAGCTCTCGGGTATCCCCTCCACTTTGCCGACTGCCGCCGCGGCCATCTTATCTCGGCAAAATATACTTGTGGCTATATCAAGTATTTCTGCAGCAGAAATAGCTTCTATACGCTCAATAATATCTTCCACTGCTTGCACCTGATTCAATAACATGAGCCCGCGCCCAAGACGCCCCATATGGTTTGCTGTACTCTCCATACCCATAATCAAGGCTCCTTTTACTTGCTCCTTGGCTCGTCTTAGCTCCTTCTCTGATATCTGATGCATACAGATATCGGCTAGTTCTTCTGCTATCAGATCGAGTGCCAAAGCAACATTATGCGGAGCTAATCCAAGGTAAATGGCTGAATATCCTGTCTGCTGAAAACTGGCTGTGTATGTATAAGCATTGTAAACTAAGGCATGCTCTTCTCGCAGCCTCTGGAAAAGTCGAGAGCTCATGCCTGAACCCAAAATATTGTTGAGCAAATTCCAAGCATAGCGACGCTCATCGCTAAGTGAGAGACCTGGAAAGCCTAATGCTAAATGCAATTGCTCAGTTGGCCTTTCAACCAATAACGACCTAGGGGAGGCAGCTATAGGTGCGGCAGAAGCTAGCTTACTAGGCC
>DIPA01000114.1:63178-63424 GCA_002427055.1 Firmicutes bacterium UBA5500 | reverse complement strand
GCAGCAAGTTGCTGATGCTCCAAACTACCCGCAGCAGCAATAACAATGTTCTCTGGGCTATAATGCTGCTTATAGAAGGATTGCAGATCATCCGCATCAATACTGGCCAAGGACTTACGACTACCCAAAATTGCTTTTCCTAATGGGTGGTTAGGAAACACTGCCTCCGCCAGCAAATCATGTACATATTCCTCGGGGGAATCTTCATACATACCGATCTCCTCCAAGATCACGTTGCGTTCCTTA
>DIPA01000114.1:56291-63062 GCA_002427055.1 Firmicutes bacterium UBA5500 | reverse complement strand
GATCACGTTGCGTTCCTTAACCACGTCCCCTTTGTCTAGGCGCGCATGGCAGATCATATCAGTCAGTACATCTACCGCTGTTTCTAAATGCTGATCAACGACTTTGCAGTAAAAGCAAGTGTATTCTTTAGCAGTATAAGCGTTAACTTCGCCACCAATATTATCAAAACTCTCTGAAATACACCGAGCAGACCTGGTTTCTGTCCCCTTAAACAGCAAGTGCTCAAGAAAATGCGATGCTCCCTGCTCATTTTCTGCTTCATATGCGACCCCGGAACGCACCCAAAAACCTAGGGAAGTTGAACGTACATACGAGAGCTGTTCGCTAGCCAAGACAACACCCGGCCTAATTTCACTTATCTGCATATCAAAGCTGCCTCCTCAGTAGCGGTTTTAAACGCTATAGTGTTGCCAGTTTATCATACTTAGCCGGGAATTTTCCATGACTTAACGGGGAATCTCATCACTCCCGGGATTAGGCGCCAATAACTGGCTTACTGTAACTAAGCGATAGCCCTTTTCCTTGAGCCCCTTGATGATCTCAACCAAAGCCTCCGGAGTCTGCTCCGTCGGATGCATCAAGACGATGCCTCCGTTATGTGCCTGTGGTACAACACGTCTAACAATACGGTCAACTCCGGGGCGCATCCAATCGGCAGTATCTCGACTACACAGTACTGTTAAGTAGCCAAGCTCACTAGCTACATCTAAGACTTTCTGGTCGAAATCATTATATGGGGGGCTAAAGAACTGCACTTCTGCACCCGTAATTTCAGTAATAACAGCACTAGTATCCTCAATTTCCTGGGCAATAGCCTCTCTATTTAGCATTGGCAAATGAGGATCAGAGTACGCATGGTTGCCAAATTCGTGCCCGCCGGCAGCTATGGCACGTACCAATTCGGGATATTTTGCTGCCCAGCGACCAACCAGAAAAAACGTTGCCTTTACCTGTTCTTGTTCCAGAGTATCTAACATGCTAGGTAAGTTTTCATTCCCCCAAGCGACATTAATAACCAGGGCCATTTCCTGCTTCTGCGGGTTACCCTGATAGATAGGGTTTTTACCATATTCCCAAAGAGATACTGGATAGATAGGTGTAAAAGCAACATAGATTGCCGCTCCTGGTACAGCGACCATAGCCTCTTCTACCGTTCTCTCGATATCTAAAGCGCGCCCACAAAGACCGGGAATAACACCTTTGGTCACCGGATCGATAGTTGGCTGTATCGGCGGCATAGCTAATTTCTGCGCTATCTGTTCTAAATGAGCAGTGAGGTCAGCAGCAGTCCAACCGGCAATATCAAGACTTGTACCAGGGGACGTTACCAAGATCACCTCTGGAGCAACTCTGGCTTCCTGCTTCCAGTGACTATTCCAGAGAGCAACTGTCCCTAACAGAGCACCAATCAGCAATACCGCAATTAAAAGGCCTAGCTTTCGCATCAGATTCACCCCTTTATCTTCTTGCTAGGAAGTTATGGGATGAGCCCTGTAGATATGCACGCATACCACAGCAAAAAAAAGAGGCGTTGGTAACCAACGCACTCTCTTATTCTGTCTTGCTTGCTAATGCTTCCTTACGCGACAGGTTAATGCGACCCATACGGTCGATTTCGATGACTTTGACCGGAATTATATCGCCCACAACACAGATGTCTTCTGTACGCGCAGTATGAGTATCGGCCAGTTGAGAGATATGTACTAAGCCTTCCTTACCAGGCAACACCTCTACAAAGGCACCATATTTCTCTACGCGGGTTACCTTTCCCTGGTAAATGCTGCCAACCTCAACCTCTGCTACTATATCTTCAATCATCTGCTTGGCTTTTTCACCAGCTTCAGTGTCAACCGCAGCTATGAAAATACGCCCGTCGTCTTCGATATCAATCTTAACTCCTGTCTCAGCGATAATCTTGTTGATTACCTTACCGCCAGGGCCGATAACATCTTTGATCTTATCTACAGAGATAGTCAACGTCAACATACGTGGAGCATAAGGAGAAAGATCTTCCCGTGGCGCTGATAAGACGGCCAGCATCTTGTTCAAGATAAAGAGGCGACCCTGCCGAGCTTGCTCCATAGCCTGCTCTAGTATGGTTGTGTCTACCCCTTTGATCTTGATATCCATCTGTAAGGCTGTAATACCTTCAGTTGTACCGGCTACCTTGAAGTCCATATCGCCAAGCGCATCTTCCATACCCTGAATGTCAGAAAGTATCGAGACTCTACCTGCTTCACTGACCAAGCCCATTGCTATACCGGCTACTGGACGCTTAATAGGTACACCTGCATCCATGAGAGCTAAGGTACTACCACAAATACTAGCTTGAGAAGATGAACCATTTGATTCCAGGACCTCAGATACTACTCTTATGGCATAAGGGAATTCCTCTTCACTAGGAATCATTGGCAATAATGCTTTTTCACCTAAGGCACCGTGTCCGATGTCGCGTCGGCTAGGCCCACGCATAGGTCGTGTCTCGCCTACACTATAGGGCGGGAAATTGTAGTGGTGCATGTAGCGCTTATTCTCGTCAGCAGTTAGGTCATCAAGAATCTGTACTTCGCTCATTGCACCGAGAGTGACTACGCTCAGGGCCTGGGTTTGTCCGCGTGTGAAGAGTCCGGAACCATGCACCCGAGGTAGCAAACCAACCTGACAATCGATCGGACGGATCTCATCGGCATGACGGCCATCTGGGCGTTCATCACGAGCGACTATCATGTTCCTAACTACCTTCTTGAGGGTATCCTGTACAACTTCTTTTACTTCTTTGTCCTGCTCCGGATAAGCCTCCTGGAAGTACTGACTGATCTCCGCCTCAGCTTCAGCTATGTCTGCCTCCCGCTCCTGCTTGTTCACATTACGCACTGCCTGTTCTAGCTTGTCCTTAGCATAAGCTTCAACGGCCTGACGTAATTCTGCATCTGGGAGGCGCAACTCGATGTCCATCTTCTCTTGCCCCACAACAGCACGCATTTCTTCCTGCAGAGCTACTAATTCCTTGATAGCCTCATGCCCAAACAATAGAGCCTCGATCATCTGAGCCTCGGGAACTTCATTGGCCCGTGCTTCTACCATCATGATCGCGTCTTTTGTGCCGGCAACAACTAAATAGAGATCGCTGTCCTCAACTTGCCCAGGCGTAGGGTTAAGTATCAACTGCCCCGCAAGCTTACCGACAGCTACCCCAGCAATTGGCCCCGCAAAGGGGATTTTCGAAATGGTCAGCGCTGCAGAGGCACCAATCATAGCTGCCATTTCAGGACTGTTATCTTGATCAACCGACAAAACTGTTGCTACTACTTGCACGTCATTGCGAAAACCCTTAGGAAATAGAGGACGAAGTGGCCTATCGATAAGTCGTGCAGCCAAAATGGCTTTCTCACCCGGTCTAGTTTCTCGTTTGATGAACCCACCCGGTATTTTACCTACCGAATATAGCCGTTCTTCATAGTCTACGAGTAGTGGGAAGAAATCGATCCCTTCCCTTGGTTGCTTAGAAACAGAGGCAGTAACGAGTACATATGTATCACCATACTTGACGAGTACCGAACCATGGGCCTGCTTTGCCAGCTGCCCCACTTCCAGCGTCAGTTTGCGACCCGCTAGCTGCATAGAAAAGCTATGCATAAATCACCATCCTATTCTACTTACAGTTGTTTTTATTATTGCACAGTAGGCAATCATCATACAAGGTATGCTGCCGATAAAAAGAAAAAGCGGGGTGGTCCCGCTTTGTTCTTATCTGCGAATGCCTAGCTGCTCAATGAGCGCGCGGTAGCGTTCGACATCCGTTTGTCGTAGGTAGTTAAGCAACTTACGCCGTTGGCCAATCATCATGAACAAGCCGCGGCGCGAATGATGGTCTCTATGATGTTGCTGAAGATGGGCGCTCAGGCTATTAATACGCTCAGTTAAGAGTGCGACCTGAACTTCAGGAGACCCTGTATCACCATCATGCAGTTTATACTTGCTGATAATTTCAGTCTTGTTTTCTTGGTTTAAAGCCACCTAAGTTCACCTCCTTTTGTTATTAATCGCCATCAGCCAAGAAAAACGGTAAGGAGAAAAGCGCAAATCCTAGCTCATGGTTCTTATTTCACTTGCCAATCACGGTTATTATCAACCGCCCATTGGCAATATCTTTGACAACAAAATCGAAGCTACGACCACTTTGCCCACGGTAGTTGCGAAAACGTGTGGCAACCAGAATCCTTCCAGGAATCTGCCTGGCCGCCTGATGCAGATCAGCCATAGTTATACCATCCTGACGAGAACTCCGTAAGCGACGCAAAGCGTGATTGCTAACAATAATAAGCATACTACTGTCTTGCAGTTAGCTGCTCTAGACCATAGTCGCGCTCAAACAGCAGAGTTAGCATACTGTCAATATAGGCATCGCGCCTGTAGGCATGTGCATTCTGTCTGCGGTAATAACGTTCTAGTTCGCGACGTAACTGGCGAAATGAGCGGCTTCTCTCAAGATCATAAATCAGACCCAAAAGTGCCCATATCGGTAGTTCTGCCATTACAACTCCTCCTATTCTACCACGCAAGCTTACCAGCTACAAGGGCTAGTATTAATCACTATGCGTAGTAGTATAAGAGCATGCAGCGAACTATCTTAGTACTCTGCCCGCCCTAAGGCATCTCGAATAATCTGCTGATCGAGGAGCAATTGCTGTTTTAAGTCGATCAAGCCTTCAAATTGCCGCTCTGGCCTAATATATTTTAGTAGTCTTACCTCTAATTCCATCCCATAGAGATCGCCTACATAATCAAGAACATGCACCTCTAGCGCTGGTCCTGCTTGTGGGAATGTGGGCCGAAGACCGAGATTAGCCATACCTAGTCCTAAACCTACTACTTCAACGCCATAGACACCCAAAGGTGGCAAAGCTAAACCTTCTAGATTGTATAAATTGGCGGTAGGAAAGCCTAGCACACGGCCTCGTTGATCACCACGTTGTACTACTCCACTAATGCTATATGGACGCCCAAGCAAGGCTTGCACAGCAGGCAAATCTCCTTGACGCAAGCATTGACGAATGCGACTGCTGCTCACCGGTTCCCCGGCAAACATAACAGGTGGGACAATGTCCACCGAAATCCCTTTTACCTGTAGTAATTGCTGCAAATAGGCAGGAGTACCGATCGCATTACGACCAAAGCTGTAGTTGAAACCGACAACCACCAATCTGGTTTCAGCTTGCTCCAGCAACACTGCTTGCACAAAATCATCCGGAGGCATCTCTGCCAGCTGTCTTGTGAACGGTAAAGCAAAGTAAACATCCAAGCCCAGGTTGGCTAGAAGCTGTGCCTTAACAGCTTCAGTGGTAATAGTCTCGATCGGGAAGCCCAAAACCTTAAGCGGATGCGGTGCAAAACCCATAGCAATTGCAACACCCTGTAATTCACGGGCTCGCTCGACGGCACGAAGCAAGAGAGCTTGATGCCCCAAATGAACCCCATCAAAATTCCCCAGAGCAAAAACGCGTGGCACGTTTGGCAAAGCTTCAAAACGTTGTGTGATAATCATGGCCAGATAGTTCCTCCCAGTTAGCTAATACCTTGCGCGGGGCCAGATTGCCTTGCTGCACTTGTCCCACCCCAAGCAAGTGCTCTGCATGATAAACGGCAGTCTGACCTTCTAATTGCTGGGGCTCAAGCCTTATGCACTGACCCTGTAGAAAACGCTTAGCTGTACCTAAGTCTAGATCCAGGGATGGCCAACCCTGTAAAGCGATAGAAGGGGATAGTAAGCAATCAGCTATGCTTCCTGCTTGCCCCAGGTCGCTAATCTCTTCTAGGGTGAATGCATCCTGCACAGCAAAATCCCCTACTCGCTCACGTAGCAGAAACGTAAGCGTCCCCTGTGTACCTAGTTGCTCCGCTATCTCCTGCACCAGACTGCGAATATAAGTACCTTTCGAACAGCGTACTCGGAATAACAGCCGAGGCCAAGGATTCATATCGAAGCTTAGTAAGGACAAGGAATGAATGACTATCTGCCTGGCTGGAACGGTGACAGCTTCGCCAGCCCGAGCATAATCGTACAAGGGACGCCCCTGATGTTTGATAGCTGAATAAGCTGGTGGTATCTGTTTCCTGTTACCAACCATTTCCCTCAAAACACTCTCTAACACTTGCAGGTCAATTACTGGCGCACTATCGGCACGCCAAATGATCTTCCCTTCCTGATCCATAGTGTCGGTGCCTATACCGAAAGTCACTTCGCCTATATATGTTTTCTCTTGGGCAACTAAGTACTCCAATAGCCTCGTTGCTTTTCCTACTGCTAATGGTAATACGCCACTGGCAGCGGGATCAAGTGTTCCAGCATGACCAACTGCTTTGGTGCCAAAGAGGCGACGCAATTGACTTACTGCGTCGTGAGAGGTTACTCCTGGTGGCTTAAGCAGATTAACAAAACCATGGTAAACCATCAATTTAACCTTCCTTTTCTACAGCACCTGCAAGTTGCTCCAAGCATTCATCAATACTTCCACGTAGCGTGCAGCCAGCTGCTCGCGCATGGCCTCCCCCTCCAAACTGCGCTGCAAGAACACTGACATCGAGCGGAGGACGGGAACGCAAACTAACTTTAAAAACATCGGGATCTACTTCTACTAGAAAAGCAGCGACTTGAACCCCAACCAGCGAACGTGGATAGTTAACCAGACCATCCACCTCCGAACTCGAAATACCCAGAGTCTCTAAATCAAGTGCCTTAAGATAACTATAAGCGCCTTTATCGCCCGCAA
>DIPA01000114.1:55445-56187 GCA_002427055.1 Firmicutes bacterium UBA5500 | reverse complement strand
AAGCGCCTTTATCGCCCGCAAACATAGACAGGCGCTCTAGGACAAGCCCCAGAGCCTTTAAAAAGGATATTGTCTTGCCCTCGAGGCTCTCAGTAACCAGCTCTTGCTCTGCACCCGCTGCCAGTAGTTGAGCGGCTACTTGGTGCACCTCTGCAGTCGTATTACTATAGCGAAAGAAGCCCGTGTCACTAGCAATCGCTGTGTAAAGACAGGTTGCCGTAGGCACATCCAGTTTCTCCTGCCAGTGGGCAAACAAACGCATAAGCAGCAACCCTGTGGCAGCAGCATCGCTATCTAAGTAGTTAGCTTGTCCAAGACCCCGCGAAGTACGATGATGATCAATATTGACGACTACCTGGCCGGAGAAACGGTCAGCAGCTAAGCCTACTCTATCCCACTCACCACAATCAAGTACTACAACTGTTACGTCTCCCTCAGGCAGTTGTGTAGAGTCATGCAATACTTCGCTTGCCCCAGGCAAAAAACGATATCTAGCCGGAACTCCATCTGGAACGTAGACAGCTACTTGTTTGCCTTTGTGTAACAGAATCTGGCGTAAGGCTAACAACGAACCGAGGCTATCGCCATCCGGTGAGATATGGCCCAACAAAAGTAGGCGGCTTGCCTCATGTAAGGCAGCCGCTACTTGCTCAACACTTGCATTACTAAGCATCCTCAGAACCCCGTTGCGTTTCCTGTTCCAGTTGACGTAGTAGTGCATTAATGTGCGAACCGTGTTCAA
>DIPA01000114.1:54903-55367 GCA_002427055.1 Firmicutes bacterium UBA5500 | reverse complement strand
AATGTGCGAACCGTGTTCAATTGATTTGTCCAAACGAAATATGATCTCCGGTGTGTGCTTAAGTCGAATACGCCTACCGATCTCGGTCCGAATAAAATCTGCTGCGCCGTTCAGGGTAGCCAATGTTTCATCCTGTTCTACTTGATCCCCCATAACACTGACAAAAGCCTTCACATGCCGCAAATCTCTAGAGACTTCCACCGCGGTAATGGAGGTGAACCCGACTCTTGGGTCCTTTAATGAGCCGCGAATGATATCACTTAGCTCAGCCTGCATGAGCCCTTGCAATCTTTCTGCTCTAAACTGAGTCATGAACATCCTCCTTCACAAAGCCACAGCCATTCTACTTTGGCACTTCCTCCATAGTAAAAGCCTCGACGGTGTCACCTTCCTTGATGTCATTGAACCCTTCTAGCCCGATTCCGCACTCATAACCAGCGGCTACTTCTTTGGCATCATCCTTA
>DIPA01000114.1:53588-54831 GCA_002427055.1 Firmicutes bacterium UBA5500 | reverse complement strand
CTACTTCTTTGGCATCATCCTTAAATCGCTTCAGAGACTCAATACGAGACTCATGCACAATAATGCCACCCCTAATCAATCTAGCCTGAGCTTGGCGAGTGATCTTACCATCAGTGACATAACTACCTGCAATCGTTCCAACTTTGCTGACCTTAAATACCTGTCGTACCTCCGCTTGTCCAAGGACAACCTCTTTAAAGACTGGCGCTAACAAGCCCTTGATTGCTTTCTCAACATCTTCTATAGCATCATAGATGATGCGATAGAGGCGAATATCGACCTTCTGCTGTTCTGCCAACCTACGCACGCTGGCATCAGGACGCACATTGAAGCCAACAATAATTGCATCTGAGGCAGTAGCCAACAAGATGTCGCTTTCATTGACAGTACCAACACCTGCGTGGATAATCTTGACCTCTACTTCTTGATTACTGAGCTTTATTAGTGACTGACTGAGAGCCTCAATTGAACCCTGCACATCAGCTTTGATAATAATACGCAGCTCCTGTGTTTGGCCTTGCTGAATCTGTTGAAACAGGTCGTCCAATGAAACCCGCTGCACTACCTGCAAATCAGTCTCCCGCTTCTTACTACGCATAAGTTCCGAATAATTGCGTGCTTCCTTTTCGTCCTGCAGAACCATGAAAGGTTCCCCGGCTTCCGGTACTTCAGAAAGTCCTACGACCTCCACCGGAGCAGATGGGCCAGCCGTCTTAATACGGCGTCCAGATGCATTTTGCATCGCTCGGATACGACCGTAAGACATACCCGCCAGGATAGCATCCCCAACTTTCAATGTGCCCTCATTGACCAGCACACTGGCAACTGGACCACGTCCTTTATCGACTTTAGATTCAATGACTAAACCACGAGCTAACTTGTTAGGATTAGCTTTAAGCTCCGCCATCTCAGCTAAGGTCAGAATCGAGGTTAGCAAGTCATCTATGCCAATACGTTCGCGTGCCGATACGTTGACACAAATTGTTTCACCGCCCCATTCTTCAGGGATAAGTCCATGTTCTGTCAGCTGCTGTTTAACTCGGTCAGGATTAGCCTGAGGCCGATCAATCTTGTTCACCGCTACAATAACAGGAACACCTGCAGCCTTAGCATGATTGATTGCTTCAATAGTCTGTGGCATAACTCCATCATCTGCTGCCACAACCAAGATAGCTATATCAGTTGCCCGCGCCCCTCGTGCACGCATTGATGTAAAAGCTTCGTGACCAGGAGTGTCTAAAAA
>DIPA01000114.1:52980-53381 GCA_002427055.1 Firmicutes bacterium UBA5500 | reverse complement strand
CTTGCCATGGTCAACATGCCCCATCACAGTTACAACCGGAGGCCTCGGCTGTAAGTCCTCCGAGGCATCGGGCTCAACCGGTATATCAAAAGGATTATCATAAACTGGAGCTGGTGGAGCAGCTAGTTCAACTGCGAACCCTAGTTCACTAGCAACCAGTGCAGCAGTATCTGACTCAACAGCTTGGTTAATGGCCGCCATAATTCCTAGGCCAATCAGCTGACGAATAACTTCCGTAGCTGGACGCTTGAGCAACATAGCCAAATCGGAAACGGCAATATCTTCTCGTGGGATTACAACCTTTGTTGGCTCTGCTTTCTTTGCTGCTTGCTCTTGTTCTGCTGCACTACGTTCCTTCCTACGTCTGCTGTCTGCCGGCTTAGGCCGTGCAGACGGCGCAC
>DIPA01000114.1:52407-52869 GCA_002427055.1 Firmicutes bacterium UBA5500 | reverse complement strand
TTCCTTGCTCTTGACGTTAGCGGAACGCCCCTTTGACTTAACTCGCTCAAACTCTCTAGTGCGCGGAGACTCTAGATACTCTTCTCCCACCTCTAGTTGCTCCAGAGAACTAATACTATCCCCTCTAGAGGCGTTGCTTGGTTGCTTAGTTGCTTCATCTCTCACTGTCATCTGTTTCGTGTCAGACTCCTTTTTGTTTACAGGCTGGGCACTTTCTGAACGCCTCTGTTTACTCACTTTGGGCTTACTCTCAACTGCTACTGGATCGGGCGTAGATAGTACTGGCTTAGTAGATTCAGTAGGTTCTTCTGAAACACTAGGGGTTCCCTGCACTTGCTTTCCTTTAGGCAATAAGACATCACGTATTATGTCGGCAACTATTATGTCTATCGTGCTCATATGGTTCTTCACGTTTAGATTAAGATCGGCTAAAGCTTCAACCAGTTTCTTACTAGGGATATC
>DIPA01000114.1:49949-52313 GCA_002427055.1 Firmicutes bacterium UBA5500 | reverse complement strand
ACTAGGGATATCGAGCTCTTTAGCTAGTTCATAGATTCTAATTTTGCTCATCTAGCCACCTCCCACTTTACTCTCTCGCCAACTCCTCCAATTTTCTAGCAAAATTCCTATCGGTCACCAGTAGGGCTACTCGTTGATTCTGGCCTATAGCTCGGCCCAATTGAGCCTTACTACGTGTGACAATACAAGGAATGGACCGGTAGTTAGCAGCAGCCTGCAGACGGTCAGCAGTGTTGGCAGACGCATCTTGAGCCAGTATCAGTAACGAGCCCCTGCCTGCCCTAATAGCACTCAAACAGGGATATTCTCCTACAATCATTGCTCTGGCACGCCAGGCAATGCCTAGGAACTGTAACAGCCTATCGTCCATCTTGGGCACTGATTGCTTTACGCAAATCTTCCGCTACACAATCGCCAATATTAACACCCAAAGCTCGTGCTAGTCGCCCGCCCTGTAGTGCTGCATCTAAACAAGACACATTATGGCAGACATAAGCTCCTCGCCCGGATTTTTTGCCCGTCATATCCAGCGAAACTTCACCCTCTGGACTACGTACAACTCGTATAAGCTCTCGTTTCGGGCGCATCGCCTTGCATCCTACACACATTCGCTCTGGTACACGCCTAGGCTTCATCAGATGATCCACCCCCAGGCTTACCAACTGCCTGGCTTTCACTGCTAATATCAATCTTCCATCCTGTCAACTTGGCAGCCAAACGAGCATTTTGACCTTCCTTACCTATGGCCAACGATAACTGATAATCTGGAACTACTACATGAGCGATCTTGTTTTCTTCATCAATTATAACGTCAGTAACCTTAGCTGGGCTAAGTGCATTAGCAACATACTTATCCGGATCATCATCATAAGAAATCACATCAATTTTCTCGCCTCTTAGTTCATTCACTATTGCTTGAATGCGCATACCACGAGGCCCAACACAAGCTCCCACAGCATCAACATTTGTGTCTCGTGAGAAGACAGCTATTTTTGAACGGGAACCAGCTTCCCTTGCTAAACCTCTAAGTTCCACTATACCATCATGTATCTCAGGCACTTCGAGCTCCAGAAGCCGTTTCAACAAACCAGGATGGCTCCGCGAAAGCACGATTTGCGGCCCCTTAGGGGTACGCTTAACTTCTAGCACATAAGCCTTAATACGATCACCGGGACGATAAATCTCAGCGTTAACCTGCTCTGCCGGTAGTAGAATAGCCTCCGTCTTGTTTAACTCTACAAAAATATTCCTTCCCTCTATATGAGAAACAATCCCTGAGATAATATCCGCTTCACGGTCGGTATACTCATCATAAACTTGGACTCTTTCCGCCTCACGAATCCGCTGCACAACAACTTGTTTAGCAGTCTGAGCCGCAATACGTCCAAAGTCGCGTGGCGTTACCTCTTGTAAAATTACATCATCTAACTCATAAGTAGGGCTAATCATTTTAGCATCAGCTAAACTAATCTCAGACAAGGCATCCTCGGCTGTATCAACTACTCTTAACTGCGAATACACATGCATCTCACCGGTTGTATGATTGATATCGATCTTGACGTTTTGAGATGTTCCGAAATTGCGTTTATATGCAGAACTGAGGGCGGCCTCAATCGCTTCAAACAGAATCGCCTCCTCAATTCCTCGCTCTCGTGCTAAATCATGAATTGCTTGAATAAAATCTGCATTCATGCTCCTACTCCTCCTAAAACTTAATAGCCAATCTAGCCTTTGTAATCTGTGTCAGTGGAATGTTCACTACCGCTCCATCTGCAAGCTCACATAGGACGGCTTCTCCGACCAACCCACGCAGATAACCATATGTCTCAGTTGTTCCGGATTCTGGTAACGGGTCTTGTGTTCTAATTAGCGCATATCGTCCCAGAAAAAGTTCGAAATCCTGAGCCCCCTTAAGTGGCCTTTCTGCGCCAGGGGAAGAAACCTCAAGTACATAAGAACCTGAGACAAGCTCGCGTTCCTCTAGTAGTTCACCTAGCCTACGAGACAATGACTGGCAATCATCCAACAAAACACCATCCCGCTTATCAATGAAAAAAGTGAGTGTGCGTCGATTAAAAGACGACCCCCAGACAATGTCAACCAGATGATAACCCTCAGCTTCTATAACTGGCGTTACAACCTGTGCAAGCTCCTGTAAACTATGCGATTTTCGCACTGGGCATCGTCCTCTCTATCAACTTGCCATGACAGCTTTTTACAATTGATAAATGCAGAGAGTGGGAAACCCCACTCTCTGCCAGCAACATTCTACCACAACGCCACACTAGCTGCAAGCTTCACAAAATGATTACTTGGCCTACAACTAGCACCAGTTAACTACTGAGCCAAAGTACGCACAATGTC
>DIPA01000114.1:45791-49842 GCA_002427055.1 Firmicutes bacterium UBA5500 | reverse complement strand
ACGCACAATGTCCCAATACATACGTAATCTACGTGTAATACCATCCAGCAAACCAAACTTCTCTTCCTTCATCACCTGCGAGACCTCAGTTAACATCACTTCACGATAAGGTATGTCGTGCGACTTAGCATAACGCGTCAACGCGACTTCTACACCAAATCCTAGCTCTTCAATATTCGGCAGCTCCTGTAGAACTTGACGACGAAGGGCTCGCTGGCCTGTCAAAAAAGGTGTTATTTTCTGTGCCAAGTCAGTGGAACGACGACCGCCATCAAATACACCCAGGGTCATGTCTACTTCTCCTTGTAATACAGGAAGAATTAGGGCGTCAACATGTGCCGTAGTTAAGCCAATTAGATCAGCATCTAGAAATACAATAATGTCGCTAGCTGTTGATTGTAGGCCTCGCTGTAACGCCGCTCCCTTGCCCCGGTTGTTACCCATTTCAATGACAGTAGCTCCAGCTTCCTCAGCAATCTGGCTAGTTCTATCACATGACCCATCATTCACAACGAAAACTTCGGCGACATACCTAGAACCTTTAGCAGCCGCTACACTATTACCAACTGTTTTTTCCTCATTGTATGCAGGTATTATAGCGATGGTACGCAAGTCAAATGCCCCCTATGCTAGTCCGTCTTTCGTCGTAACGAAACGACTGACTTCCTCATATAACCGCTCTAGCGCATGATCAATCGGCACAGATTCTACTATTTGACCTTTAACGAATAGCAGTGCCTTGCCTGGCCCCAAAGCTAAACCAAGATCAGCCTCCCGTGCCTCACCAGGGCCGTTTACAGCACACCCCATTATCGCTACCCGAGCTTGTCCAGCCATACCCGCAACCATCTGTTCAAACTGTTCGGCCAGTGCTATCAAGTTCTCTGGCGTACGAGCACAAGTAGGACAGGAGGTCACGCTAATACCGGTAGGACGCAGTGACAAAGAACGTAATATCTCCAAGCCTACCTTAGCTTCCTGTACCGGATCAGCTGTCAGTGAAACGCGTATCGTGTCCCCAATACCTTCTGCTAACAAAGTACCTATTCCTACGCAGGAATGGATGGTCCCCCTCCAAGTTGTTCCGGCTTCAGTTACCCCAATGTGCAAAGGCCAATCAAGCTTACTAGCCGCCAAACGATAGGCTTGTATTGTAGTCAGTACATCACTCGACTTAAAAGAGAAAACCATTTGGTTAAAATCTGCCGCCAAGAAACGATCCAGATACTCAAGTCCTGCCTCGACCAGAGCCTGTGCCGTGGGTTTCTCGTATTTGGCCAGTATGTGTCTAGGCAAAGAACCACCATTCACTCCAATTCGGATAGCAGCCTGTCGTTCCTTAGCTGCCGCAATAATTGCTTCTACCTTATCCCAATCACCTATATTGCCGGGGTTAATGCGTACCTTACTTGCGCCCTGTTTTAAGGCACCTATTGCCAAGCGGTAATCAAAATGTACATCAGCAATCAGAGGACACGGTGACTCCTTAACAATTTTACCGAAAGCAGTAACCGACTCTAAATCAGGAACCGAGATACGTACCAGATCACAACCGGCACTCGCCAGTTGCCTTACCTGTTCTAGAGTTGCCTGCACATCGCGCGTATCAGTATTTGTCATTGATTGCAGAGCAATAGCATTGCCTGCACCAAGCTGCACACTACCTATTGTAACTAGGTTCGTCTGCTGTCTAGACATACTTATCGTCCCCTCAAACTCGTCTAGAATATATCTAGACGCTGTAAGTCTTTAAAGGTTATTAAAACCATAAATGCCATCAAAAGCACAAAACCCAAGAAATGCACAAAGTTCTCTTTCTCGGGGTCTATAGGTTTGCCTCGCACTGCCTCAATTGCGAAGAAAACCAGACGACTACCATCAAGGGCTGGGATAGGTAACAAGTTAAAAAGACCTAGTTGAATACTGATGATAGCAGCAAAGGTAAGCAAGTTAATGAAACCGGTCGCAGCCACTTGCCCCACCATCACGATCATCCCGATAGGCCCAGCACCTTCCGCCGGTATTTTCCCGGTTACCATGTTAACTAGTAGTTCCACTATCTGTTTCGTGAACCAAACCGTTTCCTGCAAACCCATGCTAATTGAACCCAGAAAACTAAAACGATCGATGCTAGGTCCAATACCAATTTGTGGCCTGCCGCTCTCCGTATCGGTGCGGGGAGCAACTTGAAGTGATACCTGCTCTCCTGCGCGCTCCAACACCAAATCAAGTACTTGGTCAGGCCTAGCCGTAATCTCTGCCTGAATGTCTTGCCAACTTCCTACAGCTACTCCACTAATACTAACTATCCGATCTCCTGCTAAAAGACCTGCTGCCGCAGCGGGCCAGTCGGGTGCTACTACGCCAATTAGAGGCTCGGACGAAGGCACACCCACGAACATGAATACAACTGCAAAGATAAGTATTGCCACCAGAAAATTAGTTAACGGTCCTGCTATGCTGACTAACGCTCGAGCATAGATTGGTTTCTTATCATAGCGCCTAGAATCAGGGATCAAATTATTGTCGTCGTCCTGATCTTCTCCAGCCATGCGAGCGAACCCACCTATCGGTAGTAGACGTAGTGAGTAGCGGGTTTCACCAAACTGGCGTGTAAAAAGAATCGGCCCCATACCCACAGCGAACTCTAGCACCAAAATACCATTAGCCTTAGCGGCCAAAAAGTGTCCTAATTCGTGAGCAAACACCAACACGCCAATCATAACGACTGCCATCAGAAAAGTCATCAAATCACCTACCTATTGTGGGTTGTTGCCATAACTTGTAGCTCTTATGCAAAACAATACTTATATTTAAAATCTATGCCTTTAGTGACTCTAATTCGCTGAACTCACCGGATTAATTTCGCCCTTAATAGATGCGCTGATTCTCTTGCCTCATTATCAACTGCCAAGATAGCTTGCAGATCACTAACGTCTGTAGCAACATGCTGTTCAAGAGCGTTAGCAACTAGCCGCGGAATATCTAAGAAGCTCAACTCTCCCATCATGAACGCCTGTACCGCCACCTCATTAGCCGCATTAAGCACGATAGGATAACTACGCCCAGCCTTCCCAGCTTCCGTAGCTAGCCTTAGACAGGGAAAATCTGCAACTCGCGGAGCTGAGAAGGTGAGCTTCTCTGCCTGCCATAGACGCAACCTTGGCCACGGTGTCGGACAACGTTCAGGATATGTTAAGGCAAGTTGTATCGGTAAACGCATATCCGGAAGTGAAAGCTGCGCTAGTAAGGCTCCATCCACCAGTTCTACCAAGGAATGTACAATGCTTTCCGGATGCACCACAACTTCGATGTTCTCGTAAGGTGTCCCAAATAGCCAATGGGCTTCTATCACTTCCAACCCTTTGTTCATCAATGTGGCCGAATCAACAGTCAATTTGTTACCCATATTCCAGGTTGGATGAGCTAACGCATCCGCCAGTCCTACTTGCTGCAAACGGGCCAGCGGCCAATCGCGAAAAGGCCCGCCAGACGCTGTCAGTATAAGACGGCTTACTTGATCTGGCTTCACCCCATGGAGACATTGCCAAATTGCTGAGTGCTCACTATCAACAGGTAGAATGGTAGCTCCAGACTGAGCTGCCGCCTGTGTGAGCAAGCTACCGGCAGTCACCAACGACTCCTTGTTGGCTAGCGCAACCGTAGCGCCGCTCAAGACGGCATTCCAGGTGGGAACTAAACCAGCAACACCAGAGATCGCAGCAACTACAATATCTGCACCGTGCTGCCGAGCGTAATGAGCAACTGCCTTATTGCCGTATGCTAGCTGGGTAAAGGCGGGGGAAGAAAACGGTTTCCCATTCGCTAGAACCGCCCAAGCAGGACGATACTTTGCTATCTGTTCTGCAAGCAAAAAGCTATTACTACCGGCCGCAAGACCAACTACTTCAAGTCCCAAGTTATCAGCTACCTCTAGTGTCTGTCTACCAATGGAACCGGTACTTCCCAGCACTGCAATTCGCTTCTTCACACAATTGCCCTCCTATAACTATAGAACAAAAATCACCAAGAAGTAATAGACAAAAGGGGT
>DIPA01000114.1:45463-45683 GCA_002427055.1 Firmicutes bacterium UBA5500 | reverse complement strand
GGACAAAAGGGGTAGTAAATAAAACAGAGTCAATTCTGTCTAGGAGGCCGCCATGTCCTGGTAAAAAGCGACCGGAATCTTTGATAGCATGAGCTCGCTTCAGAGCGGACTCAAGCAAGTCACCCGTTTGCGCCAACACACCTACACATAGACCAAATGGCAAGGAATAGATAGCGAGTTGTCCCCAACCAAGCTCCGGTAAGAGCAAAGCAAAAGCTAA
>DIPA01000114.1:44047-45297 GCA_002427055.1 Firmicutes bacterium UBA5500 | reverse complement strand
CCCCCCGCCACACCCTCGAGTGATTTATTGGGTGAAATATGTGCCCAAGGTTTGCAGCGCCCAAAACGGCAACCAGCAAAAAACGCAAAAGAGTCATAAGACCAAACACAGACTAATAATAGGATGATCCACTGCCAACCTTCCGTCAGACTACCAAGCTTGACCAGGTGGACCAACGGCAAAGCTAAGTAGCAAAATGAGCTCACGGTGTGCGTAATCGTAGACCAACGTGTCGTCTCGTAGCGCCAAAGTAAAGCTGCCAAAAGGGTGAATATAGCTAATGTAAATAGAGGCAAGAACTGCTCTGGCCAGCGCCAAGTAGTGTAAAGTAATAGCAATAATAGCAACCACCCTAACCAGAGCAAGAAAGCCTCATGGTGTGGCTGCATTAGCTGCAATTCTTTCCAAGCGAAAACTGCCACACAGGCAAGTAGCAACATAAAAGGCCAGCCACCAGCATAAACGGCCCAAAGCACTAGCGGACCAGCTATTAAAGCACTAGCTATTCTCTGCCACAACATCATGACTCTCCCTTTCGCTGCTTCCCAGAGAAATTGCTGATTCCCCCGAACCGTCTACCACGCTGTGCGAAATCTGCTACAGCTTGCCGCAGGTCTAGGCGAGAAAAATCAGGCCACAATTTCTGCGAAAAGTATAACTCTGCATAAGCAGACTGCCAGAGCAAGAAATTGCTTAATCGCATCTCATTGCCACAACGAATAAGCAGATCAGGATCAGGGTATCCCCCGGTATATAATGCATTCGCTATGTCTTCCTCTGTAATAGCTACCAGTTCGCCTGCATGCCATTTCTCGGCCAAGCGCTGGGCCGCCATAACTATTTCAGCCCGACTACCATAGTTGAAGGCTAGGAAAAGCGTGAGGGCGCGGTAATTGGTAGTCTCATTTTGCATCTTGGTGATCACTTCCCGCGTTGGGTTAGGCAAAGTACTAATATCACCTATGATAATTACTCGGACCTGATGCTCATGTAACAAGTAACGTTCGCGCTCATAAAACTGACCTGGCAAGCTCATCAAATAGTCAACCTCAGCTGCCGGCCTTTTCCAATTCTCTGTCGAAAAGGCATAGAGCGTCAAATAGGGAACACCTAAGTGTAAACACTCTTCGATGATATGCCTCATGTTTTCTGCTCCCTGACGATGTCCTATCTTTCTAGGGAAACCACGAGCCTTAGCCCAACGCCCGTTACCGTCCATTATGATAGCAATATGTTGTGGTAGGCTATTG
>DIPA01000114.1:30867-43866 GCA_002427055.1 Firmicutes bacterium UBA5500 | reverse complement strand
TAACAAATGGCCCCCTGGGCAATCAGGGGGCTCCCCACATTAGGATTCTAACCGCAACAAGGGCGGATAAACAACTGTGAGCAACAAACCTGCATCGGTCTGATTAACGCGTACCACCCGAGCATGCCGCTGGTCACACCCACAACAACCAGTGGTCTTTACCTGCACTGCAAAGCCTACCCCACATAACTGTGCATTAGCGGCTTCCAGAGTAAGACCCAACAGATTTCTCTTATTCATTTAGACTGCCAAAATCTCTTTTTCCTTAGCCTCAATAGTCTCCTCAATCTGCTTAACCTGTTTGTCGGTCATTTTCTGTACATCATCTTGGTTACGTTTGAGATCATCCTCTGAGATCTCGCTAGCCTTTTCCAAGTCTTTGAGGAGATCATTAGCCTCGCGTCGGATATTACGAATGGCGATCTTGCAGTCTTCACCCTTCTTGCGTACCGTCTTCACCAATTCTAAGCGACGCTCTTCAGTCATCGCTGGGATCGGCAATCTAATGACACTTCCATCAGAAATAGGTGTCATACCTAGATCGGACTTCAGTATTGCCTTTTCAATATCCTTAACTGTACCTTTGTCCCAAGGTTGAATAACAAGGGTGCGTGGCTCAGGCACGCTAACAGAAGCCATCTGCACGATAGGTGTTGGGACACCATAGTAATCAACCATGATCTTATCCAATAAGGCTGGTGTGGCTCTGCCTGCCCTCAAAGTAGCTAAATCCTTCTGTAAGGCTACTATACTCTTTTCCATCTTGTCACTAGCATCTTTAAGTAGATCATCTACCATTTTTAGGACTCACCTCCCACGTATGTTCCAATGTCCTCACCTAACAAGGCGCGTCGTATATTGCCATGTGTAGCCAAACCAAATACAATCAGAGGTATCCCATTATCCATGCACAGAGAAGTTGCGGTAGCATCCATGACTTTCAGACCTCGCTGCAAGACCTCCAAATAGGACAATCGCTTAAACATCTTTGCATCAGGGACTTGCTTAGGATCCGCATCATAGACACCATTCACAGTACCCTTCGCCAACAGAATAACCTCAGCACCGATCTCAGCAGCCCTGAGAGCTGCAGTCGTATCAGTAGTGAAATAGGGGTTCCCAGTACCAGCGGCGAAAATAACTACCCGCCCTCGGTCCAGATGATTCGTCGCCTTACGACGTATATATGGTTCTGCAACTTCGCGCATCTCAATAGCTGTCTGTACCCTAGTGGGAACGCCTATTTTCTCTAGAGCATCCTGTAAAGCCAAAGCATTCAAAACCGTAGCTAGCATACCCATATAGTCAGCAGTAGCACGATCAATACCGCCTGCGCTACCTGCTACACCACGCCAAATGTTGCCTGCTCCTACAACGACAGCTACTTGAACCCCCATATCGACTATTTCTTGTATCTGCTGGGCGACATCCTGCACTACATTAGCGTCTATACCAAATTTCTGCTCGCCAGCTAAGGCTTCTCCGCTTAACTTCAATACGACACGTCTATATTTCGGCTTGTCCATCGCAATACCTCCGTCATACTATTTCGCCTGATCCCAGCAAAATTCCTGTTTCAGTTAACCAAAAAAAGTGTACAGACATTCATCTTGCAAAAAAAGGAACACCGTAGTGCTCCTTTTTACTGACTCAAAACTATTTTTGCAGGGCAGCTACTTCGGCAGCAATATCATGCACACGCTTTTCTAGGCCTTCTCCTAGCACAAAACGTGCAAACCTACGCACATTAATATTCTCACCGATAGAAGCTATTTTGCTTGTAATCAAAGCGCCGACCGTGATGTCGGTATCACGTACAAAAGGCTGGTCTAAAAGACAGACTTCAGCAAAAAACTTCTCAATGCGGCCTTCCACCATCTTGTCAACTATTTTTTCTGGCTTGCCTTCATTGAGCGCCTGTGCTCGTAGAATCTCTCGTTCCTTAGCAACGATTTCATCAGGAATCTCCTTTGATGAAACATAAGTAGGATTCTGTGCTGCTATGTGCATTGCTAAATCACGAACCAACTGCTTGAATTCATCTGTCTTTGCAACAAAGTCAGTTTCGCAGTTGACTTCGATAAGTACGCCAATCTTGCCACCAGCATGAATATAGGAATCTACTAATCCTTCAGAAGCAATACGACTGGACTTCTTTGCGGCAGCGGCCAGACCTTTTTCACGCAGAAACTCAATAGCGGATTCCATATTGCCGTTTCTATCAATCAGCGCTCTTTTGCAGTCCATCATCCCGGCGCCGGTGCGCTCACGCAATTCCTTAACTAAAGCTGCAGTGATCTCAGCCATTCCTTTCCCTCCTTATTACTGATTCTAAATGGTAAAAAAGGGCAAGTATGCAAGGGCAGCTACCCTTTCACCCTTACCCTTTAATCTCTGGCTACTCTGCGAGTTGCTCACCTTGGTTTGCCTCGATCACGGCGTCCGCGATCGTAGCACTTAGTAGTCGAACCGCTCGAATAGCATCATCGTTACCTGGAATAACCACGTCGATCTCATCTGGATCACAGTTGGTATCAACGATAGCCACGATGGGAATACCCAGCTTATGGGCTTCAGCAACAGCGATCCGCTCTTTACGTGGATCAATTATGAATAACGCCCCCGGTAGCTCACGCATGTCCTTAATACCGCCAAGGAATTTCTCTAGCTTCTCCAGTTCATGGCGAAGCGCAATAACTTCCTTCTTTGGCAACACCTCAAACATGCCCTCATCTTCCATGCGGTTCAATTCATGTAAGCGTGCAATGCGGCGCTCAATGGTCTGGAAGTTGGTTAAGGTACCCCCTAGCCAACGCTGGTTGACATAGTACATACCGCAACGCTCTGCTTCCTCTTGCACGGCTTCCTGGGCTTGCTTCTTTGTACCGACAAACAAAATACTCTCACCAGAAGCTACTAAATCTTTGACGAAGTTATAAGCCTCATCAATTTTGCGCACCGTCTTTTGCAGGTCAATAATGTAAATTCCGTTGCGCTCTGTGAAAATATAAGGCGCCATTTTTGGATTCCAACGCCTCGTTTGATGACCGAAATGGACACCAGCCTCAAGGAGTTGTTTCATAGAAACGATTGCCATGGCTGTGTCACCTCCTCTCCTGGTTATTAGCCTCCGCCTCCTTCATCTCGCCCGAAGAACCTGCCAAAGTAGCAGGCACCACTCCTGACGATCCCGAGACGTGTGTGTTAAGCACTATTTGGTAGTATACCACAAGCTACTGAAAGCTAGCAAGACTCCGTAATCACTCACTTAGAATGTTACCGAAGGGATTTTAGTTCACTCCCGCAGAACATATCAAGCCCTGTGCTTATATATGCTCTAGCGCACTAGTTCCTTGGGCAACTAGATGGCCGTGCGCAATAGATTGAGGATAAGACGTACTTCATCCAATTTTAGGCCAGTCTTCTGTGCAATCTCAATAGGGCTAAGTCCTTGCTTATACCCGCCAAGAACAAGCATATGTTTATCACCCAACTTGGTTTGCGCCTCAATAGCGGCTTCCGACTCTATTATCTCCTGCGATTTTTCTTGAGAGTCCAATGTAGGAGTAGCCTCGGGTAGGCATACTGGATTAGCATCTGCTTTTTCATTCCTAAACCTCTGCTCATAGCCCGCTTCTGCCGCAAGTGCCATTTGTACTAGCTCAACTTTAGCATCAAGGAGCTGGATGAACTGGTCAACCTCACGCTGCTTAGCTTCTAGGCGATCCACTATGGCCTCTCCCGCAGCTTCAAGCTCGCCAATTAGAACAGCAACCCCATCTACAGTCAAAGCATTGGCAGGGTTGTCCCGATACTCCAAGGTCAGTTTGGTTTTACGATAAAGTAAGAAAAACAGCAGCGCGGCGAGCATAAACAAGCCGGCTGCTAATACCCATACCCACCACATTGGCGTTCACCTCTATACCTTTATATCTAGATGTGTACCACGTTCTCTGTCTTGCACCCAAGTAGCTTGTTTCTTCCTTCGCCGATGATCGCCGCGTCCGCGAGCTTGTCCCTGAGGTTGGTCTTGCCCCTCATCAGGCTGTAGCTTGTTTGGTTCTGCATCCTCAGACTTACGCACCATTTGTTGCCTACGAGCGCTTTGCTGCTGCAATTCCTGCAAAAAATGATGCTGCCCTGGATTCGGTTGCTCACGAGAGGCAGCCGTCGTTCTTTGCGATTCACCAGCCTTATGTAGGACCGATTGGGGATCAATTGGGCGAATGGACACTACCAACCCTCCCATCTTTTCATTGTGGACTAAACGTCACATCTCCATCTTTCAGACTGAAGGTTCCGCCCCGCTTAGAGTCAGTCGTCTGATAAATAGACTTGCCAATACCAACTCTTACACCCGGGTGAACACAATCCGTAACCTTGACAATAGCATTTTTAATTGCAGCAATGGCCTTTTCCTGCTGCGATAGCTGCCAGGCCAGACTGCTCAATTCTTGTGAGCGCTGCTCATAAGCTCTCGTAAACTGGGTGAGCATCTCTTGACGACTGGGGGAAAGAGCACCGGTCGCAGACTTGAGCTGTTCAAATCGGTTAATTCCTTGCCTTAGCTTCCTTAACTCATCCTCACTTTTCGCAATAGTTCCCTGTAGCTGGCCAAACTGCTCGAAAATCGCAGGATTCACTCCAACTTCTATAGCTGTCGGGGTGCCAAAAGACGCACCTAATACTTTGCATTCAATGCTATCAGTTGCTCTAACCACTCCGCCCACAATCAAGCCTTTTCTGCCTCCGACTTGAATTGAACGACCAGCAGCAACTTGGCTGTGCATAATATCTTCGCCTATTACAATAGCACCACCAGCCGTGACTTGGCAGTTCTCTATAAAACGAGAATAGACATCGCCCTCTACCTGCACAACTCCACGCCCTTGCCCCTGAATTCCTCCCCCTACCGTAAGAGTGCCACCACAAATAATGTTGGCACTGTCAACTCCACCCAAGATCTTGATGTCTCCTTCGGCTTCTATCATAAAACCTGGCTTAACTGACCCTCGAATTTGGACATTACCGTTAAAACGAACATTGCCAGTTGAATAGTCCACGTTGCCAGAAACGTCATAAACAGGCAGGACATTTACCCTACCAGACTTAAGCACTACCTGGCCGTCGATACTAGCCACCAACTGGTCATCCACAACGCCGACGCCCTTGCCCGCTGGCCAGACCAAGTCACGTCCTGGGACTGGTGGTAACTCCTCCCCCAGAACATTCCTACCAGCAACTCCTGCAGTTGGCGGTATTCGTGTGGCCAAGACCTGTCCGGACTTCACTACCGTAATATTATCTAGCTCTCGGAAATCAACTCTGCCGTCAGGTAAGAAAGTAGGCTTGCCTCCTGTCTTCTGCATCACCGGCTGATACTCCAGGCGCGCATTGCCTCCATTCTGAACAGCTCTGCCTTGGGCAATTGTCCACTCCCGGTCGAACATCTGCCCCGCCAGCATTTGCTCGACAATATCCACTTGTACGCCATAATTTATACCCATGGTTACCAATTGTTGCTTAACATCTGCCCTTGTGACCTGCTTCCCCCAGACAGCCGGGGTTATACGTGCATATACTCGCATTTGGTCACTGGCTATACGCAGATGCAACGCTGCATCAGATTTAACACCAGGTAAATCTTCAACAATTACCTGCGGCTGACCATCATTTTGGGCTATTATGCTCTCAATTCTGTGCGGATTCTCCCAAGGCCAGCCTTGCTGAGCAAAAAACATACGTACCTCATCCAAAGTAACTGGCTTATTGCCAGCTATAGACGAATCAACTGCCAGAAGAACCTGTTCCTCCCCCACTATCACCCGAAAACCACGGCCCTCAAACGCTTCTCCAGCACTCTCTAGGTGAATTCTAGCCACGTTCAAGCCCTCCTCTACGATAATTTGGCCCGCAATTTCAACACAATTGCCGTATGGATCTGACTCGCTCGCGATTCACTTATGCCTAATACCTGCCCTAACTCCTTTAAGGTTAATCCTTCGTCATAATATAGACTCAACAACAGCTGCTCTCGCTCACCTAAACTAGAAATCGCACTAGCTAGTTCCTCTATACGCTCTCCCTCAAGTAATCTAGTAGCGGGATCGCTGTCAGTTGGTGCGACTAGTATTGTAGTCAAGTCGCCCCCTTCCTCTTCTCTATCTAAAGGCGTATTCAATGAAAGCACTGTAATGGACTGTACATCCTGCCACCACTTGTCTAATTCTCTGGGCTCTATACCTAACTCAGCTGCTATCTCAAGATCCTCAGGTGATCGGCCTAACCTCGCTTGAAGATACTGTATTGCAGTCTGCAGACGATTAGCTTTCTGTCGTACTGATCTAGGTACAAAATCCATCTGCCGCAGACTATCGATAGCTGCTCCCCTTATTCGAGCTACTGCATACGTTTCAAACTTAACCCCGCGCTCTGGGCGAAAGTTGGTTATCGCGTCCATCAGCCCTAGTACCCCAGCACTTTCTAAGTCATCTCGATCTATGTAATTTGGTAAATTCATGCTCATTCTGCCACACACGCGTTTAACAAGTGGTAGATAATATTCTATGAGTGCGAGCCTAGCGGCAGCATCTGCGTGCCGATAAGCTTGCCACAACGACTCGGCTACCGAGCTTGCCACCCCTACACCCCCTAAATGATAAATGTTCCGTGCCCGATAGTCCGAACCTCCAAAGCTCCTCCATTACAGGAGAACTCAATGGTACGACCATAGTTACCACCTGTATGCTCTGCGACCACTGGTATGCGAAGTTCCTGCAAAGCCTTGTGTGATGCCAGAATATTGCGTTCCCCTATACGCATTGTCTCATTCTGGCCGGTAAATGCAAACATCTGAGCACCGCCAGCCAACTTACCACGAAGACGAGTGGAGCTAGCCCCCAACCGCTCCATTTCTTTGACCAAAAGTCGTATACCAGTATCTGCGTATTTCGCTTCTGTTGCCTTATCCTGATATAAAGACATTTCCGGCAGCATGATATGTACTAACCCGCCAACGTGCAACACCGGATCATACAAGCAGATGCCAATGCATGATCCCAAGCCTAATGTTCTTAGCACGTCACCTGCTTCCCCAACAGCATACTGTGCCATGCCAACTTGTTTTATCTCTTTCTTCATTCAGCTACTCCCAATGCCTGAAAAATCCGCTGCAGCAACTCGGGGTCCGGGAGCAAAAGGAAATTAGCCTCTACTGACTCGTCCCCTTCTCGCAAGCTGTTCTTAATCACTAAAGCTTGGTCCGAATAACTACCAAGCTGCATCAGCGCTATGTCCAGAATAGCACCTGCCATATCAGTCGCCAATGCAGGCACAGAGAGCTGGAAATTCAAGCCAGTAAAACAACTGAGTGCTCCCAAATAAGAACTACTGAGTATGTTCCCGACTTCCATCAAAGCCGACTGCTCCATAGACGTATATGGAGGATCAGTAGTAATATCCATGCCAAAAAGCAGGCTCAAAAGGCTACCGACTGAATCCTGCTTTAGTAACCACAGGATGGAACAAGGCAGATCATCAATGGCCTGAAAAAAAACTCCTGTTACCAATAACTCTGCCCCACCAAGCAAATCGGGTGCCTCTGCCAATGGTAAAATATTGACACTGGGGAGTTCCATGTCTATACGTTTATTTAGCATGGTGGAAAGCGCTGTGGCAGCATTTCCACACCCAATATTGCTTATTTCACGCAGAACATCTATTTGCATATTAGACAACATGCTGTCAGGACCCCTTTCGTTACCGCTCTGGATCCACCACGCGCTCAAGGTCTAGGACAATAATAAGACCGTTTTCCCATTTACCCACGCCTAGCAGAAAATTACGATTAGATTCACCGATAACTTGATTTGCTGGTTGAATTGCCGTCTGTGGCAAGCTCAGCACATGACTAATTTCATCTACTATTAGGCCGACCAGTTGCTCGCCTGCTAAAGCAACCACGATGTGAGCATCTACACAGTCAGTTGCTTCTGGCAGTCCCAAGCGACGCCTGAGGTTAATAACCGGCACGACCTCGCCGCGCAGGTTGATCACTCCATCAACAAACTGCGGTGCATGAGGCACACGCGTGATAGGCATTATCTTCTCCACCGTATGCACACCTGCAATAGGAATAGCATAGTCTTCTCCCGCCAGCCTAAACACCACAAAACGTTCTTCCTCCATATGGCCTGCTACAGTACTCATTATGATACCTCCTTACGCTATCGACATTACATCCAGGATCAAAGCAATGCTACCATCCCCCAAAATCGTAGCTCCACTAACCCCTGGGCATCTATCTACAAAGCGACCTAACGGCTTGACTACTACTTCCTCTTGTCCCAATAACTCATCGACCATTAGACCGAATAGCTTCCGCCCTCGAAAAACTACTACCACATATACATCATCTGGTGGGGAAAAGCTTGTTGGTACCGCCAAGGCTTGGCGAAGATCTAGTACCGGTATTGTCTGCCCACGATACGCCATTGCTAATCGATGCTCAACATAATCTAACTCTGAACGCTTTAGAAGGGCTGTCTGATCAACCACACTTAGAGGAATAGCATAGCGCTCAGCATCAACTCTCACCTGTAACGTAGCCATAATAGCTAGTGTCAGGGGTAGCACTATGGTAAAAACGCTGCCTTTCCCTAGTTCGCTTTGCACAGAGGTTCGCCCACCCAAACTAGCTATCTTGCTAGCTACTACATCCAGCCCCACTCCACGACCTGACACATCAGTAATCTGCTCAGCCATGCTAAACCCTGGCTGAAACAGTAACTTATGAACCGCATCATCATCTAGAGAAGCTGCCTCCTGCGAACTAATCAACCCACGCTGTACCGCTTTTTGCTTGACGCGCTCAGTATCGATCCCACGGCCATCATCCTGCACTTCAATGAATACTGAATCTCCCCTATGATATGCCGATAACAAAACCTGAGCTTCAGCCGGCTTACCAGCCTTGACTCGATCAGCCACTGGTTCTATCCCATGGTCCAAAGCATTACGCAAAAGATGCATAAGAGGGTCACCTATTTCATCCACGATTGTCCGATCTAGTTCAGTCTCTTGACCGGTAATCTGGAAGTCTACCTCTTTGCCTAGCTGTTTGCTAAGATCGCGTATCATACGAGGAAAACGACTAAAAATCTGCTCAACGGCTACCATACGTACCTGCATTACCTCATCCTGCAGCTCCAGCAGAACTCTATTAAGGGTAGCAGTCGTATCACCAAGCGCAATATTATCTAGGTCTTTACTGATCTGCGTCAGGCGTGTACGAGTAATCATCAGTTCACTAACCAAATTCATGAGATGATCTAAGCGGGCAATGTCCACTCGTACGCTCTTTCCGACACGTAAACGAGCTGCATTAGCTGGATGTTCAGAGTTCCCAGTGCTATTTCCGGTCGGCAAATCATCCAAAGAGCTGATTACTACTGACCTAACATCTGAAATATTCTCTATCTCTTCCTGTAACATAGTGTTCGTGGCCGCAGTAACCACCCAGACAGAAAACCGATCATCAAAGCGCTCTGCCTCTAGGTCAGGAACGCTAGGCTCTGAATGAATAATCTCCCCCTGCTGTTCTAACCGCTGAAATACCATGTAAGCTCTAGCAGATTTGAGTAATGCATCCGGCGCTAGTCGTACATCAAGTCGGTAGCCGCTCATCCCTTGACTGGCCGCTGCACGCAAAACTATCATGGCGTGCTCGTCAAGCTCACTAACTTGAGCTGCCGCAGCTACCTCATTCGCCCCTCCAGACTCCACGTCGCCCTGTACTGGAAGCTCGGCCACCAAATGTTCTATAGCTATCTCTTCATCTTCCTGTCCACTAGCAGCACTCTCAACCAACTCTTCTAGAGTATCTACGGCATGCAATAGGGTCGATATGAAATTGCTATCAGGCGTTAACAAACCTTGGCGTACCAAGTCCAGGGAACTCTCCATCCTATGGGTTAGCTTAGCCGTCTGTTTGAACCCCATAGTTGCCGCCATGCCTTTTAGTGTATGAGCTGAGCGAAATAACTCTCCAACAACATCCTTGTCTGTGGGATTCTGCTCCAAGCACAACAGGCCGGTATTGAGTGACTGGATATGCTCCTTAGCCTCCTCCATAAATATCTCTAAATACTGGGACATTTCCATTGGTTCAGTTCTCCCTTCCTCCTGCTAAGCCGAGTGAGATAGCCTCCGCAATTGACTGCAAAGAAACAGCTTTGTTTACTCCGCCAGCCATAATCGCTGCCTTAGGCATACCAAAAATGACGGCCGTCGAAGCATCCTCTGCTATGGTATAAACTCCATTCGCCTTGAGGGCAACTAATCCCTTTGCCCCATCAGAACCCATTCCAGTCAAAACTACTGCCACCTTGCACAGACCAGGTATAGTCGCCAAAGAGTGAAAGAGCACATCTACCGCCGGCCGGTGTCCGTTAACTGGCTCTGACTGAGACAATTGCATATGTGCTTTCCCATCCACCATCTGCGTTGTTAGGTGATAGTCGCCTGGTGCAATGTAAACATGGTCAGGTTTAATCAGACCATTCTCGGCTTCACCTACTGTCAAAGCTGACAAACTATCTAGCCTCTCAGCCAAAGAACGTGTGAAACCTTTGGGCATGTGTTGTACAACTAGGTAAGCGGTTTGACCATCAGCTGGTAATTGACTGATGACTTCCTGCAAAGCCCTTGGGCCCCCCGTAGAGGTTCCTATCGCCACCACCCTAACTTGCTCATTGAACGTGCCCCGCGGTAGCTCTAGAGGGCGTTTGCCTTCAGTTTCTTTGCTCGCTTTCGCTGGCATGACCACTGGCTTTGCCAGTTTACTCACTTCTACTGTCGCCGCTTGTAATACCTTGTCGATTACTTGCTGCCGCAACTCTGCATCTTGTAGTTCTAGCGGAGAATCAGGTTTTCCAATAAAGTCAACTGCTCCCCGGGATAAAGCCTCAAGCGTTTCCTGTGCACCACTTTGAGTAAATGAGCTTAACATGACTACCGGTACTGGCTGAGTACTCATCAGTTCCGTTAGAGCACTTAACCCATCCATTTCTGGCATCTCGATATCTAGCGTGATTACATCAGGAACCAATCGCTTGTTCTTAGCCACTGCATCAATTCCATTACGGGCAATCCCAACCACCGTTATCTGTCCCGAACTCTCTAGTAGATCAGATAACAGGCAGCGCATAAATGCAGAATCGTCTACTATTAAAACACGTACCTTCGTCGCTGTTTCTTTCATTGCTGCCCCCCCTGTAAGCCTCTACAACTGCAAGCGGCGTCGACGTACTTGTTCCTGAAATACAAAACGAATAATGGCTTCCTCCTGTTGCCAATCCAGGCTGTCAAACTGAACACTAACCTGGTGGGTTCCATCATGATTATCCATGGTGCGCAAAACCGTACCGATAAGCCCCATGGGAAGCGACTGTCCATACTGCATGTCTATTTCCAACCGATCACCATACCTTAGCATTTCATAACCAATAAACTGCAGACCACCTCCACTAATGTCTACTGTATATCCCTGACAGGTAATTAACGATCGATGTGAACGAACATCATTAATAACACGATAACTAAACGGCATTGAGATAGGTAAACGATAGTGATTACGCTGCTGGATTCGTTCAATTCTAGAAGGGCATGCCAACCGCACAAATGGGGCCGGCTCTTTGAACTCATCTATGACCATAGTAACAAAGCGAAAGTAACCTCTATCAGGAACGCCAAAGCCAACAACAACTGAAGCGCCAGGAAACAGATAAACATGTTCACCTAACGACTGAATGACTCCAATATCCAAATACGCGCTACTGATATCTAGTAGCAAGCTAGAATAGATTCTACCCTTCCAAGTAACATGCAGGCTCTGTCCTATAGCAAGTCTTTCCTGTAGCTTCATGAACTCACCTCCTAGCCACCTAAGAAGCGGACTAGCCGGCCAAAAAAGGATCGCAGCCCCACCCCTACAGGCTCAACATCAGCATGATCGCTGAAGAATAGCGTATCAGCGAGTTGACGTATAGCCTTGGCCACACGGCTATCCGGGCACCGCAATAGGACAGGTTGCTGACTAATGATCGCTTGCGTTACAAGACTATCTTCTGGCAACCAACCCAAGAAAGAGGGGGTAGTGCCCAAGAACCTACTGGCCGTTCTTTCTATTTTACTGTAGACAATTCTTGCATCTTGCTCATTCTTGACCCGATTAACTACTACGTGAATTCGCTTATCCTTCTGCTGGCTCATGAGCTTAATAACAGCATAAGCATCAGTTATCGCAGTCGGTTCGGGTGTAGTAACGACAATTATCTCAGATGAGGCATGAAGAAAACTTAGAACACTATGTGCAAGCCCGGCACCAGTATCGACTATGATTAAATCTGCCGAACTATCCAGTTCAGCCAAACCTGTAATGAAGTTGTTAAGTTGCTGCTGACTGACATTGGCTAGTTCTGCCCAGCCAGAACCACCTGCGATAATTCGCACTCCCTGAGGCCCTGGACAGATAATCTCCTTAATAGATTTCTCCCCCTGCAACACATGCATCAGGTTGTAGCGGGGAAACAGGCCAAGCGCAATATCTACATTCGCTAATCCCAAATCAGCATCGAAAATAACAGTCTCCAAACCTGACATTTGAGCTGCTAGCGCTAGATTCACCGCTAGCGTTGTCTTTCCTACCCCACCTTTACCACTAGTGATAGAGATCACACGCGTATCTCTGGAGATTGGCTGAGCGAGTTCATTCGTATCTGTCCCAGTGACTAACGAGCGTAACCGATCTGCTTGATCCCTCATGCCTACTCCTCTTTCAGTAAGAGACATAGCAGGTCCTCCACAGATGGCTGCATCAAGTCATCAGGAACACCTTGGCCATTAGCAAAAAAAGCAATTGGTAGGCCTGTCTTGCACAATAAATTGATAATGAGACCGTAGCTTTTGGCCTCGTCCAATTTGGTGAAGATTAGCGCTGTG
>DIPA01000114.1:30149-30683 GCA_002427055.1 Firmicutes bacterium UBA5500 | reverse complement strand
GTCGTATTGTGTAGTCGCACTGATAGTCAGGTAAACTGCGTCCGCTTGTATAGCTTCCAAAAAAGCCTTGAGTTCAGATAATTGCATCATGTTTTGCTGGCTACGCCCTACGCTATCCACAAAAACAACATCAAACTCTTGCAGTTTATCTAGGGTCTGGCGCATTTCAGTCGGAGTCAACACTACTTCTACCGGCGCACCGAGAATTTCTCCATAAGTGCGCAACTGATCTACTGCTGCGATCCGATATGTGTCAAATGTGACTAGAGCCACGCGCTGTTTCTGCTGCAATACCGCATGGGCTGCAAGCTTCGCTATCGTTGTTGTCTTACCAACGCCAGTTGGACCAACTAAAGAAATAACACGCTGCTTTTTAGAATCCACATCGAATATGTGGGGGCGTAGACGCAATGCCAATAGATCGTGTCCTCGTTGCTCAATGCTCTCTGTCTTCTCGTAGTCTTCAGGTGACAGGCTAGAGAATAGCTCTTCGAGCAATTCCCGCGTAAATTCTTCATCTAGGCCGGCTTTTTC
>DIPA01000114.1:29053-30030 GCA_002427055.1 Firmicutes bacterium UBA5500 | reverse complement strand
GCGGGAATAATAAGCATCAACTGCCGCAGGATAAGACGGTCTTTGTGTCGCGCTCATTCTCCTGGAGATTGATTCCATCAACTGCCTAGTCTCAGTCAAGTCTTGCTGAAAATCCTCCCAAGGAGCGGCCTTGATATCACTTATATCACTATGCACTTCTTCCCGAACTCGAATAGCAGGCTGGCTAACAGCCATAGGTGATGATAGTGGTGTGTCTATAGCAGCCGTAACCTCTACCTGAGAAAAGCCCAGCCACCCCAGAAGACCACGCCTTTTTACTTGTCGAGAGCTTAAGATAACCGCATCTTCTCCCAGTTCCCGCACTATTTGATCTTTTGCTTCTTGTAGAGACGCGGCCAAAAAACGCTTCATTCTCATGCGATTCTCACCACACCTACTGCTTGTACTTCTTGTGACGGCTCTAATTCGTTGTAAGATAAAACAACCAAGCGACTGAAAGCTCGCTCCATTAGACGTTTAAAATACAGGCGAACAAGGGGCGCCGTCAAAACAATGGGGGTCTGTCCTTTGTTGGTCAATCGCATCGCCTCTTTACTGACATTACTCAACAACTGCTCTAGAACTGCCGGTTCCATATTGATGTAGTTTCCACCTTCGGTTTTCTGCACCGAATCAAGGATCATCTGTTCAAGCTCCATTTGGAGTGTTAGGACCTGTAAAGGCTCGCCAGGTTCCACATATTGCCGGACAATTACCCGCCCTAATGCCTGACGCGTATACTCAGTTAGCAAATCAACATCCTTCGTAACTATTCCATAATCGCCTAGCGTTTCGAGAATCGTAATCATATCGCGAATAGGCACACCTTCATGTAGTAAATTAGCCAGCACTTTCTGCACTTGCCCAACAGTAAGCAAGGCGGGAACCACCTCATCGACAACAGCAGGGGCATATTCTCGCACGCCATCAAGCAATTGCTGTACCTCTTGCCGCCCTAATAACTCAGGCGCATGTTC
>DIPA01000114.1:28441-28912 GCA_002427055.1 Firmicutes bacterium UBA5500 | reverse complement strand
AGCAGGATCGACCACCGTATATCCCAGCAACTCTGCCCGCTCCCGTTCGTTCTCTCTGATCCACCAAGCAGGTAAACCAAAAGCCGGCTCCGTAGTTGCTGCACCAACGATTCCCTCGACTGCAGAGCCTGGGTTCATAGCCAACAAGTGATCCAAAAGCAGATCGCCTTGACCAACTGCAACACCCTTAACTTTTACAAGATAAGTGGTAGGTTTCAGCTGAATATTATCGCGAATACGTATCGTGGGTACTAAGAAACCCAAATCTAGCGCAAATTGTCGCCTGATCATATTAATACGCTCAGAAAGCTCGCTGCCCTGCGCCGCATCAGCAAGAGCAATTAACCCAAAACCTAACTCAATCTCCAACGGATCAACCGCCAGCAAACCGGCTGCGCTTTCTGTTTCACTGCGAGTAGTCAAAGCAACTTTTTCCTGCTCTGCCTGATAAGATGCATCGACCTCCTCGGC
>DIPA01000114.1:25717-28335 GCA_002427055.1 Firmicutes bacterium UBA5500 | reverse complement strand
GCTCCGCCGAGACAGTAGAAAACTGGTAACAGCCAACGTTGCAAATGGAATTAAGGGTAAACCTGGCACTAATCCCAAGCCCAGGAGAACAACACCAGCGACAGAAAATACATCGGGTAACGCAAATAGTTGGCCAACGACTGCTGCTCCCATATTGGAATTAGTTGCCCCTCTAGTTACGATAATGCCTGTTGCTGTAGAAACCAGCAGAGATGGAACCTGGGAAACCAAGCCATCGCCAACGGTAAGCAAAGCGAATTCCTGCACAGCCTGTGCTGCCGGTAATTTCATGCGTAAGGTACCAATGGCAAAACCACCAATTAGATTCAGAAGCGTAATGATAATGCCAGCTATGGCATCTCCCTTGACAAACTTGCTGGCGCCATCCATTGCGCCGAAAAAATCAGCTTCCAATTGGATGTTATTTCGTCGCTTCCTTGCCTCATCTTCCGTTAACAGCCCCGCATTCAAATCAGCATCTATGCTCATCTGCTTACCAGGCATAGCATCGAGGGTAAAACGAGCTGCCACTTCAGCTACACGCTCGGCTCCCTTAGTAATAACAACAAACTGAATGACAACCAAAATCAAAAACACAATGAGGCCGACAATCATATCCCCACCGACAACAAAATTACCGAAGGCCTGAATAATCTCCCCCGCGTTACCCTGTAACAAGATTAGGCGAGTAGAAGACACATTCAATGCTAGGCGGAAAATAGTCAATACCAGCAAAAGAGATGGAAACACAGAAAACTCCAATGGGCTTTGAATGAACATAGTAACTAGCAAGACTGTCAGCGATAACGTAATATTCAGAGCTAGAAAAATATCCAGTAGCCAAGCAGGCAGCGGAACGACCATCATAAGAATGGCTATGATTACAACGACAACAACCGAAATATCGGTGAATTTCAAACGCCTCATCCCCCTTGTCCGCCGCAATTCAACGACGCCCCTGAACGCGAAACACAAAAGCCAGTACTTCGGCAACCGCTTGGTAGAACTGAGGAGGGATTACTTCTCCAACGTCAACCGCCTTAAACAGCGTTTGCGCTAAAGGTCGGTTCTCTACAATAGCGATACTATGACTCGCAGCTATCTCTTTGATCTTGCCAGCCAAGTAACCCTGCCCTTTTGCCAACACTATCGGAGCGTCAGCCTGCTCGGGGTCATATTTCAGGGCAATCGCCAGGTGAACCGGGTTGACAATAACCACGTCAGCTCGCGGAACATCATGCATCATCCGCCTCCGAGCTAGCAGTCGCTGTCTTTCCCGCATTCGTGCCCGTACTTGCGGATCACCTTCCGCCTGTCGATACTCCTCTTTTATCTCTTGTTTGCTCATACGCAAGCTCTTATTGAATTCTAGTCGTTGATAGACATAGTCAGCTAAGCCAAGTGCTAGCAGAAAGGATACAACCCGTATACTTGTGTCAAAAACAAGCTTGGACAAGTTCGCCAAAGACCTGCCCATTTCTGCACCAATGTGCTCTAGCGACCAACTTAGTGCTGTGGAAGCCGATTGATAAACGATAAGTGCCACACCACCAAGTTTGAGCATTGATTTCAGCATCTCTACGAGTGCTCTCTTACTGAACATGCGCTTAAACCCTTCCAGCGGGTTGATTCTTTGCAATGAAGGGCTCAATGGGGTAGCAGAAAGAAGAAATCCGACTTGTAGCGTACTGCTAAGCAATGCCACCAGAAATACTACGGCGAATAACGGTATTACCACTTGTCCAGCCTGTAATGCCATCTGCCATAACCATTGGCCTGATGTAAGAATATCTAGCTCATCAAGGTAGAGATTTTGCCAAGTATGGCCAGCAAACTCTAGGAAGCGCATTCCTGACATAGGCATAACCTGAAAAATGAACAACAAGGCCGCTAACAAGACTAAGGCACTGCTTAGATCGTTACTACGCGCTGTCTGCCCTTTACGCCGGGCATCCTGTCTTCTTTTGGGGGTAGCTGGCTCAGTTTTCTCTTCTGAGAACAGCTGCAAATCGAACCGCAATATGATCATGGCAGTCCACCGCTTGCCAGCCAGTCAGCTAGCTGCAAAAAAACCTCTCCCAAGCTCTTCTCCATAAAGTGCACCAATCCAGGCAAAGAGGCCACTATTACTACTGACAAAATCGCAATCTTAAGCGGCATACCTACGACAAAGACATTCATCTGTGGAACTGATTTGGCCATGATGCCGAACATCAAGCTGGTGAACAACGATGCCCCCATAACCGGTAAAGCGAGCTGTACAGATAAGGCCAGTAGCTTTACGCAGGCGTTAATAACCAAACCAGTGTCCTGTGGCAAAGCGAAAACCCCCAAAGGGAGCAACCGAAAACTTTCAGCCACTGACCTCAGCAAAAGCAAATGCCCATGAAGGCTTAGATACAATAAAATACAAAGAGTGGAAAAGAGATTGCCAACTAGCGGCAATTGACTATCAGATAAGGGGTCCAAGACATTGACCATATGAAAACCCATCTCGGTATCGATTAACTGACCGGCTACACCTACAGCTAGAAAGAAAAGCTGCACCAAAAATCCCATACTTACACCAATCACTGCTTCACGAATCAACAGCCCAGTAAGCTCCCAGGAGCTTGCCG
>DIPA01000114.1:24527-25624 GCA_002427055.1 Firmicutes bacterium UBA5500 | reverse complement strand
GAGGAGCTTGCCGGCAAGGCCTGCGGCAAATTTACGGATGGCCTTAAGAGCAAGGTGATTAATAAAGCAAGGCCAGCCTTCACCATACTGGGAATATTCTTGCTGCGGAAAAGAGGGGCTGTCAGCAACAGCGCAGAGACTCGAGCATAAATCAGCGCTGCTACGCAGATTTGTAGTGGGTCAATTGACTGCATCATGCTGTCCATTAACCTATGGCAGTGGCTAGATTACCCAGTAATCTCCCAGCGAATTCAGTCAACACGGTCATCATCCAGGGCGCAAAAATGAGGGCGGCCAACATGACTGCCAAGATTTTAGGAACAAAGCTCAAGGTGGCCTCTTGTATTTGAGTCGTAGCCTGCAGAATACTAACCAGCAACCCTACAGCTAACCCGCTCAACAAAAGAGGGCCTGCAACTAGTAACGATACCATTACCGCTTCCCGCCCTAGGTCAATAATGAACTCAGGCGTCATGTTCAAGAAGCACCTCCCCCTAGAAACTCTGCAACAGTGATTTGACAACTAAATGCCAGCCATCGACTAACACAAACAATAGTATTTTGAAAGGAAGCGAGATCATCACTGGTGGTAACATCATCATCCCCATCGACATTAGGGTGCTGGCAATTACCATGTCAATAACTAAGAAAGGAACAAAGATGAGAAACCCCATTTGAAAAGCAGTCTTCAGCTCACTAATAACAAACGCAGGAATGATCGTTAAGGTAGGGATCTCATCCACACTCTCTACCGCTACCCCGCTAACATCTGTAAATAGCTCTAAATCGCGGGCTCGCGTATGGGTTAACATGAACTCTCGCAACGGTATTTGTACCTGCCTTAATGCCTCCTCCTGCGTCAACTCTCCTGACAAGTAGGGCTGCAAGGCTTGCTCGTTAATTTCAGTAAAGACTGGAGCCATGATAAACAAAGTTAAGAAAAGACTCAGACCAACAATTACCTGATTAGGAGGTACCTGCTGAGTCGCCAAGGCATTACGTGTAAATGAAAGGACTATTACAGAGCGCGTAAACGAAGTCATCAGGACAAGAATAGCGGGCGCAAGACTTAGCACTGTTAGCACGAGGAAAATGTT
>DIPA01000114.1:24272-24462 GCA_002427055.1 Firmicutes bacterium UBA5500 | reverse complement strand
AGCACGAGGAAAATGTTAAGCATCCCAATTACGTCCTGAGGTGTTTCAGGCGAAGTCAACTTCAGGTCTACCGCTGGCTCCCAAGCTAATCCGACTCCAACTTGCGCAAAAGCAACTAATAGCAGACAAAGAACCAAAGCAAGACTCTTCTTCATACCTTTGGTTCCTTTAGCCTGCGTAATCGCTCCTG
>DIPA01000114.1:23515-23999 GCA_002427055.1 Firmicutes bacterium UBA5500 | reverse complement strand
GTAATAGAAACAAGCAAAACAGAGTCTAGAACTTTGACCAAACATAAACCTTTACCTGCACCCAAGGGCAGGTGCTCCAGCAAACGCAAATGCTTCTTAGGGCCGGTAGCTATACCGGCCCCCTTTTTTACCCATAGGCGGGTAACAACTATGCTTAGTAATACAACTAGGCCAAACATAAACAATGAGTAGAGCAACTGCCAGAAGAATCCACCACCTACCGTCGATTGCGTCAGCTGCTGCGACATGAGGACTCCAGCCACATTAACCATTAGCGCAAAGCTTTACGCAGAGCTTCAACCACACGATCACGTTCGAATGGCTTAACAATAAAATCCAATGCCCCAGCTTGAATTGCCTCAACTACCATGGCTTGCTG
Organism: Firmicutes bacterium UBA5500; assembly: GCA_002427055.1. GTDB lineage: Bacteria > Bacillota > UBA994 > UBA5500 > UBA5500 > UBA5500. Next base: position 23,620 of record DIPA01000114.1, on the reverse strand, counting down.
TCCCATGGCACTACACATAACAATCTTGGCCGATGGGTCGATTTTCTTTATCTCTCGTACGGCAGCGATGCCATCTAATTTGGGCATAGTAATATCCATAGTCAC
>DIPA01000114.1:22941-23294 GCA_002427055.1 Firmicutes bacterium UBA5500 | reverse complement strand
CCTCTGGGGCGGTTTATACCTTACCTGCAAGTTGGCTAGATATCAGGCGGCATTTCTCAACACTCACCCCCGGCCTTCTTGCATATGGAGCGATTTAATCTAGTCACATACTAGATGAGGACAATGATCACGTCTATCCTCATAAACGCTGCATCATCAACCACTAAAATACGCTGACTCAAATGCTATATCCTCCTTCTCGCCTATTGGAGATTGCTTACACGGTCAATTACACTGATAATGTCCGTAATGCGTACTCCAAAATTATCGTCTATAACGACTACTTCACCTTTAGCAACCAATTTTCCATTGACATGAATGTCAACCGGTTCACCTGCCACGCGATCTAACTC
>DIPA01000114.1:13885-22847 GCA_002427055.1 Firmicutes bacterium UBA5500 | reverse complement strand
CGAACCGGGGACTAAATCAAGAACTTCCCTAACAGTCTTCTCGGTACGACCTAATTCCACGGTTAACTGCAGTGGCACATCTAGCAATAGCTGCAGATTACCAGTGGACACCTGAGGCGAAGCAGAAACCTGCGGCAAAGGCTGAAACTCAACTGGCTGCACTGTGACCGGTTGTGTTGCTGGTCTACGTGTCAGCGTTTGTGGACTAGCAGTTGGCGCAGAGGTAGCTGCCGCATTCGTAGGGGGCGACTGAGTCTTGGCTACAGGCTCAGAAAGATCAGCCACTACAGCCCCATCCTGCGTATCCAAGGGCAAAGAAACTTCATTGGCGACTTCGCCATCAGGCAAAAGCAAATCCAACATCTCTCTAGCAAAATCAGCTTGTAGCAAAAGCATGATTTCAGAGTCAATCAAATCTTCTACTGTCATGCTAAAAGCTATCTTGATCAGATACTCATCATTAGAAAAATGTGCATCAAGCGGTTGGTGCCCCAAGTCAATCATCCGCGCTGCAGGAGGAGAAATGACGATGGTACGGTTAAACATACTGGAGAGCGAAGTTGCAGCAGATCCCATCATCTGATTCATAGCCTCAGCTAGTGCGCTAAGAACAAAATCGTCGATTGTCTCCTGTGGATTTAGACCATCTCGTCCCATCATGAGGTCGGCAATCACTGCTCCGTCACTCGTGCGCATTACAAGCAGATTCCGCCCCCGCAGTCCTTCTGTATACCCCACCTCTACAACAATAAAAGGAATAGGGCTAGCGTCACTAATCTCCTGGGGCGTTGTAATTGACACTCTTGGAATGGTAATTTGCACGCGTCGATTAAGTAGCAAAGACATCGTAGTTGCTGCGGTCCCCATGGAGATATTACCGATTTCCCCAAGAGCATCCTTCTCTGCATCTTGCAATCTAGGTGCCTCACTACTACTATTCTGATCATCCTGGTCCAGAGACACTTTCAACAGAGCGTCAATCTCTTCCTGCGACAACATATTACTTCCCATCCTCTTCACCTCCGTGCAATACAGTTTCTACCCGCACCCCCAGACTATTGCCTACCTTGCCTACAGAGCCCAAGAACTTAGTACATGACCCCACTGTTATTTTCACTGGACTATCAGTCTTAGCATCTAGCTGTATGCAGTCTCCAACCTGCAGATTAAGTAAGTCGGCAAAGGAAACTGTCGTTTCTCCTAAGTTGACACGTAACTCTACAGCAATTTGGTCAATTGATCTGCGCATACGTTTTGCCAGCTGAGGGTCGTGAATGCGTGTTTGTCCTGCGTACCAAGAGCGAGTAGTCAATTTATCCATGACTTGTTCAAGAACCATATGCGGCAAACAGATATTGATCATTCCCTCAGTCTCGCCGACACGCGCAAAGAAATTGATCAAGGCTACCGTCTCATTTTGCGAGACAATTTGAGCAAAGAGAGGATTAGTCTCTAACGAATCTAACACAAAATCCACATTGGCCACCGTTTGCCAAGCATCTCGATAAAGTGAGGTTATCTGACGCATCAGCTGGCTAACCAGTCCCTCTTCTATATCCGTTAAAGACCGCCCCTCCTCCAAACCAGTGCCTGGGCCTCCCAACATACGGTCTATCATGGCGAAAACAAGAGTCAAATTACACTCCAGTAGTCCTCGCCCTTCCCAATCGGGAATATCAAAGATAGCTAGCATGGTTAGCAGAGGTAAGGATCTGGTGAACTCATAATAAGTAAGTTGCTCAACTGACATGACTTTAATCTCTACTAAGGTGCGCAACGTGGTTGCTAAATAAGTGCTCAAGCTACGAGCCAAATTCTCATGTAGCATCTGTAGAGTACGCATCTGCTCTTTTGTGAACTTCTCCGGACGTTTAAAGTCATAAATCTTAACACGTTGCTCGCTTACTTCTTTATCTATCTCACCTGGATCTAGTTCACCAGAGTCTAGAGCCGCCAATAAGGCATCTATTTCACTTTGTGAAAGTACTTCTCCCAATGGACGCACCTCGCTTTCCCACCAACATGCTACTACTTAATCGATCACAATCTGCTTGAAGTATAAATTGTGCAAATTATCACTGGCCATAACTTGCCTTAAAGCGCCTAGCAGATCTTCACGCAATGTGTCTTGACCATTGGCCCCGGTGAGTTCTTCTCGTGTTTTGTTGCGCAACACGCGATAAACAGCATCAATAACTTCTACTTGTTGTTTATCAAAATCCTTAACAAGTCGCTTGTCTCCCAACTCTACATAGATCTCAACTCGTATATGCCCACGTCCAGCCAGATCTGTCATGAAAAGTTCTGGTATTTGGTAAGTAACCGAGGCATCAAACCTAGGTTCTAGGACAAAATAATAAATGGCAACGCCCCCAATTATTACCACAAGGAGCAAGACAGCCAAAATAACTGTCAGCAGACGATTACCCATACTTAACCTCCTAGCGGGGCTCAAGTACACCCACTGTTGATTTCTTAATCAAAATCTCCACGCGACGATTTTGTGCCCTGTTGTTCTCAGAGTCATTAGGCATCAACGGCCGATATTCGCCATAACCTACTGCCGACAATCGATTGGGTGCAACGTTGTGCTTAGTAATGAAATACTCGACCACACGATTAGCCCTGGCTGTTGACAGCCACCAGTTGGATGGAAACTCCCACGTCTGAATGGGCAAGTTGTCGGTATGACCCTCAACAGCAATCTGATTAGGAAACTTCTCAAAGACCTGCGCAACTCTATCGAGAATGTCTGACGCTTCAGGCCGTAGATCGGCTTTTGCTCGAGGAAATAGGATCGTGTCCAGAAAACGAACAACCAAACCCCGCTCCTCGTACATAACCACTACTGCGCCCTTTAGTCCAGCTTCCTCCAGATAAACATCTATCTCTAGGAAAGCCTCTTCCATCAATTGCTCTTCCAAGGCAAATTCATCTAGAACGTCAACTGGCCCCAAAGACACCCCCCCATCTAGTACGCCCCGCAGGGCAGTCTGCAGCGAAATGGCGACCTGTTTAAACTTGGCAGCATCGATAGTAGAGAAGGAAAACAAAAGCACGAAGAAACACATAAGAAGCGTCACCAGATCACTGTAGGTAGTTAACCAGTTTCCAGCGCTCGGTGCATTCTCCCTACGTCTACGGCGTTTAGTCATTGCCTTCTACCGTAGAAACCTCGCCGGCCTGGGTACGATTAGCCGCCTCGCGCGACGTGGCTAAAAATGCCTTCAGTTTCTCTTCAACGATGCGGGGGTTTTCTCCTGCCTGGATCGACAAAATACCCTCAATCATGACTTCTTTCAACAGGATTTCAGCGCTACTATTGCTGCGCAACTTGCTAGCGATCGGCGTGCAGAGTAAATTAGCTATTAAAGAGCCATAAAAAGTAGTCACTAGCGCTACCGCCATGCCAGAGCCAATTGTAGATGGGTCATCTAAGTTACGCAGCATTTGAATCAGACCGATCAGCGTTCCCAGCATACCAAAGGCAGGTGCTAGGGCTGCCATGGTATCAAACACGCCGGCGTTCGCATTATGACGATCTTCAATAAAGCTCAGTTCTGTCTCCAAGATACTGCGCACCAACTCAGGATCTGTACCATCAACAATAAGTTGCACACCTTTTTTCAAGAAAGGCTCCGCCATTTCGTCCACATCATCCTCTAGGGCTAGCAGACCCTCCCGCCGTGCCTTTTCGGCATACCCAACCAAAAGTTCAATGATAGCCCTTGGTTCAAGCACGGTAGGCGTACGTAGCGCTTTCAGTACCTTGCTGATGTTCTTCAAGGTGCTCCACGGATATGAAGCGATTGTGGCTCCAATAGTACCACCAACAGTAATTAGAATAGAGTCAAAATCGAGGAAGGAGCGTAAATCGCCTCCAGAAAAAATAGCATAGAAGACTAGAGCAAAACCAACGAGTATACCCACTAAACTAGAGTCCATGTGGTGCTTCCTCCCTTGCCTCGAGCAACGAGCGATTGCGATACTCTAACACAGCCGCAACAACTTGTTCAGCTGTTTCTCTAACCACATACTTGCGCCCATTGGTTAAGGTAATGATCACATCAGGCGTAGCTTCTACCGTCTCGATCAGCTCGGCATTCAGCCAAAACTGTGTGCCATTAAAGCGCGTGAGACTGATCATGCGCCCCCTCCTCCCCGCTTTGTTTAATGAGCTAGGGGAGCTGGGTAGCTCCCCACCTCAATTAACTCCAATTAGCGTTTCAAGTTAACAACTTCCTGCAATACCTCATCTGAGGTGGTGATGATACGCGAGTTGGCCTGCAAGCCACGCTGCGTAACAATCATCTCGGTAAATTCGAGCGATAAGTCGACGTTTGACATTTCCAGTGAACTGGAAGCAATCGAGCCGAAACCAGCGGTACCAGCTTGTCCAATCTGCTTGAGCCCAGAGTTGTTTGACTCGACAAAGGCAGTGTTGCCCATCTTCATTAGGCCAGCTGGGTTAGCAAAGCGTGCCATTGCCACCTGACCAATGTCTTGGATTAGACCGTTAGAAAATTCTCCTACGACCTTGCCTGAACCGTCAATGGAATACCCCTTAAGTGAACCTTGGGGCGCGCCATCACGGTAAGGAATAGAGAGTGATGTCTCACCTGCGGCACCGGTAACCGCGCTAAAATCAAGCGTTACATTCATTCCTGTGGTGCCTGCGATCGCCCACGATACGTCGCTGGTACTGGTTGCAGGGTCGATTTTGCCATACTCGTCAAATTGGACCGCACCTTTCCCTCCAGTAGTACCAGCAGGAGAAATAATCGCCCAATCCCACGCATTTGGATTAGTCCCAGCATTATTTCTTGTAAACTCAATCTCCGCAGTATGCAGTCCACCTAGAGAATCATAAACATCGAAACTTGCAACAAATTTGCTACCGTTGCTGGCAGCAAAATCAAGGTTGTTGGCAAAATCCACTCTCTTGGTTGCCTCAGGGTTATGAGTCGTACCTGTAGAGATGCGAATATCAGTCAGCTTGCCGTCTACCCCAGCCGCCAGGTCTAGTCCTTGCACGCGCAAGCCACTGCCAGGAACGACCAGATAACCTTCTTCATCAAGGTCGAAGTTACCGGCACGGGTATACATCAAGGTGTTACCATCACGAATGATGAAGAAACCACTGCCCTCAATGGCCAGGTCTGTTGACTTGCCGGTATACTGAATACTGCCATCACCGTGGTTAGTATCGATACTACCAAGTGTCATACCCAACCCAACTTGAATCGGGTTAGAACCACCTCGATCACCATGGGCGGCAGTTGCTGCACGCAAGGTTTGGCTGAAGAGATCTTTGAAAGTAACACGGCTCGACTTAAAACCGATAGTATTAACGTTAGCAATGTTATTGCCGATGACGTCAAGACGGGTCTGGTGGTTACGCAAGCCCGAAACACCGGAATACATAGATCGTAACACGAGATAATGACCTCCTTTACTTTTAGTCTGGCATGCGCCAGAGTTGACTAGGCCGCAATCGTTTGGCCTAGCGAGGGCTTCCTCCAAGAGGTCCAGCCCTAGTTCAAAACAACCGCACTATCGATATTGGTAAACACGTTCTCTCGCATATGGTCTTCATCGACAGCTGTGATCACCGTACGATTGGGCACATTAACCACAAAAGCCGTACGATTGAGTAAAATCAAGGAATCGCGTGCACCCTTGCTGGCCGCATTGTCGACGGCCCGCGTTAACCGTGTTACATCAGCAGGCGTGAGCATAATCTGCCGTTGCTCCAAACGCTCAGTGGCATGTTTAGAGAAACGTAACGGCTGGGTAGCAAGCGCCGCATCTAGCAGGCTCTGAAAGCCCTGAGATGTTGTAGTCTTAGGAGCTGGTCGCTTAACTTGACCCGGCGCACCTATAGGCTGCGGTGTAGGATAAAGCCGATTAGAGAGTCTGGGGTCCATTTTGTTCCTCCTCGATGACTGGCTGCACTGCATTTACCCATTCCACTGGGTAGAGCTGACCGTTTACAGCTACCTGCACCGAACCATCGAGAGTAACGACTCTGTCAACAACACCAGCGGCTGGCATACCACCGTTATCCGGCAGAATCAGTACCTCCCGGCCAAGCATCGCCATGGCGTTCAGTCGCAACATCTGGCCTTGCAAGTTCTGCATCTGCTCCAAGGTGGAGAATTGAGCCATCTGGGCCACAAACTCGCGGTCATCCATTGGAGATAGCGGATCTTGATGACGTAGCTGGGTAACTAACAGCTTGAAGAAGGCATCCTTGCCAATCATGTCGTTAGCCGTGTTCTTCTTCTGGGGCGAGGTAGCGGAAGCGCTTTGAGTGCTGCTATTGATTGCTGTTATTTGAGTCACTCGTTTCCCTCCTTTGCTTATAATCGATAATCGAGGCGTCCAGTAAGCTGTTCTTGTTCTAGTTCCTCTGTAGTCTCCGTCTTAACAACACCAACCCGTTGTGTGCGACGCGCCTGCTCTTGCTGAAAACGTTGTCGCTCACGGCCTGCCGACTGGCCAAAATGCTCTGCAGTTTCAGCACCTAGGAACACCTGGGTGAACCCTTGATTGACTAAGTTCTCACGCAGAAGTGGCAGTTCTAAGCGCAACGCTTCTGTAGCCTGTGGCTGCAGTGCACGTAACTGTGCTGATAACATGCTACCTTCCAACTTTAGCTCCACCCGCACTTCGCCTAAGCTCTCAGGGTACAACTGCATGCGCACCGTGATACCGTCAGGTGAACGTGATAGACGCAACTGGCGCAAACCTATTGCCAGGCCTTGTTCAAGTTGTTGCTCGAGCGGCACACCAGGGCGGGCAGTATAGCTAACATCGGCTGGCTCTGCAATATCAGGAGTGGTCAAATTGTCAACGACCACATCTAGATAAGCTGCAAATTGGTCGGTCTGCTTACTCTCTTTTGCTTGGGCCAACGTATCAACTGCCTGGGCTGGAAGTGCTGGCAGTGCTGCTTCATCCGTTAATGACTCTGCGGTTGCACGCAGAGGCTTGTCTTTCTCTGATCCAACTACTTCAAGCGCGTTAAGCTCCGGATCCTCTATAGCTTGCTGCATATCGACCTCAGATTCGGGCTCATTAACCTCCCTCAACACCCAGTACCTCTCTAGCTGCCCCCAACGCTTTGGCTGCACACCTGTATCTGTCTGCAGGCCAGCCAAGCCAGCCAAGTTAGAATAAACCTCTGGGCCTTCTACTTGTGACTGTTCCAGCAGTTCTACCAAGGGCTTTGCCTCTACAGGTCTAATCTCCTGGCTCATATGCGACTGTGCTGGTTGCTCCCCAGGAACAGAGACAGTATTATCCATAGGTTGTTGCAGGATGAAAGCAGTATCCTCTGGCACTGGCCCGGCAGTGTCTGCCTGCACTAAAGGCTGGGAACTATGCTCCGTCGTTACATTTCTAGCTATGCCCGCTGGCAATTCGGTAGCCGACAAGTTGCTGTTACGTACTGCCGTACCCTCATGGCTCTGCACATTAGGCTGCGAAGCAGGCCATGCAAAGTTCGGCTGTGCCAAGAGAACGGCGAGCATGCTCAAGTCATTGCTGGCGAGTTCGTCCTGCTCATTGGCTACCCCTATCTCATCACCATCAGTTACCTTTGTGTCTATCTCCTGACAAATAGATACCAGGCTCGTGCACGCTTGGCCTAATAGCTGGTCAAACCGCAACTTAGGGTCGGCAGAAGTTGTCGTAGGCGCAATTGAGCTATCGCTCGCCCTTGTTGTCAGTGCCATCAAATCGAGCATTATCGCTTGCAATTGCATCATCTAATCACCCCCTTTCATATAGCTAAATACTATTTACCAACTTGTAAAGATGCGATCTGAGCTGCCTTTTCAGGCTTCATCTTGCCGAGAATAGCTCCAGCCGTCTCAGGTGGCATCAAGTACAAGATCGACCTCACGTCCTCGGTGTTCATTTGCTCTAAGACCTGTGCTGCCTCTTGAGCACGCATGTTTTCATAAATCTTGGCAGTCTTGGCTAATGTCGCATCTGTCTTTTGAGCTTGCTCTGCCAAGATTCGTTCTTCAAGGGTCTCAATCTCCTGCAAAAGCTCTTCGATACGGGTATCTTGTTTGCGCATGTTATCCTGCAAATCACTGATGCGCTGGTCACGCTGCACTATTTCTAACTGCAAGAGCTCAATCTGCTCCTCAAAATTAGGTTCTTCATCTGGCTCGACATCTGGATCGGGCAAGTTTGAACTAGGAAAAAATCGACCAACTAACGGTAAATCGGCGTACTCCCACCAGCCAAGAGCACGGCCAACCAACACCGTGCTAACGGTGGCAATACCAAGCAGAAGAACAACAAGGAGCAGGATAAGGCCAAACGATACTCTGCGTTTCTCGGTCATAGGCATTCCTCATGTGGCCAACTCTGCACGGCCAATTCATCAAGCATTGTTTGCTCTTGCTGCTCCTGAGTCTCAGCGAATTTCTCCTTCTGCCGCTCTTGTAGCTGTTCCAGCGTCCGTCTCTCCAGCCTAGCTAGCTGCACTTGCTGGCGCTGTTCGTCAGCAGCCTCGAGGGCAACAGCAGCCTCTTGCTGTCGCTGTACCTCTAGCTCAGTCAAAACTGGATACCAACGTCGCCAAGTAACTAACTCAGCAGCAGACAAGCCGGATGCCTCAGCCTGCTGCAGTCGCCCGACAAAGCAGGAGCGTTGTGCTTGGGCTTGGGCTAACGCTAGCTCACTACGTGCTAAAGCTCCTAACCTCAGTTGCAACTCTCTTTTTTCCATGTCTTCTATCGCTTGCTGCAGGCGCAAAACCTGGGCTAAGCGAAAACTAAACATAGCCATTCGTTCTACCCCCTGACTGCCTGCACCAACGCAGCCACAGCTTGTTCATAATCGCCCTTCTCGGTAGCTACTTGCTGCAAAACACTGTTAATGGCTGGTAGCTTCTCTATTGCTTCGTCAATCTCAGGGTTGCCACCCGCCTTATAGGCCCCAA
>DIPA01000114.1:5053-13769 GCA_002427055.1 Firmicutes bacterium UBA5500 | reverse complement strand
TGATTCTCACGATAGACAGCAAGCAAACGCCGCGCTTGATTAGCCGCCTCCATCTGCTCAGACGTAGCTAACTCAGTAAACAAGCGACTGATACTCGCTAACGGGTCGATAGCTGGGTAATGACCTCGGTTGGCAAGATCACGCGCCAGGACGATATGACCATCGAGAATACCTCGCACAGCATCCGTAATCGGTTCGTTCATGTCGTCCCCATCTACCAAAACGGTATAAAAGGCTGTAATCGAACCAGAATCGGCTCTCCCGCTGCGTTCCAGCAGGCGTGGCAGAAGGGAAAACACAGAAGGAGTATAACCACGGCTAGTCGGAGGTTCTCCTATTGCTAGACCAACCTCTCGCTGTGCCATGGCAAAGCGAGTCAGGGAGTCAACCATCAGTAAAACGCTCTTACCTTGGTCGCGGAAGTACTCTGCAATAGCGGTAGCAACAAATGCTCCCTTTAAGCGTATCAAGGCAGGTTGGTCCGAAGTAGCCACCACCAACACTGAACGTTCCATACCTTCCGGGCCCAGATCGCGCTCAATGAACTCCATCACCTCACGGCCTCGCTCCCCAATAAGGCCAATTACATTGACGTCTGCCTGGCTGTTCCTGGCAATCATTCCAAGAAGAGTGCTTTTGCCTACGCCACTGCCGGCAAAAATGCCCAAACGTTGGCCAACCCCTACTGTGAGCAGGCCATCAATGGCCCGTACGCCAGTCGATAGTACTGAGTCAATACGCGGGCGGGTAAGCGGATGTGGAGGATCTGCTACTAAGGGATAGTGCTCTCCGCTAGCTATGGCTGATCCGTCATCAAGGACATGCCCTAATCCATCAAGCACCCTCCCCAGCAAGTCATCGCCTACGGATACTTGCAGTGGTCTACCAGTCGCCTCAACTAATGAGCCTGGGGCCAAACCATCAGCTGCCCCTAAAGGCATCAGCAATACGTTATCATCCCTAAAGCCAACTACCTCGGCAAGCACATACGACTGGTCAGCCCGCATGATCTTGCAGAGCTCACCCAACTGAGCTCGGGGGCCTCGAGATTCGATAGTTAGACCAACAACACGCGTTACTTGCCCAAAGTAGCGATAGGGAATGAACTCGTTCAGTCTGCGCTGCCAAACCTCTCTTGAGCTCATGATTAGTCCTCGGGACATAGCTGTGCTGCGACTTGCTCCAATACTGTATCCAAACGAGCATCAAGCGTGCCCTGATTTGTCTGCAATACTAGATCACCGCTAGCTAGGCTTGGATCCGGCTGCAAATCAAACTCCTTTACTCCTGGCAGTAGGCTCTTCCATTCTGCACGTCGTTCCCAAAGCTCTGGGAAATCTTCGCTAGATACAGTAAGCAATGCTTCTCTGCATCCTTTTGCTGCTCCGAGCACCTGCCGTAAAGCCGCTTGTACGACGGCATCATCATGGCTAAGCTTAAAACCAATAACGCGTTCAGCCACGGCCACTACTAGTTCTAAAGTCTCTTGTGATGCCTCTTGTAACCAATTGGCATCCTGCTCAATGAGCCGTTGTCGTAATACCTCCAGATCTTCCAATCTAGCTTGCCAAATGGCCTCGCCCTTTGCTAAGCCTGCCTCGTACCCAGCCTCCCAACCGGCGGCGTAACCAATTTCTTGCTGACGTTTCAACTCAGAATCGGCTGCGGCCAAAATGGCATCGGCCTCTCTTTTCGCTTTTATTACTAACTCTGCAGCCCTCGCTTGCGCGGTCTGCTGTTCCTGAGCAATATCCTTGCTCTTACAAATTGTCTCAACTTGACTAATTGGCCGCTTCATAGGTTGAGTCGTAGCACGTGGACGCCAAAGACCAGATACCGTTAACTGATTGGCTTTAAGTACTTTAGACAACTACCTGATCACCTCCGCGGCTATATACTATTTCATTGGCTTCTTCTAGACGACGGATAATTGCTACTATTTTCTGCTGCGCTTCTTCCACATCACGCAAGCGGACTGGCCCCATAAATTCCATATCTTCTTGCAGCATTTCTGCGAAACGTTTTGAGACACTACTGAAAATAAGGTCCTTTACATTTTCATTAGCAACCTTAAGCGCTAACGCTAAGTCCTTATTATCAACTTCACGCAGAACCCGCTGAACAGCACGAGTATCCAGCAAAATGAGGTCGTCGAAAGTGAACATACGTTTTTTAATCTCTTCCGCCAGCTCAGGCGTTTGCACTTCCAACGATTCCAAGATAGTGCGCTCAGTACCACGATCGACCCGCGTAAGAATCTGCACAACTGTTTCAAGTCCATCAATAGACGTATAATCCTGTCCCACCAATGTGGAGAGTTTCTTCTCAAGCACCTTTTCAATTTCTCGAATGGTCTCCGGAGAAGTCCTTTCCATAGATGCAATGCGTTTTGCGATATCGATCTGCAACTCAGGAGGTAGCGAAGAAATGATCGCTGCTCCTTGCTCCGCTGGCAAAAAAGACAGAATCAAGGCAATGGTCTGCGGATGCTCCGACTGTAGATAGTTCAGTAGTTGGGTCGGATCTGCCTTACGCACGAACTCAAAGGGTCTAACCTGCAGAGACGCAGTTAAGCGGTTAATTACATCAATAGCCTTGTCGTCACCCAATGCTTTAGTCAGTACGTCGCGAGCATATTCAATTCCACCTTGCGAGATATAGTCGCGCGCCAAAGCCAGTTGATAGAACTCATCAAGTACTACCTGTCTTTCTTCAGCCGTGATTTTACGTGTATTGGCTATTTCCAGCGTAAGTGTCTCGATTTCCTCTTCGTTTAGGTGCTTGAATACCTGTGCAGATACCTCAGTACCCATCGTTATTAGCAAAGCAGCAGCTTTTTGGCGCCCCGATAGACCAGTAAAGCGCATAATATCAACTCTCCTCGTTAAGCCAGGCTCGGATCAGAAACGCAAAGTCATCCGGCTTCTGTCTTGCAATCCTCTCCAAATGCTTGCGCAACCGTTCTGTCTCATCTTCTTGTGGCTCCAGTAATTCTTCCTCCACTGGTTCAGCAGTAGCTGCTACTTGCGCTAACTGTAGTTCCTCTAAAAGGAGATGTTGTTTACGCCTCGAAACAGCCCTTACTGCCAACAAAGCAATAACGGCAACAAGCAGGCCGACGCCTACTTTGGCCCATAATGTTCCATACCACGGTACTGCCACTACAGGAGGAGTCGGCTCCGCTGAACCAGCGAAGCTCATAGTCTGCACAGAAACAACATCAGAACGTTGCTGATCATAACCAACGGCGGCCTGCACTGCGGCTTGTATTGTTTCTGTATCAATAGCTAGTTCAGGCTGATTTACGATCACAGAAACAGAAAGCCTTTTAATAGCCCCCGGGGCGTAAGTAATTACCTCTTTAATTTCATCCAGCTCATAAGCGATGGTACGCTCGCGCTTCTCTGCCGTATTACTGCTTTTGCCGCCCGCAGGAGACTGAGTTACCTCGCCTGGGTTCGAATCTGTTCCTGGCGCATCTCCGCCTGAACCTTCTCCACTATAAAAATCACTCATCTCTTCAATTTGGCGCACCAAGCCAGTCTCACCATCTCCAGGCGCTTCAAAACGTACGGTTTGTGTGCTGTGCTGATTGAAATCAAGTTCTGCAACAACCCGCACGGCAACATTCTCATCTCCAAAAACCTGTCCTAATAATGTGCTAATACTTCTCTCCAGTTGCAGCTGCAATGCCTGTTGCCGCCCTTGCTGTTCCGTAAAACTGAAGCCTCCTGATTCATCCCCAGAATTAAGCACCCTACCATCTGCATCAATAATTGTTACGTTCTCTGGCTTGAGATCTGGCACAGCCCGGGAAACGAGATGTACGACACCGGCGACTTGCCCAGCATCAAGTACCTGGGTTGATTTAACCCAGACTGAAGCGGTTGCCTGTGTCTGCCGTTTAGGGTCCAAAAAAACATTATCTTTCGGTAATGCCAGCTTAACTTCAGCATCTTGGATGCAGGCGATTTTCTCTAAGGTATAAGCTATCTGCTCTTCTAGCAGCAATTGCTGCTGCAGAGCACGTTCACTCTCAGTCATACTAAAACTGCTTTTACTAAACAGGTCATAACCCACACGACCACTGCGCGGCAATCCAGCACCCGCAGCTTCTAAGCGAGCCTGGTCGGCCTGCTTGCGTGGTACAGCAATAGAAGTACCGGCGTTCTCAAGCTTGGTAGAGATGTGCTTAGACTGCAACTCAGTAGTCAGTTCAGCTGCATCCTCTAATGCCAGACCATGAAACACGGTTACGTAGTTAGGTCGGAAAGCAACATACAGGAGCCCAATCATCACCAAAAGCGAGATAGCAACAATAAAAATGACACGCTTGCGCCACTGGGGTGCCTGTTGCTCCCATTTCTCCCTAACATTCGACAACTGTAAAGGTAAGTTCATTTAGCCACCCCAATCCCTGCCACACATAGCACAATTGGCTATACCTGCATGCGCATGATTTCTTGAAACGCCTCAAGTAACTTATTACGAACCTGCTGCAACAACTGCCAAGATAGCGCTGCCCTTTCAGCGGCTATCATAACAGTAGCTACGTCATCCCTTTCGCCCAATGCGAGTTGAGTGCTGAGATCATCTGCGATGGTTTGCTGCTCGATAGTCTGCTCCATGAAGCCCTTCAGTAACTGCCCGAAGTCGCCCTCGTTGGCCTTAGTGGCCATAGAGGCAACGCTATTGCTCCTGACTAACTCGATTGGCTGAATTCTAATTGCCATAGTTATCTCCCTATTTCAAGTGCCTTGGCTATCATCGACTTGCTCGCGTTAAGCGCTGTAACATTAGCCTCATAGGCACGACTTGCCGACATCACATTCACCATCTCACGCATCATATTTACGTTTGGCATATGTACATAACCCTGTGCATCTGCAAAAGGATGTTCAGGCTTATAAACAAGTTCGCCAGGCGTAAAATCGTCTTTAGCAATAGCAACAACTCGCACCCCTTGGCCTAATTGACCAGTAGAGCGCCTAAGAGCTCTGGCAAAACCACTCTCCTGTTTGACCGCAAAAACAGGGTACCTCCGCTGAAAAGGCGTCTCTGTAGCGGGACGTATAGTCGCGGAATTGGCGATGTTATCCGAGATAATGTCCATACGTAGTCTTTGTGCACTCAGGCCTGAGGCACTGATGTTGAAAACACCGAACATGTGCTAACGCCTCCCCTCATTGATCAAATAACGCACAGTTGCCATCTGCTTGATCAGGCTACTAGCCACTGCATTAAAATAAGCTTCCGTTTCAGCCACTAGAGTCATCTCTTGTTCTATATCAACGTTGTTACCATCTACGCGCAGACTCGTGTTCAACTGCTGATAGATTGAATTTTCTAAGGGTGAGCTAGCGTCTTGTTGCAGGGCAGACTGCATCGCAATATCAAATCGTTTGTAACCCGGTGTATCAACATTGGCTACATTGTGAGCCAGAAGCTTATGACGTACAGACGCGGCTGCCAAGGCTCGCTCCAAAACCAAAGAAGTAGCCACCTTCTGCATCACGTGATTCCCCCTTTCTTCTGCGTAACGTAAGATAGGCCATCGCCGTACGCTGATCACATTACGACACATGGCCAGATGAACTTTATTTACCCCATTTTTACATTTCGACAAATGCCGCAAAATACCTTCTTTTTTTCGAGGAAAATTGCTAATGCTCTCCAATTATCTGTACAAAAGCCAGTCTTAGGTCGAACAAAAAGGTCAACCCTGCTCTTAGAGGGTTGACCTTTTTAGCCTTGTACCGTGAATAATTGCTCGACTACTTATTTCGCCGAAAAACTTGGTCGATTAGCTTGTCATTCAGGACTCGAATAAATGTGCCTTTCATACCAAGGGAACGGGATTCAATAACCCCCGCACTCTCCAGCTTGCGCAAGGCGTTAACAATCACTGAACGCGTAATACCAGCTTGATCTGCTACCTTGCTAGCGACCAATAGCCCCTCAGTTTCTCCACCCAACTCCCGCATAATATGCTCAATGGCTTCTAGCTCTGAGTATGATAAGGCATCCACAGCCATTTCCACAACAGCGCGTTCACGGGCTTCTGCTTCCAGTTCATCGCTCTTAGCACGCAAAATCTCCATGCCGAGAATAGCCGCACCAAATTCCGTTAAGGCTAAATCAGCATCATCTAGCGCTGTATCGAAACGTGCGAGTAGCAAAGTGCCTAAACGTTGCCCTCTGCCAATAACCGGTACGATGGTCGCCAACTTGTCAGCAAACTCGCAAGGCGCGTTATCAAAAACACAAGTATCCGACTCACGGCAATTGACAATAGGAGCGTCAGTAGCCATCAGGTGATTGTTATACTCACTTGGGAACCTACCACTGTGCACATAGCGAGACAAGATGTCGCACTCATAATCATCACGTAATGCATAACCAAGCAATTTGCCTCGAGTGTTGATGATATATACGTTAGCACTGAGAACATCGGAAAAAACTCTGGCCACGTCAGTAAACCGTACTGCTTCGCCAGCTGACTGCTGCAAGATTCGTGTCAAACGCCTAGTGTTTTCCAGTAATTTAGAATTCATTGATGGTACCCCCTTCTACGACTTAAAGAATATAACGACTTAAATCCTCGTTCTGCATAATACGCTGCAGGCGATCCTTCACATACTTGGCATCAATGGAGATTGTATCACCCCCATATGCATGTGGATCAAATGCAATCTCATCCATAACCTGCTCGAGTACAGTATGTAATCGCCGAGCTCCTATGTCTTCAGCAGTACAATTAATCTGATAAGCTATACTAGCAATTTCCTGCACGGCACTCGGCTCAAAACATAACTCAATTCCCTCTGTCGCCAGTAGGTGCTTGTATTGGGCTAACAACGCATTTTCTGGCTCTATTAGTATTCTCTCCAAATCAGCTTCTGTCAAACTCTCTAGTTCAACCCTCACCGGGAAACGCCCCTGTAACTCAGGAATTAGGTCAGACGGCTTACTCACATGGAATGCTCCAGCAGCTATAAACAGAATATAATCTGTTCGTACAGGCCCATATTTAGTTTGCACTGTTGAACCTTCTACAATCGGTAAAATATCTCGTTGTACACCTTCTCTAGAAACATCTGGCCCATGACTATGTTGACCAGCAACTTTATCAATCTCATCGATAAAGACAATGCCCATTTGTTCAGTGCGCGCAACCGCCAGCTGAGCAACCTCATCAGCATCGAGCAGATTCTCTACCTCTTCCTGTAACAGTAGTTTACGCGCCTGATGCACCGTCTCTTTACGTCGCTTCTTCTTCTGCGGCAATAGACTACCCATCATCTCTTGCATGCCAGTAGCTAATTCCCCCATACCGGAATTAGCAAACATGTCCAACATGGAGGCTGGGCGTTCGTTAACATCTATTTCAACCAGAAGGTCTTCTAACTCTCCAGCTCGTAAGCGCCGCCGCAAATCATCTTTCTGTGCTTTACGCGATGCACTTACCTCTGGGTCCTCCGGTGGGTCCGGAGTCCTCATACCAAACAAGTTCTCCAGCGGATGTTGACTAGAAGCTGCTCGCTTGGGTAGCAGGGCAAGAAGAATGCGTTCTTCCACTCTTGCTTGTGCTCTTTGGTCGACCTCCTGCGTTTTTTCCAACTTAATGGTGCGCACAGCATTTTCAGCGAGGTCACGAATCATGCTTTCTACATCTCGCCCTACGTAACCTACTTCAGTGTACTTAGTAGCCTCAACTTTAACAAATGGGGCATTAACGAGACGTGCCAAGCGACGTGCTAACTCAGTTTTTCCCACGCCCGTTGGCCCAATCAACATGATATTCTTAGGGCTAATTTCAGCTTGATGCTCGGGGGGCAACTTGTAACGTCGTATACGATTGCGTAAAGCAATTGCAAGTGCCCGTTTAGCGGCTGTTTGCCCCACGATAAACCTGTCTAATTCAGCAACTACTTCGCGTGGCTCAAGCTCCACCTTGCTCAATCGCCTCCAATGTCTCTACCATGATTTGATGGTTAGTAAAAACACATAAGTCAGCAGCAATGTGTAACGATTGTTCGGCAATCTCGCTAGCAGATAGATTAGAGAACGCTGCTAGAGCCCTAGCAGCAGCTAATGCTAGGTTACCTCCTGACCCAATGGCCACCAAACCATCATCCGGCTCAATAACCTCTCCTGAGCCAGATACCAGAAAAATCTGGTTCTTATCAGCTACCAATAACTGAGCTTCTAACCGTCTTAGCGCACGGTCAGTTCGCCATTCTTTAGCTAATTCAACTACCGCGCGTGCTAAATTGCCCCGGTACTGCTCCAAGCGCCCCTCGAATTTGTCGAAAAGTGCAAAGGCATCGGCAACAGACCCAGCAAAACCCGCTAATACCTGGTCATGATAGAGCCGCCGCACTTTGCGAGCGTGTGCTTTCATAATCGTGTTATTGCCTAGGGTGACTTGACCATCTCCTGCCATGGCAACCTGATTATCTCGCTTAACTGCCACAATCGTAGTAGCAGTAAACATATTTACACCCCCTAAGCCCTTGGATGAGTTTCCTTGTAGACCGTTTTTAACCGTTCACGGGTGATGTGAGTATACAACTGCGTAGTAGAAACACTAGCATGCCCTAATAACTCTTGTACACTCCTGAGATCAGCACCATTATCAAGCATATGAGTTGCAAAGGAATGACGCAAGGTGTGTGGGCTGACCTGCCGCTGTAGCGCTATCTGTTCTACATAA
>DIPA01000114.1:2537-4937 GCA_002427055.1 Firmicutes bacterium UBA5500 | reverse complement strand
ACATATTTGTCTGTCAGGCGTCGTACACTACGGTCTGATAAACGGCCACCATCTCTGTTTAGGAACAAAGCATTTTCACTGCCCTTATTTGGATTAACAAGTACAGGCCGCGCATCATGTAGGTAACGTTCAATCGCCTGACACGCTGGTTTACCTAAAGGAACAATGCGTTCTTTAGAACCTTTGCCCAGAACACGTACATAACCTTGCCTAAAGTCTACATCATGCAGTGACATCCCTACAAGTTCGCTTACTCTAATACCTGTCGCATAGAGGGTTTCTAGGATAGCCCTATCACGTTTCCCTAAATGGCTATCGTCGGGAGCCGCAAGTAAACTAAAACATTCGTCAACATATAAGAACGTAGGCAAATGGTGCTCTCGTTTCGGTGTACTGATATAATCGAGAGGATTTTGCGAGTAGTATCCTTCCTTCACAAGAAAGCTAAAAAAAGAACGCAAGGCAGAAAGCTTCCTAGCAATACTTGACTTTGCATAGCCTGATTGCTGCAGATAGGCTAGATAGCGACGCAACTCTAGCTTGCCAATTTCTGATACCACTATTACATCATCGCATAAGAACTTAGTGAATTGCAATATGTCTCGTTGATAATTACTAACAGTATGTACTGATGCATTCCTTTCCACCCGCTGAAAGCGAAGGAAACGGTCAACCAATTCCTCCATAAAGACAGCCCCAATCAAATATTAGCATAAGCCGACAATCTACAGCAACACTAGACAGACGAATTATCCAAAAAATTTTTTAATTCTTGCAATGCCCTTTCGGAATACGCTGCTCCGCGTTGCCGTTTGCCACGAGGGGGGTTTGTAAGAGGTGGGAAAATGCCATAAGAAACATGCATCGGCTGAAAATTCTGCTTTGGTTCAGCCGTAATATAGTTAAGTAATGCTCCATGAGCCGTCGTTTCTGGAAAAACTAGCGGCTCTTGCCCCCCCGCAATACGCGCTGCATTAATGCCGGCTACAAGCCCTGCAGCCGCAGACTCCACATAACCCTCAACACCAGCTAACTGTCCAGCAAAAAAAAGCCTGGTATCACCTTGCCACTGCAAGGTTGGCAAGAGAAGCTGCGGTGAGTTGATAAACGTATTGCGGTGCATAACGCCGTAGCGGGCAAATTCGGCGTGTTCCAATCCCGGAATCAAACGCCAAACACGCTGCTGTTCCGGCCACTTCAAATTGGTTTGGAAGCCAACCATGTTGTACAGCGTACCAGCCAGGTTATCACGCCGCAGCTGCACAACGGCATGTGGTAGCTTGCCAGTACGAGGATTCGGCAACCCTACTGGCTTTAGGGGACCGAATAGCAATGTCTCATAGCCCCGCTTGGCCAATACTTCAACTGGCATACATCCCTCAAAGTAAACGCCTCGTTCAAACCCCTTCAACGGAGCCGTCTCTGCTTCAACCAAAGCCTGATGGAAAACCGCATATTCATCTGCTTCCAAGGGGCAGTTGACATAATCTGCATCACCTTTGTCGTAACGAGAGGCCCAGTAGACTTTGTCCCAATCAATGCTATCAGCTGCAACAATAGGTGCTGCCGCATCATAGAAATGCAAATAACCTTCACCCAGAACTGATTGTAAAGAGTCAGCTAAAGCAGGCGATGTCAATGGCCCCGTTGCTATTACAAGTGGACGCTCTTTTGGCAGCTCTGTTATTTCGCACTGCAATATGTTGATCAAGGGGCAGTCTTGTAGCTTGAGCGTGATATATTGTGAGAAACCAGTACGGTCGACCGCCAGAGCACCTCCTGCAGGAACGCGATTAGCCAAAGCGGCGTCTATGACCAGAGACCCCATGAGTCGCATTTCTTCTTTTAACAAACCAACGGCATTATCTAGGCTCGTTGCCCGCAAGGAATTGCTGCAGACCAATTCACCGGCGAAGCCAGTATGGTGCGCAGGCGTCATTTTCTGAGGTCTCATTTCAATTAGCGATACTTGCACTCCTCGCCTGGCAGCTTGCCAAGCAGCCTCACTGCCTGCCAAGCCTGCTCCCACAACTGTTACTTCTGTCGGCCTAGCCATCTTGTTCCACCCGTTCCTCAAATCGACACTCCTGATTGCTGCATACATGCAATTTTTGTCCACCACTCTGTTTTTCTACTAGTAGTCCTCCACATACGGGGCAGGATTTATTAGGTACCGGTTTGTTCCAAATAACAAAATCGCATTCTGGATAGCTTAGACAACCATAGAACAAGCGGCCTTTCTTAGAACGACGCTCAACCAACTTATTCTGGCACTTGGGGCATTTTGCTCCAGTATCATTAAGAAGAGGTTTCGTGTTTCTACACTCCGGGAAACCAGGACAAGCCAAGAACTTACCAAAGCGCCCTGTTTTCTGTACCATACGCCTGCCACATAGCTCG
>DIPA01000114.1:1823-2417 GCA_002427055.1 Firmicutes bacterium UBA5500 | reverse complement strand
CATACGCCTGCCACATAGCTCGCAGACCACATCTGACTCAATAGGTGTTATCTGAACCGCTTGCATTTCATTCTCGGCATGCCGTAATTCTTGCTCAAAAGGCCCGTAAAATTGCTCCAGCACGGCTACCCATTCTACTTTGCCATCTTCAATTTCATCGAGCTGTGCTTCTAGTGAAGCGGTAAATTCAACGTCAATAATTCTAGAGAAAAATTCTTTAAGAAGTTCAACTACTATTTGCCCAAGCTCAGTAGGGTAGAATTTCTTCTGCTCTCGCACTACGTATCCCCGACTCTGTATGGTATCTATGATACTCGCGTAAGTGCTCGGTCTACCTATTCCTAATTCCTCCAGTGTCTTAACTAAAGCCGCTTCCGTATAGCGAGCCGGTGGTTCAGTAAAGTGCTGTTTCTCGGTTAGCCTAGCTAAGGCTAATTGTTGAGCCACAGTCAGATCAGGTAATAGACCATCTTTCTCTTTTGAATTATCTTCTTTAGTATCTTTATAGACGAGCAGAAACCCCTGAAACTTAATCTCTGACCCTTTTGCCCTGAAAGTATACCCACCTGCATCGATTTCGGCTGCTACAGTATC
>DIPA01000114.1:0-1728 GCA_002427055.1 Firmicutes bacterium UBA5500 | reverse complement strand
CCTGATTCAATTTCAGCTGCTACTGTATCGTATACAGCCGCAGCCATCTGGCTGGCAATAAACCGATCCCAGATTAGGCGGTAGAGACGTAACTCCTCACGACCCAAGAAGGTTTTTAACATGTCCGGAGTACGACCTGGAAAGGTAGGTCGGATGGCCTCGTGCGCATCCTGTGCACGTTTGCTCCCCGCATATTGACGAGTCTGTACATATGCTTCACCATATGTCTCGGCTATCATTGCTTTTGCTTCATCTAAAGCTTGCGGGGAAACGCGGGTAGAGTCGGTACGCATATAAGTGATTAAACCTATCGCACCTTCTTTACCTAACGTTACGCCTTCATACAAAGTCTGAGCTAAGCGCATCGTTTTTTTGGCAGTAAAACCTAATCGCCGCGATGCCTCTTGCTGTAAAGTACTGGTCGTAAAAGGAGCTGCTGGATTGCGACGACGTTCGCTCCGTCGTACAGAACTAACGACGAAAGGGCTTTCGCGCACACTATTAAGTATCCGCTCTACCTCTTCTCTGTTAGTCAGGTGCAGTTTTTTATTAGCTTGTCCATAGAATTCAGCCTGAAGCTTCTCCTTAGTGGCCGTCTGCAATTCTGCAGTAATTGTCCAATATTCCTCAGGCCTAAAGTTTTGAATCTCTGATTCTCGATCACAAATAAGGCGTACCGCGACCGACTGCACACGCCCAGCACTAAGGCCTTTCTTCACTTTCTTCCATAGCAGGGGACTCAAGCGATAACCAACTATCCTATCAAGGATACGACGCGCCTGCTGCGCATCCACCAAGTCCTGATCTATCGGTCGTGGATGCTTAAAGGCCTCTTGCACAGTATGCTTCGTAATTTCATTAAAGGTTACCCGACAAGGGGAAATAGGATCTACATCCAAAACCTGTGCCAAATGCCAAGAAATGGCTTCACCTTCACGATCCGGGTCAGTTGCCAAGAATATCTTATTCGCTTTCTTGGCAGCATCTCTTAGTTCCTTTACAACTGCCCCCTTACCGCGGATGGTGATGTATTTAGGCGTAAATCCATTGTCCACATCGACAGCGAATTGACTCTTAGGTAAATCACGAACATGACCGATAGACGCCTTTACCAAGTAACGTCGCCCTAAATACTTGCCGATTGTCTTTGCTTTGGCAGGCGATTCCACAATTACCAAGTTTTGTGCCATATCTTTGTTTCTCCCCCCAAATAGCAAGATTAGGGCTATTACCTAATCTA
This sequence comes from Firmicutes bacterium UBA5500, assembly GCA_002427055.1. Taxonomy (GTDB): domain Bacteria; phylum Bacillota; class UBA994; order UBA5500; family UBA5500; genus UBA5500. The sequence goes on along the minus strand of DIPA01000114.1, from coordinate 488 downwards.
ACAAATACCGTTATTACGAGACAGAACACATTGAGTGAATCCGCCTGTAATCTGTCTCACACTAGGTCTTAGCCGGCGTACGCCGATAAGACTGAGCAGCGGCTGCTTCAACCCAGCCACCTAACTCCAATTCCATCAATGCTGCTAGCACTTCCGAGGTAGTTAATCCCGAATTATCTACTATGTCCTCAAGACTGCTGATCTGATCAGTTAGCACTCTGTAAACCAGTTGGGGGCATCCTTCCAGTGGAGGAACTAATTCACCGGACTGCGGCGCTGTAGTTCCCCAATTCCATTCTGCCAGTATATCTTCACTACTTGCTATTAAGGTAGCCCCATGACGCAAAAGGTTATTCGTGCCTCGACTAAAACGACTGGTAGCGTTTCCAGGAACAGCCCAGATATCTCGCCCCAGATCAAGAGCATGATCAACAGTAATCAAAGACCCACTCTTCTCATCTGCTTCAATGACTAATACGGCATCAGCT
>DIPA01000059.1:6174-9755 GCA_002427055.1 Firmicutes bacterium UBA5500 | reverse complement strand
TTTTACGCCAGCCCACGCTGAACAGATACAGGACGCTTAGGATAAAAAGTGGCGGCAGCGTCAGGGCCGCGTAGGAGCGCAGCGGAGCAATCATTAACACTATCGCCGCCAGTTGGATGTATGCCAGCCCCCGACACCAGCGATGTCTGTGAGGCTGACCCGCAAAGGCGATTCCTGCGATCCCCGTCACCATGGAAAAGGCGTAGATCATCGCTGCCGTGAAGCAACCCACACCGGCGTAATCGTAGTCTAAAGAAGCATTGCCGATGAGGTTTAGGCACCACAATAGCATGGGCAGGGCAGCAAGCAGCATCAGGATTGAGCTGAGAATACCCAGTGTTGCTTTTTGTCTTCTTGTCAATATAACGCACCCCATTTGCAATTGCCCTTGGCTGGCGTTTTACTTCTCACCGCTGATGGATACCCATGGCGTACCATCTAAATTTCTTAGGGTAGCAGAAAACAATTTTCCGTCCTGGGAGAAGACAAAGTCATCGTCATCATTGACTTTACCGTTAGACCACCGTATGAACTTGTTATATTTTCCCTCTATGAGCTTTTTACCCGTTTCGTCAACTGTGCATTGAATACTGTACTGTCCGCCTGGACCGGAATTCTCAATGAAAGTGACAATGGTTGTTACAGCCAAGTCGGGCTCATCGTCTATCTGCAAATTGGTAACAATCCCTCTGTATGTTCCAGAATAAGGGACTTCCTCAACAGCCTTGTCTGTCTCCGGCTTTTCGGCGATCTGCCCCGTCACCGTAAAAAATATGGTTTTTTCCTTCTTAGAAGGGTTTACCACCAACACCAAATAGCGATGTTTATCTTCCAGTGTCTTGCGGAATTCCGGCGCAGAAACGGTCACTCCTTGCGTTGGCTCTGCCTGCTTTGACCGACATTTTATCAGCACAAGCGTCCCCCCCCCGCCTGCGGTAATCGAAAGCTTGCCGTCCATCTCAAGCTTATTCTGCTCAGCCTTGGTCATGCTCAGCGCCACAACCCGTGCGCCATAGGCGGGGACCTTGACTGAATAGACCTGACCTTTTTCACTGAAGATTTCGTTCGCCGACAGCTTCAGCTCTGAGGTAAACTTCTTGATTTGCTCTAGCTTATTGTCGGTAATTAAACCATGCAGATTATAGGGCTTATCGGCATATTCAGCCCACACGGCTTCATCGGTGAGCACCATCTTGGTAAAGAAATCCACGGCATACTTGGACGGTTCCCCCACACTCTGGTTAATCCATTCCAGCCAGCGGCTTTCCTTGATATAGCCGCCGGTGGAATAAAGGTCGATGAGCCCGCCCATTTTGTCTGTCCCGGAAAGGGCATCTTTTCCCTCAAGCCAGCCGCCCTTATGCGCCCAGTAGCCGACAAGCGCGCCACGCACGTATCCTTCGCTTGCATCGTCGGAGGCGGGATAGATTCCTTCATATAATTCATATTGCCGAGCGCTGTGATCTGTCTTCCCGCCGAAATATCTTTCAAAGAATACTGCTGTAGCCTCATCCAGCCAGTCTAAACGATAGAACTGAGACGAGACATGGCACTCCTGCACAAAGTGCATCAGTTCATGGGCAAACACGCTAGTCGCTTCATCAAGATTGAATGATGTGAACAACAGACGGCTTAAATTCATATGACCGTAATTGATACCGAGCCAGCTTGACACATATTGACCATAGGTGTTTATTCCTTTTTTGGAATCTCCTTTCAGGGTCGTCACGTAAATATCCATCGGCCACTTGGTTCGCTTTGCAACGTTAAACCCGAAACTTTTCATTTGCCCGTAGACCTGTTCCATTCTGGATAGCAAATGTGCGATCATATCTTCGGTTACCGAGGTTGCCATGAGTCGCGATTTGTCGAATATGAGATTAAACCTCTCGCTCTGAGATTTATTGATGACCTTCACCTTGAACTGGGCGTTGAAGCGCATCTTGTCCGTGTAGGTCGGTCTTACGTAGCTTGGGCCATTTAGATAGACATTGGTTGCAATTTCATCGTAGCCGGACGGCGTTATTTCGGCAATGATTTGCCCTGACTGCTCCGACGCTTCCACATGATCGTAAACCATCACTTCTTCGCCGGCGCCGTCCAGCATGGAAAAGCCGATATCAAGATACAAGCTCTCTCCTTTAGCTAGCGTCAAACCCTCCGGCATAGGTGCTGACAGCATCACGCTTCCTTCGGGAGCCTCCGCAAACGCTAACTCATATCCGGCGGAGGCAGCTCCCTCGTCCAGATCCACAGAGGCCGTTTTTCTGTTTTCCAGCTCCTGACCATCGTAAGCACCGTCACTGAAAGCAACGCTCATGCCAGCCATCTCCGCAAGACCGTCCACGATGGTACTTTTTTCAAATTTCATATCGACGGGCTTTCCAGCCCCGTTTTTCACGGCCAGACCAGGCCAGCCGTACAGGACTACGACTGCCGTTTGTGCTACAAGCAAAACAGCAAGCACAATAGAAAGCGTATCCGTGCTTTTTCTCTTCTTAGTTGCTTTGACCGAGCGCTGCTGCATCCCGGCGGCCGGAGTCGTATTGACCGGCCGTAGCTGAGGTGCAGGTGCTGGCCGTGGCTGTGGAGCCGGTTGAGATAGCGGGGCGGCGGGGGCGGTTTGTTTTGGAGGCGTGGGCACACTGACAGCAACGGGCGCGCCGCATTCCCCGCAGAAACGTGCGCCGCTGCGCAGCTCTTTACCGCAGTTCGTGCAGAATTTTCTCACTTTTCACCCCTCCTTATGGTCGTACCAGTGCGAAGAGCGCCGGTATCCCCGCGTGCGTTTCCATTGTGCCAACAGCGTACTGCTTATCATTTAACTCATAAAGTTGTGTCAGGCGTATGGTGCCCGTGCCCGAAGCCCACAGGCCGCCCTCTTTCCACTCGCCTTCAAACACGGCGTCCTTTATATCCGTTTCGTCAAAACTGCTTTCAACGCCTGCTATGAACATGAGATACCAGTCGAGGGTGAGGCTCAAATTATCCGCCTTACCCGCGATACTTACATTAAGAAATTCTAGCGCGTTAGCCCCGTAGGCATTGTCCGGGTCGTAGATGATAAGTCCCTTCCAGCCACCTGTTATGACCCCAAAATTCTCTATGAATACTGCGTCAGTCGGAACGCCGTCGTAAAACACATCCTCCGTATACCACAGAAAATCCTCCAGATCGGGACGTTCTCCGGTGGACAAAGGCACCTGTGCCGCGACGGGCGGGGCAAGCGGGGCGCCTGTCTTTTCCGCCGATCTTTGCATGTTAGGTGGTATCGTGATAATGCCCACCACCAGCATGAGCAGGTTGGCAGCTATGAGGATCACTGTTAAAATCTTTTTTCCCCTGCCTGTAGGGGCCGTATCATCTCGCATAATATACCCTCCAATTCATTTGGGCCACAGCCCCGCACCGTCAGAAAGATACCGATCTCAGAAAAACAACATATATTTCCTGCCTATTGCTTATGGCTTTCACAGCTGGCGTCACCTCCTACTACCCCTGGGACCATAATAAGAAAAAGGGAGGCACCAGTCATCGTCAGAAAGGATGATTATACGCAAAAAAGGCTCTCATACTTTAGT
>DIPA01000059.1:5552-6046 GCA_002427055.1 Firmicutes bacterium UBA5500 | reverse complement strand
TTTAGTATGAGAGGCCGGTTAAAACGGTATGAACGCGCTTGTGGCGCCATGTATGGGCTCGATTCTTCAAACGGAGCCGATTAGCTCGGCCAGCTGTAGACACTTAGCTAGTGCGAAAGCCCTTTTCATGTTCTATCTCAATGCCCTTACATACGTTGATAGAAAAAAGACTCGAAAACTCTAAAACCATAGTCTTGAGGTCTAAATATCTGCTCTGTGCTCCCAACAAATAGAATTCCACCAGGTATCAAGCTAGCAGCGAACTGGCGATATAGCCTAGCCTTAATATCATCTGTAAAGTAGATCATAACGTTGCGGCACACAATTAGGTCAAGTGCCCTGGGGTATTGATCAGCAAGCAAATTATGCTGTCTAAAGCTGACGCTCGAACGAATTTCAGGCGCAATTTCAAAATTACCTGTTCGCTCGATCACATAACGAGAACGAAACTGCGCAGGAATCTGACCAGCCTGTACTGTAGGATACACAGCAGT
>DIPA01000059.1:4375-5301 GCA_002427055.1 Firmicutes bacterium UBA5500 | reverse complement strand
CTATTACGATAAAACTCGGATACGTTTATTGTAATCCAATCTAAGAATTGATCCAAGGCCTTTTGATCGGTAAGCAAAAAATTATAATAGGCCAAAAAGGATTCAAAACCGCGTCGTGTCATGTAACTTTCAATCCTTCTTCTCATCTGCTTTTCCTTATAACCACTTAGGTCTACACCAGTCAGTTGTTTGATCTTGCTACAGAACATTGCGTAATCATCAATTGTCATACTCGCCTTCTCCCTTCTTCCCTGCTTACCTTCATTCAACCTTGAAGTACACTAGTCCTGCTGAAGAATTGCGCAAGCAAAAAAACAGCAACCTGCGCTGATAAAGCAGGCTGCTGAATTGCTCATTAATCCGCCAGTTGAGGAGAGGCAATTAAGGCGATTTATTGCAGGCTAAACAACCTGCTGCCTAGGCATGTCAATAATGCCCCGATCAACCTCCGTAGCTGTCATATCTTGAGCTTGAAAGTGTTTGGTGATGTAATTACATGCGTCCCACGGGTTTACGCGGTCACCACACGTGAAAACGTCAACTGCTGCATAACCTAGCTCTGGCCAGCTATGAATTGCCAGATGCGACTCCGAGATTACAACAACACCACTAACGCCCTGGGGGCTAAATTTATGGAATACCACTTCACGGACTTCTGCGCCTGCTTCTAAAGCGGCGTTAACCATAATGCTTTCCACTAGCTGTACATCATTCAAGATCTCAGCAGGGCACCCATAAATCTCGGCCAAAATATGACGGCCCAGTTGATTCATCTAATTCCTCATCCTCCTTTTTCCAGTTTATCGATGATGGTTACTTCGATGCTAACAACCAAGTACTGACAGCTCCTAAAAAAGTCGCGTCTATAGCTCTTCGCCACAGACGCGAAACTGCCAATTTTCAGGTGCAGACTCTCACAAACTGCA
>DIPA01000059.1:4012-4169 GCA_002427055.1 Firmicutes bacterium UBA5500 | reverse complement strand
GTCAATAGATGTCGTTATAGAAACCTTGATTACCGTACTAATATCTATCAACAACTCAATTTAGGTTATGCTAAGTTGCCTAAACGCAGCTAGACTACACTTGCAGGCTAGATTAGTCTGTAGTATAATGAGTGAGCGACGGGCTGTGGCGCAGTTT
>DIPA01000059.1:917-3856 GCA_002427055.1 Firmicutes bacterium UBA5500 | reverse complement strand
GGCCGCAGGTTCAAGTCCTGTCAGCCCGACCATTATTGCATTATAGCAACCATCTTGGTAACAAGATGGTTGTTTGCTTTTTGGCTCAAGAAGCAGAAGCACACTCTGGCGTACCAGAATGTGCTTCTTTAGCCAAGCAGTTTGTTCTATAGTATGATGGCTATCAAGCCACCACTGCCTTCATTGACGATCTTCTGTAGCGTCTCACGCAACTTCTCTTGTGCATTATCCGGCATACGGAAGAGTTTGTTTTGAATACCCTCTCGCACCAAATTGTGAAGAGATTTGCCGAAGATATTAGTATCCCAAAGTTTCTCAGGATTTGCCTCAAACTCATCAAGCAGGTACTGAACTAACTCTTCACTTTGCCGCTCCGTGCCAATAATTGGCGCCACTTCTGATTCCACGTCCACCCGTATCATATGATACGCAGGAGCACTTGCCCGTAAGCGTACACCGAAGCGGTTGCCCTGACGAATAATCTCTGGTTCCTCTAATTCCATGTCGTCCAGACTCGGTGGTACTATACCATACCCTATGTTGCGGGAATCGCGTACAGCATCTTTTACCTTGTCATACTCGCGTTTTGCTTCCGCATAGTCTTTCATCAGGGTTAGTAATACCTCGCGCCCACGTATTTCGGTCTTAGCTGCTTCGCTTAATATCTCCCAGAACAAGTAGTCCGGAGCTGACACCGCGATGCGCGCCAATCCACTACCTAGCTCCATCGTTTCCAGTACAACTTCGGAGACAGCGTCGCATTCGCTGAGGGCATCGATCAGATAGTCGATCTCCCGCAATCTCTTTACCTTAGTTACACCCTGCTGGACTGCATCTTCTAGTTTGCGGCGAAGCCAATGCTTGCTTTCTAATACGTCAACCCAAGCTGGTAAGTTTACGCTGACTTCCTTAACAGGAAACTCATATAGAATTTCACGCAAGATGCCATGTATATCCGTCTGATTAAGTTTTGCAGCATCAATCGGCACAACAGCAGCTTGATATTTCTCCTCTAGCTCCGCTCTTAGTTCCATAGTCTCAGGCGAAAAAGGGTCTGTACTATTCAGTAGTACTAAGTAGGGTTTGCCTAGCTTCTGCAACTCCTCTACTACACGCTGCTCAGCATCAACATAGGCTGAGCGAGGCAAATCAGTAATCGTACCATCTGTGGTGACTACTAGCCCTATGGTGGAATGATCTGCGATGACCTTTTGTGTACCTATTTCAGCGGCCTCTTCAAACGGAATCGGTTCATCAAACCAAGGGGTTAAGACCATACGTGGACCATCTTCATCCGTATAGCCCAACGCCCCCTGTACGGCATAACCAACACAATCGACCATGCGCACGCGCAGGTTAATATTATCAATTGTGATTTCTACTCCGTCATCGGGGATGAACTTGGGTTCCGTTGTCATGATGGTGCGCCCTGCACCGCTCTGTGGCAAGGCATCTTTGGTACGTTCTCGGTCATTTGCATCAGTAATATTGGGCAATACCATGAGGTCCATAAAACGCTTGATGAAAGTGGACTTGCCGGTGCGCACCGGTCCTACTATGCCTAGGTAGATATCCCCAGCGGTACGCTTAGCTATGTCCTGCAGTAGGTCAAACTTCTCCAAAGGTTTCTCCCTCCCTTTCTGCCTGAGACGTCGATCGATATCGTTCTATCGAGTCGCCCGGCATTTCCACTCAAATTTCCCCAATCTGCTAAAACCTGCTTGTTCCTATACATAAACCCTGGGGCACAGCTTGGCTAGTACATATATATGAAAACAGGCAAGCGATATGCCTGCAAAGCTAGTTAAAGCTACTTTCCCAAAAGAAAAAGCACCCAGCCTCTGCAGGGTGCTTTTCAGTAGCGAAGCAAACTTAGGTCTGCTAGCAATCAAATCCAAGATTGACTAGATACCGAATTCGAGGTCCTCATATTCATGTTTTCTAACTCGGTTCATCATTTCAACTAAGGTAATGCGCGGATCATCATCATGAAATAACACTCTTTGTAGCGCCTCAGTAAGTGGCATCTCTACTTCTAGTTTTCTAGAGATCTTATATGCAGCTTGTGTAGCAAAGACTCCTTCTATCACCATGTGAGTACCTCCTGCAACTTGCTGCAGCTTTTGTCCTTGCCCGATTTTATAGCCTGCGTTCCAGTTACGGCTATGCTTACTGGTACAAGTAGCAATTAAGTCACCAATACCTGATAGGCCGGCAAAAGTGCGCAAGTCGGCCCCCAAAACGAGACCCAGGCGTACCATCTCGCCCAAACCCCGTGTGATAAGCATGGCTTTAGTATTATCGCCAAAGCCCATCCCATCAGCTACACCAGCAGCTAACGCGATGATATTCTTTAGAGCCCCTCCTAATTCAACGCCCACGATATCATGATTAGTGTAGACACGAAAATTAGGGGTGAAAAAAGCATCCTGCAAACGACTAACAGCCTCTTCATCGGTACTACTTACAACGCTAGCAGCAGGCATATCTAAGCCAACTTCCTCTGCATGATTCGGACCTGATAGCACTCCAATAGATCTTGCATTACTGCCTAGTTCCTCTTTAATCACCTCAGATAAACGTTGCAGTGTGTTTGGCTCGAAACCTTTGGCTGTATTTACGATGTCGATCGGCTTCTGCAACAGCGGAGCAACTTGCTGTAAAACACCTCGTAAGTGTGCCGATGGAGTTGAAAATACCAAGAGGTCTTGGTCGGTAGCAGCGGCCTCTAAGGATGACGTTGCAACTACATTCTGCGGAATCTTTATCCCTGGCAAGTACTTGCTATTACATCGCTCCCCATTGATTTCTTGTGCCACCTCTTCGCGTCTGCTCCAAAGCGTCACTCTATCAAAGTTATGGTTTAATACTCTAGCGGCTAAGGCTGTCCCCCAGCTACCTGCACCGATGACAGCCACCCTTGTAGCCATACGAAGCTC
>DIPA01000059.1:0-814 GCA_002427055.1 Firmicutes bacterium UBA5500 | reverse complement strand
GAAGCTCTCCCCCTTTGCTAATTTAGCTGTAGTTAGTCATTCCTTTTCCGTACATAAAAGCGAATTGGCGTTCCAATAAAGCCCAACGCTCTACGTAACGTATTCTCTAAGAAACGCTGGTAGGAAAAATGCAATAACTGAGGGTCGTTGACGAAGAAAACGAAAGTTGGCGGCTTAATGTCTGACTGAGTTGCATAGTAAATACGCAGTCTCTTGCCCTTCTCAGTAGGTGTTGGAGTAACGATAGTTGCCTGCAAAATCAGCTCGTTAAGAGCATTAGTGGCAATGCGTAGCTGACGTTGCTCCTTAACTTCTTTCACCAAATCGAATATCTTGTGCACTCGTTGCCCTGTCTTGGCTGAAACGAATATTATCGGCGCATATGTAAGGAAAACCAGCTCGCTCCTTATTTCTTCTGTGAACTGATTAACGGTACGGTTATCTTTCTCAATTAAATCCCACTTGTTGACGACCAAGATGATACCCTTACCGCGATTATGAGCGAAGCCAACAATCTTTTTGTCCTGCTCTGTGACGCCTTCAGTTGCATCAATCAACATTAAGACTATGTCGGCGCGTTCAATGGCGCGCAGAGAACGTAAGCCACTATAGCGCTCAATCTCCTCTTCCACTTTGCTCTTGCGGCGTAAACCAGCCGTATCGATAAGCACATAGTCGTCACCAGCGACAGTTAGTGGGGTATCAATTGCATCGCGAGTGGTTCCTGGGATATCACTAACAATAACGCGTTCCTGCCCTAACAAAGTGTTCACTAGAGATGATTTACCTGTATTCGGTTTGCCGATCACGGCAA
>DIPA01000089.1:2745-4453 GCA_002427055.1 Firmicutes bacterium UBA5500 | reverse complement strand
CCACGGACTGGCAACCAGTCAATGACCTAATCTGCTCTCTTAACTGCTGCAATTCATGTTGACTAAGTTGGCGAATTGCGGTCACCTGAGCTACAAGTTCCCCCCTAGACTGCCGCAGTGCAGCTTGGTAAGAAGCAATAATCCCCGGCAACTCAGTTTCTCGTTTTTTCTGCCACAAAAGCATGATAAAATTTCGGGTAATCTGCTCTTGCAGTAGCCCTTCAAGAACGGGCAACAGCAGCGCCTGCTTCTTGGCCGGTGTTAGCTGCTGATGAAAGAAAAATCGCTCAAATTCTGGGCTCTCTGCTAATACCTGCGTAAGAGCGGCTAAATCATCTGCGACAGCCGCGACTAACTGCTGTTCTCGAGCAGCGTCCAAAAGAGCCCGGGCGTAGCGCTCGGCAATTACCTTACTGGGCATGGGTCTTGCCCATCCCTGCTATGAATTCTTGCACCAGACGCTGGTCAGCTTCGGTATCGAGTTTTTGCCCCAACAAATGACCTGCCGCCAACAGCGACAGTTCCCCAATTTCATTCCGCAAAGAAGCAAGCGCTTTGTCGCGCTCTAAACTGATTTCTTTTTCAGCCCGCTTGAGCATCAGCTCGGCCTGCTCGCGCGCTTTAGCCTCAACCTCAGCGCGTGTGCTAGCAGCCTGTTTCCCTGCGGTCTCAATAATACGCCTTGCTTCCTCTTTTGCCTTACTTAATTTCTCTTCATAGGAGGCAACCAAGTCGGCCGCCTCTGCCCGGCTTGCCTCTGCCGTGGCAATCTCTTTTTCCACATGTTCCGCTCGCTTAGCAAGAAACTCCTGCACCGGGCGGAAGAAAAAGTGACGCATGGCCAAATAGAGCACCAAAACGTTAACGATAACAAAAACAATCTGGGGAATCTTTATATCAACCATTGTCCATGGCCTCCTTGACTTAAAGGCTAGGGTGGCTGCCCTCTCAACCCATAGTAACTGGGGCTGCCCCACAGCTAGAACGGGACAGCCCTGCCTACACGTAGCTCCTAACCAATAACACTACGAGCTAATCCGATAAGCGCGAAAGCAATAATTAGCGAGTAAATACCTGTTGTCTCGGCAACAGCCTGACCCAAAATCATTGTCAGCATGATCTTAGGCTGTGCCTCGGGTTGACGCCCAACTGCTTCTGCTCCCTTGCCTGCAGCATAGCCTTGGCCGACACCAGGACCGAAGCCGGCGATCATACCAATTCCGGCACCCAAAAGACCAAAAGCTGCGACAGCAAATGCATTCCATTCCATTTCCATGTCCCTCCTTTCACCTCAGAAACAATACCATTAATCCATTGCCATCGATATGAAAACCATTGTCAACATGGAGAAAACAGCTGTTTGTAATACGCCTGAAAACAAGTCGAAATAGATGTGTATTGGAATCGGTACCAAAAAAGGGAACGATTGATAGATCAATCCGCCAATAACCAGACCGGCAAAAATGTTACCAAAAAGACGGAATCCAAGCGATATTGGCTTCGATAGTTCACCAAATATGTTCATGGGTAAGAACAAAACAAAAGGCTGGAAGAACCCCTTCACGTAGTTCCATAACCCATGGGACTTGATATTATAGAAGTTGATTGTAAAGAAGACTATGAGCCCAAGGCCTAAGGTCATATTAGCATCGGCTGTCGGTGGGCGCAGCAATCCAAAAGACCAGACCCCCGCGGTATTAGCCAGCAC
>DIPA01000089.1:2329-2660 GCA_002427055.1 Firmicutes bacterium UBA5500 | reverse complement strand
GCGGTATTAGCCAGCACAATAAAAAGCATTAGGGTGCCAATAAAAGGAGTAAAGAAGCGCCGTGACTCACCCATGATAAAGACAACAGCTGAATCAACGCCTTCGACTAGCATTTCTACAGCATTCTGCCGCCCCTCCGGCAACCATTTGAAGTTGCGCGTAAGCAAGATTCCAGCCACTATCAAAATTGCTGAAATTACCCATAAGCCGACAATCGTCTCGTCTATCTCTATCGGTCCCAAGTTAAAATAGACAATTGGAGACCGCATTATTTCATCCATTACTTATCTCCCCCCTTTTGCCTTCGTCTACCGGCCAGCTGTCGCAAGTA
>DIPA01000089.1:0-2230 GCA_002427055.1 Firmicutes bacterium UBA5500 | reverse complement strand
GCAAGTAGGCAAGGCCACCTTCACGTATAAGTTGCCTAATCGCGTAGCCGATGATCACTAGTTTTACCAGGAACATCCCTGCAAGAGTAGCATAGAAATTAATTCCGTCTGTGAAAAATACTAAAGCCAGCAAGGCTGCGGCTGTCAAGTAACGGATAACATAGCTACTGGCAGCGTATACCTGCGCCGCCTCTTTTGACATCTGCAGTGATTTTGCTACTGAACTCGCGAGCCTACCAAATTGCCATAACGATAATGCCGTGCCTATAGCAAAACCAAAAGCACTACCCAAGTCTTTGCCCCAAACAGCTAACAAGATAAGAACGCCAGCTATTTTGAGCACAGCAAGACGCACAGAGCGTAGCATTTCTGGAACACTTGTCCAACTATCCATCCCCAAAACCACCACCTGCTAGTACACGCTGCAGCAGTCGGTAGGCAACCACAAAACCACTCGCCACACCGATAATCAGCCCAACGATGGAAACGACACCATTATAACCGAAACGCGCGTCCAACCATAGGCCTGCCCACCAACCTAAACCGGCACTTAGTACAATGGTCAACCCTAATTCCATGACCAAGCTTAAGGCGAGAAGTAACTGGCGCCACATTTTTAATCCCCCTGCTTATTATTACCTCCCAACACAAAACTAGCAACTAGAACAGCAAACAGCTTTCTCTACATAAGTATACAGTATACGTTAAGCAACTTCACCTGCTACATGTTCGCCTTGGCAAGCAGACTTCCTGCAATGTGAAATAGTTAACCATATAGTAGGGTACTTATGAGTAATCACCCGGACGCTCTGCGCGTAGGCCGAAATAGTATTCAATAGCTTGAACTATGCGCAAGGAGGCTTGTCCATCGCCATAGGGATTCTTAGCTTGGGCCATCGCCTCGTAGGCAAGCGGATTGGTCAGCAGTTCTAGTGTCTCCCGGTAAATACTCTCCTCTTCTACCCCAACCAACTTTACTGTACCAGCCGCAACGGCCTCCGGCCTTTCGGTAACGGTGCGTACGACCAGCACTGGCTTACCCAAAGAAGGGGCCTCTTCCTGCACCCCACCTGAGTCAGATAGCACTAAATAAGAACGTGCTAAGAGATTATGATAATCAGTTGCTAGCAAAGGCTCGACTATGAGGACTCTCTCTTGGCCACCTAAGGTAGCGAAGACAGTTTCACGCACTACTGGGTTCAGGTGAACTGAGAAAACAATCTGGGCATCAGGTACTGCCTTTAGCAGGCGCTTAATAGCTCTGCAAGCAGCCGCAATTGGTTCTCCCCAGTTTTCTCGTCTGTGTAATGTAACTACAATGGTGCGATAAGACGGATCAAGCCCTCGTAATTCTGGGCACTCAAATGTGTAATCTGCTTTTACGGTAGTACGCAAGGCATCGATTACTGTATTACCTGTAACATATATGGTTTCAGGCGCTACTCGTTCCGCTAAGAGATGGTCCCGAGCAACACCAGTGGGAGCAAAATGTAGATCTGTTAACACACCTGTCAGGCGACGGTGGATTTCTTCCGGATAAGGCAAATACTTGTCAAAAGTACGTAACCCTGCCTCAACGTGACCAACAGCCGTCTTTTGATAAAAGGCAGCTAGGGCTCCGGCAAACGTTGTCAAGGTATCGCCATGAACCAGAACTAGGTCAGGACGCTCTTCTTCAAGTACTTGCTCTAGGCCGGCCAGTGCCCTGCGTAGAGTACCGTTAAGGCTTTGACGCTGGCGCATAATGTCTAAATCATATTCAGGAGTAATAGCAAACAAATCCAAAACCTGATCAAGCATCTCACGGTGCTGAGCTGTGACACAGGTGACAGTATGTAAATGCTGGCTAGCCTGTAGGGCCTTGACCAAAGGAGCCATTTTTATGGCTTCAGGTCTGGTGCCAAAGATAGTCATCACTTTGGGGCGCATTCTCTCTCCTCCGATCTCTTGCTTAAGTACCTGCCCTTCATTCTATAAAAGTGCCCTCAAACAGTCAAATAATAATTGCAAAACTAACAAAATAAAGCCCCGACTAAATAGCCGAGGCTTGTACATACTGCACTAGTTCTATGCCTGCTTCTTTTAGCAATGCATGCGATAGCTCATCAGGGTAATCAGCGCAGTAGACGATGCGCTTAATACGGCTATTAATCAGCATCTTCGCGCATAGCGAGCAGGGGAACAAGTTAACGTATAAAGTCGCGCCATCAATGGAGACCCCAGATACGGC
>DIPA01000112.1:31293-42518 GCA_002427055.1 Firmicutes bacterium UBA5500 | reverse complement strand
ATACTGGGGATACCCCTTATCGATGGGCACGATCTGTACATACTGGCCTGGGGAAACAACTACCACTGACTTATAGTGAGCAAAGCCATAGTCAAGCAAAGCAGCAGTTTCACCCCAATCATCGGGGCTGTTGAGCACTACAGCCACTAAACGCTGTCCGATGCGGTTTGCTGACCCCACTAGACAATAACCGGCAGCACGCGTCCAACCAGTCTTAATACCGTCTGCTCCCGGGTAGGTCTGTAGCAGCCGATTCTTGTTATGCCAAATGCGCAAAGTAGCGTATTGTTCCCAAGGTATAGAAATACGGGTGGTCGAGACTATAGCCGTGAACTGCCGATTACGCAATGCATAAGCACTTAGTTTAGCCAGATCAGCGGCGGTGGTATAGTGGTCAGGATCGGGGAGGCCATGGGGATTCTTGAAACTCGTGTTGTGCATACCTAGTTCCTTGGCCTTCTGATTCATTAGCTCAGCAAATGCAGAAATGCTGCCTGCTAAGTGCTCGGCAATAGCGCAGGCCGCATCGTTGCCTGAACGTAGCATCAGGCCGTACACGAGGTGCATGAGCGAGATCTTTTCATGGGGGACCAGCCAAATTGAAGATGGCTCCACTCTAACAGCAGTTTTACTTACGGTGACCACATCAGCTAGTCTACCTGATTCAATCGCCAGGATAGCCGTCATTATTTTAGTGGTGCTAGCCATAGGTAACTGGGTATGTTCGTTTTTGCCCCACAGCAGGCGACCACTGTGTACATCCATTAAGGCTGCGCCTTTGGCGCCTATTGCAGGCGGGCTAGCAATCTGAACTAACTGGGCCAGGCATTGTGTAGACATTGGTAGTAAGCAACTTAAGAATAGACTAAAGATCAACAGAAGATAGAGCCTAGAACGGAATCTCAACGCTCTCCCTCCTACTTACTTATACACCTAATGTATATGGAGCAGCGTACGAGCCTAGACCGTCTGTCTGGTACAAGCGCCAAAAAGCCCTCTATCCGGAGAAAGAGGGCTGGAAGTTTATTTACCCGCTTCTATTCCATTGTTTGAGGCATTGGTGGTGGCGATTCTTGCCGAGACTTTCGATTGGCGATCATGCCCTGAATTTGACTCACGAGCTGTGGAGTAAGATCAACCAGACGATCAACCATGCTATTGGCATCCACAGGCAGCATTCTGATATTACCATTACCAACCACTAAGAAGCCGACAGGTTGCACTGATACACCGGCGCCGCTGCCGCCACCAAAGGGATGATCCATCGCTTCATTCACTTTTTGCTGCGCTACAAACTCACTTCCTCCGGCAGCATAGCCAAAGGCTACCCTGGAAATTGGCATAATGACACTACCATCAGGTGTTTCTACCGGGTCGCCAACTATTGTATTTACATCCACCATTTCTTTCATGCTCTCCATGACTGTTCTCATCATGCCCTGAATTGGATGGTTGTCCAAGGGGTATCACCTCTTTCTTTGTTGCAACTTAAGCTTAAGCAACCTGAACTGTGCAGTAATAACATGCACGATCCGAATACTAAGTATGCAATGAAATGAAGTATGGAAACAGGCCCGATGGAAAACAGGTATGACCTCCACATCTTCCGCTCCAATTGACCCTGTTTGTCTGCCTTGCAGCAAAGACGATAGCAGACCAATCACTATCCAAACCAAACCCATGCATATTCCGGTTAATGCAGCATCCGCAGTTCCAAACTTTGTTTTCCAGGAGAACTTTTCAATACGAGCATGTCTCGCTATGGTGTCAACAACGGGCCGGTAGTACTTCATCAAGGGAAGAAACTCCGTGATGAAATGCTTCAACTTACCAAGGTGTGATATTGGTATTGGACGACTGGTCTGCTTATCTGCCCCCTGCAGCTTATCTTTTCTAGCCAACGAAAAGCGCAAGGCCGGTCCTTTGCTAGTAAGTAAAGTATCCACTAATGACATTTCAGCGCGATAGAAAACCAAACCGTAAGGTCCACGCAGAATGACTGTCAGAGAATCAGCATACCCTTCCCGCCAATACCTAAATTCAAGCTGCGCCTTCTGCCTCAAGGTAACGAGGGTGAAAATCACGAGCATCAAAAAAAGAATAGCAATCCACACTGCCACTATAGTAGCTCCTCCCAGGATTCCTATTCTATCCTTGTCCCCTAGCGGTAAAAAAATACCATTAGGCGTCTTCTACAACTGCAGACGCCCAATGGCAGGCAGGTCCTCCAGTGATTTTAACCCATAGTACTCCAAGAAAGCATCGCTGGTAGCGTATAAAATTGGTCGCCCAATAGCGTCTTTACGCCCCGCCTCAACAATCAGGCCTTTCTCCAATAACGTAGCAAGAGTTTTTTCCACCTTAACTCCACGAATGGCTTCAATTTCTGCTCGGGTAGTAGGTTGCTTATATGCAATGATAGCCAAAGTCTCTATGGTTGGCTTAGATAACTTGTATTGCCGCTCCGCAACCAAACTGGCAACTAATTCAGCTAACTCGGGCTTGGTGACCAACTGCCAGCCACCGGCCACAAAACGCAGCATGATGCCTCGTTCTGGCGTCTTCAGTAATTGGGCATACCGTTCAAGCACCTGCTCGCACTCCCAAAGCGGCATTTCCAGCACTTCTGCTAGTTTGTCTAAGGCAATGGGCTTAGGCGCAGCAAATAACAATGCTTCTAACATAGCTTCCGGCCTAAATTGCTGCATGGGTAACCCTCCTAGACACTATCACTTCGGCACGGTAATTCTCTTGCCACACTGTTATTCTATGTAGACGTACCAATTCAAGCACAGCCAAGAAAGTGGTTACTACCTCTTCTCGACTAGGCTGTTCTGATAGCAACTTGCAAAAACCAAGCGGTTCATGCGTGGTTTTTAGTAGATGTTCAATATATGCAATCTGCTCGGCAACAGTATAATTTTCTGCCTCTACCCGCACAATACGCGGTTTATCTATTGCCTGGCAGGCTTGCTGTGCCATAATTGCTAGAGTCAGCAAAGAAACACCGGCTAAGGGAGGGTCATGCTTAGCTGGCTGCAGTTCCTCTATCTGTCCACGCGGATATTGACCAAAACTATCCTTGGCCAGCAGTTCTAATTCCTCAGCAGCCTCACGAAAGCCTTCATAGAGCAAGAGTCTGGTAATAAGCTGCTCTTCTTCATCTAATGGATTGTCTTCCTCGTTTTTTTCTACCTCTGGTTTTGGTAATAATAAACGTGCTTTAATGCGAATCAAGGTCGAAGCCATAACCAAAAAATCTCCTGCCAATTCGACGTCGATCATTTCCAATTGATGCGTATAGGAGATAAACTGATCACAAATGCTTTGAATCCTAATCTCCCAAACACTGATCTGGGAGCGCCGCACCAATTGTAGCAGGAGATCTAAAGGACCCTCAAAAGACTCTAAAGCCACGTTGATGGACATATAATCACCAATCCTAGTTAAATCCCAAGAGCATCAAGGCAATGCGGTCATAGAAATACAAAATCAAGCCTGCTACGCGCCCCAAAGTACGTGATATCATCCCCGTCGAAACGACAAGAATAAGGATCAGCAAACCATACTGAGCAACAGTATCTAGATATCTATAGACTGTAGCACGTGGCAAGAAGAAAAACAGTAGCTTCGAACCATCCAACGGTGGTATCGGGATCAAGTTAAAGACTGCAAAGTAGACATTGTAGAGGGCTAGCCAGTCCAGCAAGCGAGCCATAGCAGTCAGCTTAGGGTTGAAACTCACCACATGCAGAAGCACCATCGCTATAAAACCTAGCGATAAATTCATAGCCGGGCCCGCTAAGGATACCCATGCCAGACCGCGCTCACGATTATCAAAGTTATAAGGGTTAACTTCTACCGGCTTTGCCCAGCCAAAACGAAAGAGGACTAACATCACAAACCCAATGGGATCAATATGAGCTAAGGGGCTAAGAGTCAGTCTGCCACGCATGCGTGGGGTAGGATCGCCCAAACGGTCAGCTGCCCAAGCATGTGCATACTCATGAAAAGTTAATGCAATAAGTAACGCTGGTAGCATGAGAAAAACATCTGCGGTTAGGTTTTGTAACATGATTATCTTCCTTCCTCCGGCGTCAGCAATAGCTGACGAGCTAATGCTAACTCCTGCTCCTTATTAGCCACCTGGCCATTGAGACGCGCCATATGTAATCTGCGCAAAATCTCTCCAACTTCCGGTCCGGGCTTAAGCCCAATGCCCAGGAGATCATGGCCATTAATCTCAACCCGGATATTGACGAGGTGCTGCCAATAATCAGCCATTTGCTGTCTAACCGCTTCTCCCTGCAAGACAGCCACAGCTACCTGACATTCTGGCGCTTGCCCTTCCAGTAGCTCATAAATATGCTGATTGTCTATGGGCTGCGCTAATCCTGCGGCAAGATGTTCACGGCATGCCGCAAACGACAATAGCATATCACGCTCGCGCTTACTTAATGCAAGACGCTCAGGCCAATTGCCAAGCTCCTCTGCCGCTACCCCACCGGAGAGTAGCAACAAGTAAACCAGCCAGCGCTCAAGCCTGGCTCCCGTCTGCAATTTTTCAAACCAATCGATATAGTCTCTGGCATCATGTAGATGCTTAATCAGTACATCCGAGCATTGTAAACCTGGCAATAGGGCCTGCCATACTCCCAATTCGTGCATGCGCAGAATAACATGAGGAGCCCTGTCTTCTGCCAGCAGCTGCACTAACTCAGTTCTAATGCGTTCAGCCGGTACCTTCTGCAGCAAATCATGCTGCAGAGCATTCATCAAGAAGCCCAACGTTTCAGGTTCTATTTGAAAACCAAGACGTTGCTCAAAGCGAATAGCTCGTAAAATTCGAGTAGGATCCTCCACAAAACTAAGGTTAAAGAGAACGCGGATAATGCCTTCCTCGAGATCAGCTTGACCACCAAAGTAATCATAGAAGCGTCCGTAACGAGTACCATCTAGAGCTATGGCCATAGTATTAATAGTAAAATCACGTCGGTATAGATCATGCTTAATATTCCCAGATTCTACGTCTGGCATAGCAGCTGGACTGACATAGAATTCAGAACGGGCAGTGACCAAATCTATGCTGATACCGTCAGGACGAGTAATGGTAGCCGTGCCAAATTGCGGGTAAGTCTGTACCGAGCCACCAAAGACCTTGGTCAGCTGCCCAGCAAACTCAATAGCAGAAGGCTCAATTACAACATCTATATCATGGTTAGGCACATTTAACAGTAAGTCACGCACTATCCCACCTACAAGGTAAGCCCTAACCTGGTGACGTTCTGCCTCCTGCCCAATTAATAATAGCAACCCCTGCAACCGCTTGGGCAAACGCTCTGTCATCATGTCGGAAAGCATAGTCAGGCTTGGTCCCAACTCTGGCCCTGGGCGTACGTTGGATTGATACCAATGGGGATAACTACGTCCATGCAAAGCTCCTAATACGTCTGTGCGCGTAACGATGCCTAGCACTTGCCCTTCAGCATCGACTACAGGCAGACGCCCAATATCATTACCAATAAGTAGGCGTTGCATCTCGTCTAGCGAAGCGGTTGGCTGCACTGTCACCACCTTGGATGACATGAACCCTTTGACTGGCGCGTGCTGCAGCCCATGATGAATGGACTTATCGACATCACGACGAGAGATAATGCCCACCAGACGACCAGCCTCAATTACCGGAAGCCCGCTATGGCCATAACGCAACATAGCTTGCCCTACTTCCTCCATGGTAGTATTGGGCGTTGTACTGTGCACCGGCTGCGACATAATGTCAAAAGCGGTAAAGGGAGGTATCAACTCTTCGCCCAAATAGGTAACTAGCTGCCGCTTCAGATCCAGTAAAGGCCTGCCTTTGATGGTCGCGGCCGCTGCTTGGGGATGCCCAGCACCCCCAAAATGGGCAATAATCTCGTTGACGGGCAGATGATTATGACGACTGCGGCCTGTCAGGTGTACACGCCCGTCCATCTCAACTATACAAAAGACTAGATCCACATCTTCAATGTCGGCTAGGCGCTCTGCTAAGATACCTAACCCATCTATGTATTGGTCAATCGAACACACAGTAATCAGAGCGCTGACTCCATGATAATACTGTCTTTCCGAATTGGCCAGCATCTCTTCCAACAACAAGCGCTGATCATGGTTGAGAGGACTATTCATGTAGCGATGAATTACCTCTAGATCTGCACCGGCAGCAAACAGGAACCTAAGCGCATCAATATCCTTTAGAGTGGTTGACGGTCCCGTCAACGAACCAGTGTCAGCATAAATAGCAAGAGCCATCACAGTAGCTTCTAGCTCGCTCGGTACTAGCTCCTGCTCCTCCAACATATTCACCAAGAGGCTGGTTACCGCTCCAACATCAGCATGATGTACCGTGGCAGCTGCAATCGATTCAGCTGGCTGAGGATGGTGATCATACACAGTGACTTGCACGTCTGATCGATCTAGCAAGGCTTTAAAACGACCGATGCGACTTGCCTGTTGGGTATCAACTATGATCAACTCATTAATAGTGTGCAAATTTACCATCTCAGGTGCTTTAATCGGTAACGAGTCTTTATATAGTGAATAGAATTCTCTAACAGGACGACTCAGGTGGCCAGGGAAACAGAGAACCGCCTGCGGAAATAGCTTAGCAGCCGCAAGCATTGCTCCTAAGCCATCAAAATCCGTATTTACATGAGTGGTAATTAACTGCACTGTCTATAGCCCCCCTCCAATCTAACTACAATTATAACATGTACTATCCACCTGTTTCCAATAAAACCTAATACATCCGCACCATCTAGCTAAGATTCCATAAATGTCTACTCATTAAAACATGGCGTGTCATTTTGTTAATGACACGCCATGCATAATGCTCTAGCTATGGCTAGCGATTATATAACATGCAATACTGCACTAAGTCACTATCCGGCATACGTATTTTGTCCACAAGCTCAAAGTCGAAGTGCTTATACATCCCCACATTCTTCGGATTATGAGTTTCAAGGCTGCACACGATGCCTCGCTTCTTGCACTCGCCCAAAATTCTACTTACCATCTTCTTGGCGAGACCATGACCTCGATATGGCTTTTGTACCACTAAGAACTCAAGATGAGCACAATCGTCCCTAATGAAGTCATTTAACCATTTAGAATTCATCGTCTGCATAATCTGAAACAGGCGGGGGAACTGCTTGATACCGATCTCACGGCATACTGGAACTGACTTTGCAATAGTCAAATACACCTTAGCTTTGTTATTGATTAGTTGCCAAAAACTTGATCTGTCTTCCATCTGATGAGGCCTGTAAACAAGGGCTAAAGCCTCCATCCGCGCCGAAGAGGCATAGAGATTCCCGTAGTCATAGAGTAGGTCAACATAGCGCTTAAGTAGCAGAGTTAACGCCTGCAGTCGATTTGTTTCATCGGGCAAGAGATGACTGAAAAACGGGTCATCTTTGAATCCTGCAGCAAGAACGTAAGCCGCTTCATCGATGTCCTGCCTTGTTAGTTTCTGCAAACCCGGGGTACTAATAATAACATCTCCGTTTCTAAGGTTGCACTTGCATCACGAGGGTACTAACTCAAAAGTGCCGCATGGATTGCAGGTAAAACGCAACCCTTTTGTGTCACTAACTGTGCGACCAATATTATCGTATCCTGCATGCTCAGCTTTGTCAAAACTGCTTACTTCGTCTATCAGGATACAAGCTTACGAACACCACTAGCCCTTAGGGTTGAAAATCAGAGATACGACAAAGCCAAAAATGATAGCAGCCGTGATACCTGCACTGCTTAGGTCAAAAATACCTGCCAATACACCAATCGGACCGTGTGTCTCTAACTCACGTAATGCACCTTGCACCAATTGGTGCCCAAAAGAAGTAATAGGGACCGTTGCCCCGGCACCGGCAAACTTTACCAAGGGCTCATAAAGCCCCACTCCCGATAAAACACCACCTATTATCACAAACAGGGTCAGAACATGGGCTGGAGTCAAGGTGGTTAGATCAAATAGTAACTGTGCCAGGGCACAAATCAGCCCGCCTACTAAGAAAGCGGTCAAGTAACTACCCATTCCCTGTTTGCGCCCCCCCTTCTATCTGCTCAAGGACAATAGCATGCGCGACACCCGGTATCGTTTCGCCTTGTTGATAAGTAAGCGGGCTGAGCAAAGCACCTGTAGCAATCACTAATACTCGCTGCAAATCGTTGTCGTGCATCTGTTTGAGTACGGAACCAAGAGTCACCACAGCTGCACAAGCACAGCCACTACCTCCTGCAAAAACAGGTTGCTGCTCTCTGTCGAAAATTCGACACCCGCAATCGTCGTAATTCGCGTGGATATCGATTCCAGCCAAATCCATTAATTCCAGCATGATGTTCCTTCCCACACTGGCTAGATCGCCCGTTAGGATCAAGTCGTAATCGGTTGGTGTGCGTCCAGTATCCAGCAGGTGACGTTGCAACGTATCTGCCGCCGCCGGAGCCATAGCCGCCCCCATTTCATATGGGTCTTTGATTCCCAAATCAAGCACCCTACCTATAGTAAAATGAGTAACCGCTTGCGTTTTGCCTGCTTGTGCAGCACTAGTAACCAGAGCTGCACCGCTACCTGTTACCGTATATTGAGAATGCGGAGGGCGTTGGCCACCATATTCAGTAGGAAAGCGATATTGACGTTCGCTCGTGCCATAATGGCTGGAAACAGCTGCCAGCGTATGCGTAGCAAATCCCGCGTCCACTAAGGAGGCTGCCAATCCAAGAGACTCAGCAAAACTAGAACAAGCGCCATAGAGGCCTAAGAAAGGAATACCTAGGTCACGCGCTGCAAAGTTGCAAGAGATGATCTGATTGAGTAGATCGCCCGCTAACAAGAAATCGACCTGCTCAGCCGTTAGCCCTCCCTTGCTTAAGGCTAAGCTCACGGCCTCTTTCATCATCGCTCGTTCACATGCTTCCCAACTTTTGTGCCCAGCCAGCTGGTCAGGATACACAACATCGAAACATGTACCAAGCGGGCCTTCGCCTTCTAATGGGCCAACTACTGTAGCAGCAGACATGATTTTTGGTGCGCTGTGAAAGACAAGCGTCTGAGCACCGCACTTTCGCCGAGCCATCTTATTCCCCCTAACGCAAACAGGCCTTTATAATACCAACAACAAAAGCAGTAACGGTTCCATAAACAAGCACCGGGCCAGCCAAAGAAAACATCTTAGCTCCTACACCAAGCACCAAGCCCTCTCGCTTGAACTCGATAGCAGCTGAAACAACCGAGTTAGCGAAACCAGTAACCGGAACTGCCGCTCCTGCACCGGCAAATTGACCTATCACATCGTAGATGCCTAGACCTGTTAGTACTGCAGCGATCAGTATTAACGTTGCTACCGTTGGGCTCCCGGCGTCCTCGGCTGAGAAACCCAAGGTTGTATAGAACTTCGATATGGCCTGACCGATTACGCAGATCAGCCCCCCTACCGCATAAGCAACACACACGTTACGTAATAGCGGTGGTTTTGGTTTTTGCCGCTTGGCGATGCTTTGAAATTCTTGCTGCAGTGCTTGTTGTTTCTTGACTTTTTGCTTGTCCTTGGAAGGAGACATCTTGTATACGGCACCTCCTACTTCTGCTTCGCCAAAAATGCCCAGGCACAGCCTGGGCAAGATGAGCAGCTTACCTTTAGTCGTGTACACATGCTATCTTTACATTGGCTTTGAAGTCTACAATCTGGCCATCAACCACATCGCCCGTAAAATTGTAAACTTCTACTCCTGTAAGATTTGCATGCTGTCGAGCAGCCTCACGCACTGCATTTCTAACTGCATCCTCAAAACTCTCTTTCGACTCACCTACAAACTCCAAAACCTCAACTAATGTCATACCATAACCCTCCTTGACGCGATGGAATAGTAGGGGTGCACCAACCGGGATGGAGCAGTTGTAGATATGCAGCTTCCGCCCTCATGCTTAACGAGAATGCCTC
Organism: Firmicutes bacterium UBA5500; assembly: GCA_002427055.1. Classification (GTDB taxonomy): domain Bacteria; phylum Bacillota; class UBA994; order UBA5500; family UBA5500; genus UBA5500. The sequence continues at coordinate 32,538 of DIPA01000112.1, read as the reverse complement.
CGTTAGGAATCCTATCAACTGAACTAGACCAAACAAACCAAGCTAGTACGCCAAGAGCTAAGAGTACTAACGAAAAAAGAATAATCTTATTGCGTGTAGCGGAAAGCAGGATGGTCGGTCACCTCCTCCATTTATACTTCTTAACTGTTTTTAGTATGAACCACAACGAGCCGAAATAACCAAAAAAAGAAGCAGGTCACCAGCTCTGCCAGCAACCTGCTAATCAGTATATAGCATGCTTCCTCCTGCTTTCCTTAACCACTTAACGTAACTCTAAGTTTCTGTAATATGCGCTTTTCTAAGCGAGAAACTTGTACTTGTGATACATTTAAACACTGGGCAATTTCGGTTTGCGTTTTTCCTTGAAAATAGCGCATTTTGATGATCAATTGTTCACGCGGAGCCAACTCAGCAATGACCGTCCTTAGGGCAAGATTATCCGCCCAAGCAGTCTCTGGTTCTTGCTCATCTGTCAGGTGATCTAACAAGTAGATGGGATTACCATCGTCCTGATAAATCTCGGTTTGCAATGAAGCCGGGGCACTTGTCGCCTCTAGTGCCATAAGCAAAGTCTCAGGTTTAACCTGCATAGCTTCAGCCAACTCTTCAATAGTCACTTCTCGCCCTAGAGTTCTACTCAAACTCTCTCGTTCACGTTTAGCCCTCATAGCCATTTCCTTTAGGCTACGGCTGACTTTTATCGGACCATTATCACGTAAGTAACGCCGAATTTCTCCTAGAATAAGCGGAACGGCATAGGTAGAGAAACGCACATCTTGATTCAGATCAAAGCGGTCAATGGCACGAATCAAACCAAGACAACCTAGCTGATATAGATCATCCATTTCAACTTGTCTGTTGGCAAAACGGCCTATCATGGAACGAACCAAGCGCAAGTTGCAGTTAACCAGACGGTCACGAGCACAGGTGTCACCTGCCTGCGCCTGAGCTATCAATTGCTTGGTTTCCGCGTCTGTCAATAACGGCAATCTTTTCTCCGGTTCCTGCATAGCGACACCTATCCCTGTGTGTCAGAATTTGCAGCTAACCACTTCACCATACGAACCGAAGTGCCCTGATTAGGAGCAGAAGTAACAACTAACTCGTGCATGAAACTTTCCATAAAAGAGAACCCCATGCCCGTCCTTTCCTGTTGCGACTTGGTAGTAAACATCGGTTCCAAAGCCTGTTTAATATTGTCTATGCCGATCCCATCGTCCTCTACAATGATCTCAATGCCATCAT
>DIPA01000112.1:30714-31165 GCA_002427055.1 Firmicutes bacterium UBA5500 | reverse complement strand
ATTAGCCCGAATGCGTACTTCGCCTACTGTTTGGTCATAGGCATGAATGATGGCATTAGTAACGGCCTCGGAAACGGCCGTCATGATCTCGTCCAGCTCTACCAAGGTCCAGTCACCTACTTGTAATGCAAAGGCGGCAACGGCCTGTCTGGCAAAGCTTTCGTTTTGTGAAAAACTCGGAAAACTGAGTAGCATTGTATTCTTAATTTGCATTCTTGCACCGCCTCCTACTCACAGTTGTTCTAGAGCTGTTTCTTCGTTCGGGAAAATGCCCATAATGCGTGTCAAACCAGAAAGCTCAAAAATTCGCTGCACCTGTTGATTCAAGCAGCAAGCCGCCATACGGCCATCCATCTGGCTAAGGCGTCGGTAACGGCCCAAGATAACTCCTAGCCCCGAACTGTCCATAAAAGTTAGCCCCTGCAAATTGAGCAAAACCGAAGTCGCAACC
>DIPA01000112.1:30337-30571 GCA_002427055.1 Firmicutes bacterium UBA5500 | reverse complement strand
CGCAACATCACGATCCAATTCCCTTTCGATGGCGGTACGTAATGCATCCGCCGTATGATGATCAAGTTCACCAGTCAAACGAACAACTAGAGTACGGTGCTTCATTTGTAGCTCGATCTGCAAATCTAGACCCCCCTCTATCAGTTAACTACCCCCTTTTCTATTATTCTCACAACATGCTCCCCTGTCCTTCTTTATCTGCAAATAATTCCATTAAATATCTGCGGAGGGCTT
>DIPA01000112.1:29444-30168 GCA_002427055.1 Firmicutes bacterium UBA5500 | reverse complement strand
GCGGAGGGCTTGCTCGCGTCATGGAAAGAGGGACTGTTGCGCCAACAGTCCCTCTTATCATTAGCTAAGAACATGCTTGAGGCAGTGGAACACTGCTCTCCCCGGGATAGCTTTTACAGCCCTGACAATGGCCAATTATCGCCCATTGCTATCCCAGCCACTCCTGCAATAGACGCACAAAAGTGCCAAACAGCCCCAATTTAGGTATGTCCACAGTCGCAACAAGATCAACTTGAGCTAAGACCTCGTTACCCCTCACCAGCTTGAGTATCCCTAGCTGGTCCCCAGCTTGCACCGGAGCGAATATCTTAGACGGTAACTCCACCTGCTGTTCAACATCATCCAAGGATTGTCCTTTCTTAAGCAAGACAGCAAGTTGCTCCTGAGCTGCCAGGGCAACGTTTTGCTCCCGCCCACGGTTGACTCGCACCGCAGTTATCTCCTCGCCAGCTTCTACCATGACTTTGCCTATGTAGTTAGCAAACCCGTAATTCAGCATCTGCGTGATATCCTGATAACGCAATTCATCAGAGGCGACACCGAGGACGACAGCAATAAGCCTAAAACCATTTCTCTCAGCAGTAGCACTGAGGCAGTATCGCGCGGCATCAGTTAGGCCCGTTTTTAGTCCATCTGCGCCGGAATAACCCCTGAGAAAACGATGGTTCGTGTTAAAAAGCTCTACTGGTCCCTTAGCTCTTTGTAAGTATGTAATACGCGTCGT
>DIPA01000112.1:27420-29382 GCA_002427055.1 Firmicutes bacterium UBA5500 | reverse complement strand
CGTCGTCAACCAGGGTTTGAGCATTTCTTGATATTTGAGCACTGCCACCGACATCAGGGCTACATCTCGGGCAGTAGAATATCCTTGATCATTGGGCTTGCCTGTTACACCAACACTATCAAGTCCACAAGAATTGATGAAATGCGTATTCTGCATATTAAGCTCTTGCGCACGCTGATTCATTGCTGCCACGAAAGCCGACTCTGACCCGGCAACATGCTCAGCCAAGGCGACTGCCGCGTCATTGGCAGATTTAATGGATATGGCCATTAGCATCTCTTTGACAGTAAACTGCTCCCCCGGCTCCAGATATATTTGTGATCCCCCATAGGAACAAGCATGAGGAGAAGCAATAACCATCTCATCCAGACTTATCCGTCCCGCCTCTATTGCCTCTAGTGCTAATAACATCGTCATCAATTTGGTCACAGAAGCAATAGGTAATCGCTCGTCCGGGTTCTTACTGAGTAAAACCTGCTTGGTACCCATGTCTATCAGTACAGCAGATTTGGCATGCAAATTCTCTTCCACAGCCGATGCCATCACAGGCAAAGGGCTATCCGCACTAGCCAAGGATAAACTGACTGTGGAGGCAAGCAACACGATGAGCAAGCCACAGGATACAAAATACCTAAAGGGCCGCACACTAACTCCCCCTTACAACTTTTGCTATTAGTTTTGCCTGTGTGCTAAAATATCATGCAGCCCAAAAACATAACCTTGTGTTATCTAAGACTCTACTACGGATGGACAATATCTGCTATCAAAGGTTCGCGCACAGGCTGCTGCCCGGTAAGCTGCCAAGCGGCTTCTGCCTCTTGTGCCACATCTTGTAGTATTGCTTGGCTATTTGCATGCAAAATAGCCAGCGGTTCGCCTCGTTCTACCCAATCACCTTGTTTCTTACGCAAAACAATGCCGGCGCCTTTATCAATACTAGAATCTTGTTGTGTACGACCTGCGCCTAGCTTGACAGAGCATTGCCCTATACATAGTGCATCAAGTGCGGCCACAAATCCGGATTGAGGAGCAGCCAAAGTCAGCTGCTCAGCGCTTTTTGGCAGTAAGCTAGGATCATATACATAGCGCAAGTCGCCGCCTTGAGCCTCGACAAACTGAACAAACTTCTCCCAAGCAGCTCCCTGCGCGATAAGTTGTGTCAACTGCTTGTTCGCTAGACCTAAATTAGCGCTAAGACCGGTGCTAACCAGTAGCTCCGCACCCAATGCTAATATCAACTGCTTGACATCAGCCGGCCCACGCCCTTGCAAGACATCAATAGCTTCTTTAACCTCTAGACTATTGCCCACAGCATTGCCTAAAGGCTGATTCATATTGCTGAGCACCGCAGTCATCCGACGGCCAAAATGCTGTCCAATTCTGCGCATCGCACTCGCTAATGCACGAGCTTGTTCGATAGTTGGCATGAGTGCTCCTTTACCATACTTAACGTCTAGCACGATATGCTCTGCTCCACCGGCCAGTTTCTTACTCATGATCGAGCTAGCAATCAAAGGGAAGCTGCCCACAGTCGCTGTGACATCGCGCAGGGCATAAACACGCTTGTCTGCAGGCGCTAAGGTAGGGCCTGCACCAATCATACTTAGGCCAATGCGGCGCAAGTTCGTTAGGTAGACATCCTGATCTAGCTCCGTAGTAAACCCTGGAATACTTTCTAGCTTATCAATGGTACCTCCAGTATGTCCGAGTCCGCGCCCAGTTAGCTTGCCAACAATTAAACCAGCAGCTGCCAGTAAAGGAGCTAAGACTAGACTAGTCGTATCGCCCACTCCACCAGTGCTATGTTTGTCAACAGTCGGTCTCGGCAAAGAGCGTAAATCCATTTGCTGCCCAGATGCCAAAAAGGCCTCCGTCAAGGCAACTGTTTCTGCCACAGTCATGCCCCGCAGATAAACAGCCATCAACCAAGCGGACATCTGGTAATCGGGCACCCTACCAGCC
>DIPA01000112.1:26534-27263 GCA_002427055.1 Firmicutes bacterium UBA5500 | reverse complement strand
GGGCCCCCTACCAGCCAAAAATTCCGCAACAAGCCACTGTAGTTCTGTAGTACTAAGCTCCAATCCATCACGCTTTTTTGCTATAACCTCTACAGCTAACATTGCTACACACCTTCCAAAATATTCTGACCGCAGGCAAGTGGGGTCAGCCCCAGCCACACAGCCGCTGTATGACCTATCGAGCAAAGACTATCTGCATCGGCTAACCTGCCGCCGCGAGCAAGTTTGCGCCCGTAGACAATGGCTGGCACATACTCCCGTGAATGGTCAGTGCTAGGCGTAGTTGGGTCGCACCCATGATCGGCCGTAATAATCAGCAGATCATCAGCAGTTAATGCAGTTAGTAAATCAGGCAGTGCTTGGTCGAATTCCTGCAAAGCGACTGCATAACCTTTAGCATCGTTGCGATGCCCATAGAGGGAATCAAAATCAACCAAATTTGTGAAGATAAGGCTCCCCTCACCTTCCTTAATCAAGCGGAGAGTCGCCTCAATGCCTGCTTGGTTGTTCGCTGTTTTTTGGTTCTTAGTGATACCACTTCCCGCGAAAATATCATGAATCTTCCCTACCCCGAATACCTGCCCGCCTGACTCTGTAATCCGATTCAAAAGCGTGTAGCCTGGGCTGGCGGAAAAATCTCGACGTCGGCTGGTTCGTTGGTACTTAGGGTGCTCGCCTATGAACGGTCGCGCAATAACTCTAGCGACCTTGTGCTCCGACTGTAGCATA
>DIPA01000112.1:21415-26462 GCA_002427055.1 Firmicutes bacterium UBA5500 | reverse complement strand
TGTAGCATGAAGTCATGGGTAAGCTCGCAAATACGGTATAATTCCTCAAGCGGCACGACCTCTTCATGAGCAGCTATCTGAAGAACGCTATCAGCAGAGGTGTAAACAATTAGCGCACCTGTGCGCTGCTGTTCCGGTCCGAGGTCGCGTATGATTTCGGTGCCAGAGGCTGCGATATTGCCGATAATCTCACGGCCACTCACCTCCCTGAGAAAACGGATCACACTATCTGGGAAGCCCTGCGGATATGTGCCAAAAGGTTCTGCTTGAGGATACCCCATCATTTCCCAATGCCCAGTCAAGGTATCTTTGGCCGGCGATAAAGTGGCCAATCGTAGTACGTAGCCCTGCGGTTTAGGTACTGGTACCAGATGCGGGTGTTCAAGCAAATTACCTAGCCCTAACTTCTGCAAATTGGGTAGAGCAACAGGAGAGACGTCGAGGATATGCCCCAAGGTGTTACTCCCGGCATCCCCAAAAAGATGCGCGTCCGGTAATGCTCCTATACCCAAACTATCTAAGACGATAATGATCACCCTTGACACTAGTTTCATCTCCTTACTAAATCAAAAACCTGCTCCCCTCAAATCAAGCCCGATTCGCTCCTAAGCGTCTTAGCGGGCCATACGATTTGTTGGAAACAGGTAGCTATGGTTACGCACGCGGATGAGATTTACGATATACTTCCTTAAGTCGATTACGAGTAACATGCGTGTAAATCTGTGTAGTAGAAATATCGGCATGTCCGAGCATTTCCTGTACTGACCGCAAGTCAGCGCCATTTTCTAGCAGGTGGGTCGCGAAAGAGTGTCGCAACGTGTGGGGGGTGATATTTTCGTCAATATCAGCCTCTTTAGCGTAATGCTTAACAATCTTCCAGAACCCCTGCCTGGTTAAGCGGCGACCATGATGGTTGACAAATAATGCGGTTTCAGAACTACGCTTGACCAATTCCGGGCGTGCCGTTTGTAAGTATAGCTCCAGATATTTAATAGCAACCGAACCCAAGGGAACAATACGCTCTTTACTACCTTTTCCGATACACCGCAAATAGCCAGTTTCCAAATTTATGTCGAGAACATTCAGGGAAACCAACTCACTCACCCTAATACCCGTGGCATAAATTACTTCCAACATAGCCTTATCGCGAACGCTGTGCGCATCTTCCAAGCTAGGTTGGTTAAGCAAGGTTTCAACTTCGCTCAGATTCAAAACCCGCGGTAAGCGCTTAGCCACCTTGGGAGAATCTAGGTGCAACGTAGGATCAGTAGCCAGCAAGTCTTCTCTAACTAGAAACTGATAAAAGGATTTTATCGCTGCTAAATTGCGAGAAATAGTGGAGGACGCCCTACCTAGGTTATGTAATTGCTCCAGATACGCACGCACCGCCTCTTTTTCTGTCTGACGAAAAGAGGTGAAGTTATGCTGCTGAAGAAAACGAGCGTAGGCTCTCAAATCCCGTCCATAAGCATCCAGTGTATTCTGAGCTAAACCCCGTTCCACGCTTAGATAAGCTAAATACTCTTCGATCTGTTGCTCCATGCGTTCCTCCAAATATCCCTGTGCAATTATGGCACCGTAGTAAGTGTTAGTATTCCACGTAGCAATAGCTAAATCCTGCTAATGAATCATGTTATGTCAAGATGACAAAAAGCTAAGGCCACCCACTCATCAGGGTGGCCTTACAGCTAACTAGAAACCGAACCGAAACCACTGCTTAAGGCTACCAAGCCATCGCTGCCAAAAGTTGCCCGCCTCTTGTTCTCCCCATCTAGACATTGTCTCCGATATAACTCCCGGGGTAGAACCTTGCTCCACATTTGCAGTCATAGTCCCCAAAACTCGCCACGCAATGAGGACGATGAGTAGCAAGACGATAATGATAGCCGCAAACCGCAGCACCTTCCCCCAACTCCTACCAATAGGCCCAATGGTCAACACAAACATGACGCTCGCCTCCCGTCCCCTTGCCTCTGGCCCAGGGCGTTTACAAATATATATGCGAGATGTCCAAGCGTCATGCCATCACAAAAAGTTCGACCTATCGTTGACTTGCGGACATTTGAGCTCTTAACGTCTTTCAGCGTAACGTTCTAAAGCCAAAACCACTAGCTCATCAACTAGCTGGGAATATGCCAAACCACTCGCTTCCCAAAGTTTGGGGTAGGCAGAAATACGAGTAAAACCTGGCATCGTATTTACCTCATTCAGTAGAAGCTGCCCATCCGAATTGCGCAAAAAGAAATCAACTCGTGCTAAGCCTGAGCAACCTGCTGCCGTAAAAACGTCAATAGCCAACTGCTGCACATTAGCCACCTGTTGAGGTGTCAGTGGAGCCGGTATGAGCACCTGAGAATCACTCACATATTTGGCCTGATAATCGTAGAACTCTGCATCCGGCAAGATCTCTCCGGGAACAGAAGCCATCGGTTGTTCATTGCCGAGAACACTACACTCTATCTCACGTCCATCAATGAATGCTTCAATTACAATCTTGCTGTCATAGTCAGCAGCTAATTCGAGAGCTTGTGGTAATCGATCTGGAATATGTACCTTACTAATACCTACACTGCTACCCATGTTAGCAGGCTTAACAAAGCAAGGAAAGCCTAGCTGATCTTCAACTGCCCTAAGTACAGCGGCCGGTTGTTGGCGGCAGTAGTTGCGATGAAAGGTTAAGAATGGCCCTTGAGGGAATCCACATTGAGCGAAAACAAGTTTGGCCATCGCCTTGTCCAAGCATAGCGATGAAGCTAAAACACCCGCTCCAACATAAGGGATATCTAAGATCTCCAGCATACCCTGAATAGTACCGTCCTCACCATAAGGACCATGCAGAACTGGAAAAGCAATATCCACCCCAGCTAAGGCGCAGGCTGGATCCTGGGCTTGTTCCGGTTCCGGGACAACCGCCCCTACCTCAAGGACGGCCAAGGGGCTCATGCCAGCCGTCCATTTACCGGCTTTACTAATTGCAATTGGCACAACTTCATATTTACTGCGGTCAACCGCTCGCCATATAGACGCGGCCGATTGTACGGAAACTTCGTGCTCAGCAGAACGACCACCAAACAAAATGCCCAATGTTCGACGGGCCACCATTGATTACCTCCTCTTTGGAGCAGCAGGCTGTCTCGCAGCAGACCGCTTAGCTCTACCCTCAATAAGGGGCCATGATATGGCAATACAACCGATTGCCAATCCTACTTCCCAATAGGTATACCAATTTCTCGGCACCGCATGGGCTACACATGCCCTTACTGCACCAACTTCTTCACCGGCCACAAAATACGTTACATGCCCCACAACTTGGCCTGCCTCTAGTGGAGCCTGTAGTGGCTTGTCCAGTGACAACTCCCACGTAACAGGTAACTCTTCATCACCCTTTGTGCGGGTAATCTGCAGTTCATCTCCAGAGCGCAACAAAACGTCGGTGCCGTAGCGAGCAGACATAGCGGTAACTACTTGCTCTCTGTGGATGAGCGCAAGATTGCACCAATGGGAAAAGCCGTAATCTAGCAATGCGCGAGCATCATCCCAAACAGCTTTCCCTTGAGCTTTAAATACTGACACACCCAGTTTAAGACTACCAGATTGAGCCGCAGTAACTAGACAATTTCCTGCTTGACTCGTATAGCCAGTCTTACCTCCTAGTGTCCCCGAGTATTCCGTCAACATCTTATTGCCATTGACGAGTGCACGACGTTCGCCTGATGGCAGATCAATGTAATATACCCGTGTTGCAGTTATCTCCCTAATCAATGGTTGTTGATAAGCTGCCACGAAGATCTTGGCCATATCGGCAGCAGTTGTATAATGATCTGGGTCAGGCAAGCCGTTAGGGTTTACAAAATGACTATTCTTCGCTCCTAAGGCTAACGCTTTATCATTCATTAGCTGCGCAAAACTTTCTACCGAGCCTGCCACATGCTCTGCCAGTGCAACAGCTACATCGTTGGCTGAGAGAACTAACAGAGCATATAGTAAATCTTGAAACGAATATTGCTCTCCTGCCCTACAATAGAGAGCTGTACCTTCCTGCTGCTCTGCTAGCTTGCTGATAGTCACCATATCCGTCAGTTCCCCTAGCTCAATCGCTAATAAAGCTGTCAGTACCTTTGTCGTACTAGCCGGAAAAACTTTTTGCCCAGCATTGATGCCAGCTAATACCTCACCAGTCGTCAAATCAAATATGGCAGCAGCTTGAGCTGATATCGTCGGCAGGGCAGTAGCCTTCGGTTGGCCCTCTACTTTAGGCTGAACAGTAGCCTCACTCGGTGAGGTGAATGAAATAAACGCCAATGCCACGAGCAAAACTACGCTAATCAAACGTTGCACGTCTCTGCCTCCTTGCGTTAATTATAGCAAAGATGAGCAAGTCTCGGTACACAGATACGTTGCCAGTTTGCAGCCAAATATAACCATCTCAGAAGAAGCGAGCGATCAACTTGACCAGTAAGGGCGAGAACCAGGTTTCAATCACACTGGCGATGAAGACGCCCAAGCCCAGCAGCAGAAAGCTACCACTATATTGAGCAAACCGCTGGCGATAACTGATACGACGCGGTCGTAATGCAGGTCGTAGGGTTTGGAAAATAAAATGAATTGCTAATGCTGACATGGCGAGTATTGCTGGAACGAGTAAAAAATTGTGTGGTAATATGGAGCAAGCTGCTAGGAAAAAGCCTTTTGCCCCCATTTGATGGACCAAAAAACCAACAGAAAAACCTAGGACAAAGCCTTGAAAAAAAACAATGATTATTACAACCGGTAGGCCAAAGACTAGGACGCCCATCAGCCAAAGCAAGCCAACAAGCTGTAGATTAGCCGTTAACGTTTGCATGAAAACGGCTGATCCGGTCGGCACGGCGATCCCACTAGCAAAAAACTGGCGCAAGAAAGTAAGTAGCTCCTGCTTTTGGCTAAACGTGAGTGCCTTTACCGCAATAGCTCCAAAGATTATGGCCACTACGAATAATACGCCAACGAAAAAATAACTTAGCAAGTGCTCTTCTAAGTGCTGTCTTAGCCGCACTCGATACATCGC
>DIPA01000112.1:15877-21317 GCA_002427055.1 Firmicutes bacterium UBA5500 | reverse complement strand
GATACATCGCTCTCACCTCTCACCTGCTTGTCTATAACAACTTATGCTTGTATTTAAAATTTAGAAGCCAGCTGTGCGGAAACAGGATAACGAGGAGAAACCGTGCATAAAACCTCAAGGGGTATATCTTTTGACTCCCAACATAGACTAGGAAAAACAATGTTGGGAGGGCTGACATGCAACAGTTGATCTTAAAGAACGCATGTTGGTTCATAGGTAGCAAAAGAGAAGTGCTGGAACGTCTGCATTGGCTGAGCCAAACTTATGGTAACATTTCACTGCAACGATTACTTAACCTATTGCGCAATTAATGTATACAGAACTGCTCCCAAACCCAAAAGGGAAGGGGCTGCAGAACAGCCCCTTCTTGCAAAAGAGGCAAGCGACTCGCTTGCCTCGAGGTTGATCATATACGCCGATTACGTTTCATTACACTTGCGGGCTAGAGAGAACCTAGCTATCTGTGTGACAGGTTGCCTCTCTCACACTGACCTTGTGGTCACTAAGGTAGTAATGGTAAGCGGAGACAACTGTAGCAAAGGCAAAAGCCGCAAGTCCTAAGATAAACGGCCATTTAGGGTTAATTGTGTAAAGCAGGCCGGCAGAAAATGCGCCGAAGATGCCCCCCAAAGATTTGAGACCATTGAAATAGCCCATGATTAGGTTACTATCTTTGCCTTTACCCATATTGGCAACCAGGCTCTGAGTAAGCGGCACGCTTATGGCAAAGAAACCAAAGTAGATGACGTTTGCAGCTACAAAAGGAACAATAGCATCAAACAATACGACTCCTACCATTGACACGGAACAGAGAAGATAAACATAGATAGAAGAGCGCCGTATATCAGTCTTGTTGATCAACCATAGACCAAGGGTGCTGTTCGCAGCTAAACAGACAAAACCAATCACTGCCTTAATTGCACCATTGTAACCGGAAGACAAGCCTAACTGTGCCTTCAAATAGTAATTGAAACTCTGATCAAAAGCGCTATTACCCAGACCGGATAGCGCACCGACAACCAGTAAGGTAACAAGCAGCGGGGTCAGAATACTTTTACCATCCAAGAAAGCAACCAAAGGATTGGCTTCTCTAGCCAAATCCTTCAGTCTAACCTCTTCAATCTTGCTGGCAGCATCATCCTCACAGATAAAATAGAACAGTATGCCGCACCCAGCGAGAGTTACTACTTGCGCTATGATGGCTACGCTTACGTTAATTTCTCCAAGCATACCACCTACAAAATACCCAAACGCACTACCTACTGTTTGAATCGTAGCAGCTATTGTCAAGTAATTGCTTCTCTGATGATCAGGAGAAGTATTGACCAAATAGGTAAGAAAGGCAGTAAAAACACCGCCTACAAATACCCCAGCAAACATTCTCGCCGCAACCATCGTCCCTTCAGTATTGGCCATGAAAAACATTGCTTGTCCAGCCGCATATCCTAGGCTGCAAATGAGAATCACCCTACGGCTGGAAAGAAAGTTCACGAGCTTACCCCAGAATGGAGAAAAAAAGAAGTTGGCCAGCATCATTGCGGCCAATGCAACTCCAAACATATAGTCACCGAAACCTCGTTGTTGAATAATCGTCGGTGTTACGGGATGAGCGAAATTACAAGCCATCAGGTATAGAAAGTTAACCACAAAATACAGGTAGACTCTCTTTCTTTCTGTCATTTTCATTCCTCCGCTAAGGCCAAAGTAGTCAATTCCTTGTAAGTCTGTCAGTCGATTTATGGTCTTAAGTCTCTACCATAGCTACTCGCAATAATAACTAACGCAGTATAGTATATCATAACTACAGCCTAAATCAGTTTCACTAGCATTAAGATGCTGTATACGTTGAAGGCTTTGTAGACAAAGGGCATAAAAAAGAGAACTCACCAACAAGTGGTGAGTTCCCGAGCATGTTCATATTACTGTTTGGCAAGTTCCTGGCCACGTTTGATCGCTTGCTCGTTGAGCGGTAACAGATTATGCCGATGTGGTGGCAAAGCGTGACGCAAAGCAGCCAGAATAGACTGCGTCTCGACCATCGGTGTGGTTCCCAATAGGGCTCCAAGTACTACCATATTAGCAATACGGTCACTGCCTAATTCATTGGCAATCTCATTAGCTGGTACAGGTAATATAGTAATATCGTCCCGCTCGGGCTTACTGGCAATCAACGAGTTGTTATAGATCAATAGCCCGCCAGGCTTGATGCTTCCCTCAAACTTATCTAGTGAGGGCAAGTTCATGGCTACAACGATACTAGGTCGTGTAATCAAGGGACTGCCTACCGGCTGGTCAGAAACGACGACGGCACAGTTAGCAGTGCCACCCCGCATCTCCGGGCCATAGGAAGGAAGCCAAGAAACATGCTTGCCTTCTATCATACCAGCATAGGCCAACATCTGGCCCATGAGCATGACACCTTGGCCACCGAAACCAGCAAGGATCATCTCATGCGTCATTTGTCTTCCCCCTTTGCGTCGATATCTTTGTAAACGCCCAAGGGATAATAGGGCACCATCTCGTTAGCCACGCGCTTTAGTGCATCTACGGGTGCCATACCCCAGTTAGTAGGACAAGTAGACAAAACTTCTATTAAACTAAAGCCTTTACCTTCTACTTGATTAGCAAAAGCACGCTTAATTGCCTGCTTAGCTTTCATGACCAACTGTGGTGTATATACGGCTACACGCTCAATATAAGCAGGGCCATCTAGAGTAGCTAACATCTCTGCTATACGAACAGGGTATCCTTGTAATTTCGGATCTCGTCCATAAGGTGAGGTAGTTGTCTTATGACCAACAAGGGTAGTGGGAGCCATCTGACCACCCGTCATGCCATAAATCCCGTTGTTCACAAAGATAACAGTAATGTTCTCTCCCCTAGCGGCTGCGTGCACAATTTCACCGGCTCCGATAGAAGCTAGGTCCCCGTCGCCTTGATAGCTAAACACAATTGCCTCTGGACGTACTCGCTTAATACCAGTACAGACGGCCGGTGCTCGCCCATGCGCTGCTTCCTGCATATCACATTCAAAGTAATTGTAAGCCAAAACTGCACACCCCACAGGGGCCACACCGATTGTACGATCCAAGATACCCAAATCGTCGATGGCTTCTGCCACTAGGCGATGGATGATTCCATGGGTGCAACCGGGACAATAGTGGGTGACAACATCGGCTAGAGCTTTCGGACGCTCAAATACTTTAGCCATTATGCTTCCCCTCCCAATATCTCCTTAAACTTAGCCAGAACCGCCTCTGGCGTAGGCACCATACCGCCTGTACGTCCATAGAAATGAACAGATTTCTTACCGTTAACGGCCAAGCGAACGTCTTCCACCATCTGCCCGGCGCTCATCTCAACACTCAGAAAAGCCTTGGCGTGTTCAGCAGCCCGTTCAAAGGGCTCAACGGGGAAAGGCCACAAAGTAATAGGTCGAATTAGTCCAACCCGTAGGCCTGCTTGCTTTGCTGCCTCCATAGCAGAGCGTACAATACGAGCAGTTGTTCCATAAGCGGCGACTACGAGTTCAGCCCCTTCGACATCAACCTCTTCATAACGCACTTCATTGGCCTCGATCTCAGCATACTTGCGCTGTAAGTGGTCGTTGTGTTCCTCTAGACGATCGGGCTGCAAATAAAGAGAGTTGATAACGTTGCGTCGCCCTGGATGGTGTCGTGTGCCGGTTGTAGCCCAATCCTTCTCAGGCAATTTGGTTACGGCTTCATCCCGGAACATAACCGGCTCCATCATCTGCCCCATCATGCCATCACCTAGGATCATAACTGGGTTCCGATACTTGTCCGCAAGGTCAAAAGCGTCTTGCACAACGTCAACCATTTCTTGGATACCGGCCGGAGCTAAGACCAATACTCGGTAATCGCCGTGCCCGCCACCTCTAGTTGCCTGCCAGTAGTCACCCTGCGCCGGCTGAATTCCACCCAAACCAGGGCCACCTCGCACCATATTGACAATCACACAAGGTAACTCCGCTCCTGCGATATAAGATATACCTTCTTGTTTTAAGCTGATTCCGGGACTAGAAGATGAGGTCATAACACGTACCCCAGCACCAGCGGCTCCGTAGACCATGTTGATAGCTGCAATTTCGCTCTCGGCCTGTACCATGGCTCCCCCGACCTCTGGTAATCTCCGAGCCATGTACTCGGGCAGCTCATTCTGCGGTGTAATTGGGTAGCCGAAAAAATGACGGCAACCAGCCTTGATAGCGGCTTCACCGATGGCCTCATTGCCCTTCATTAGGATCTTTTCACCCATTTGCTAAACCTCCTTCGGTACCTATTTCTCTACTTCGATTACTGCATCAGGACACATACGTGCGCAAAAGGCACAAGCGAGACACTTTGACTGATCAGTAATAGTCGCATAATGGAAACCTTTTTTATTCATACCCTCTGACATGACGATAATCTTACGCGGGCAAACTGAAACACAAAGCTCGCATCCTTTGCAGCGGTCCTCTCTAAAAGTCACTTTAGGCATGTCTCCATAATACCTCCTTTACAGCTTGATAGTACGATGCTTCTATTCCCAAGGCCGCTTCATATAAAGCTGAAGTGGCAAAACGGGGGCGCTTAGAAATGCTGCGGCTTCACTAGCCAAGTTCTGCTCCACAGCATTAAAGACAAGCGGTAAACTAGTTGCCTTTCCGATGTCTAAGGCAAGATCCTCCCCCTTTTGCAGTAAGGGGATATCAGTGAAGTGCATTAAGTTGGTGTTGTTGATCAAGCCAGTGACTGATAAACGTGCTGTCCGTTCTATAGAGCGCAACAGGGCAACTGCCGGTTCCACCGCTTGAGAAAACGGGCGGCTCGCATTTAGCACAAAATACATCTCGTAATCATCAGCCGGTACCATCTTGCGATAGCGGCCTAATACCCGGGCACCAACATCATTACCACCGATGTCAAAGACTGCGTTGCGTTCCGAATCTTGCAACACTCCCCCAATTTCCGGTGGCAAAGCTGGCAGGTCTGCGGTAGCTAAAGCTCCATAAGGGGCTACTACGTTGATACCGGCAGAAGTAACCAGTTGGTGCTGTTCTCGGGAGCGAAAATAAGGGTTTACGATATCCAAGTCGACGATAGATAGATTATCAGTAGTCTTGCTCCACTGTAGGGCGTAGTTAACAGCAACCTCAGTTTTACCGCTCCCATAACCGCCAACAAAGAGAACGATACGCTTATTACTAAAGTGCAATGTTGTCAAACCCTTCTAAGATTGTATTCAAGGAACATAAGTAAGTGCTTCCTCTTGTCCCTTAAGCACTCGCAAGGCCCCTTGCGCCAAAGCCAGCAACTCATCCTCACCCGGATAGACCAACACAGGAGCAATATACTGCACCTTTTCACGAACCCATTCAACAAGATACTTTTGGTCGTATGCTAAACCACCCGTTAACGCAATAGCATCAACTTGC
>DIPA01000112.1:11498-15762 GCA_002427055.1 Firmicutes bacterium UBA5500 | reverse complement strand
AACTTGCCCACGCAATACAGTAGCTGCGCTGCCAATTTCCTTGGCAATTTGGTATGCCATAGCCTCGTAAACTAACCTAGCTTGCTCATCCCCGTTAGCAATGCGCTGTATTACGTCCCGAGCGTCATGTGTTCCCAAATAAGCAACGAGACCGCCCTTTCCGATAAGCAATCTACGCACTTGGCTTTCACTATAGTCACCCGATAAGCAGAGTCGTGCTAACTCAAAAGCTGGGAGCCCGCCAGTCCGATCTGGCGAGAAAGGACCTTCTCCATCTAGCGCATTATTAACGTCGATCACCCGACCATATTCATGAGCTCCTACCGAGATACCGCCACCCAGGTGAGCTACAACGAGTCTAGAAGTTTCATACTCTTTACCTAGCGCATTAGCAGCCCTACGAGCTATTGCTTTTTGGTTTAGCGCATGGAAAATGCTTTTGCGAACAATAAGTGGTAACCCTGACAAACGCGCTACGTCCTGTAGTTCGTCCACAACTACTGGGTCCACAATATAGGCCGGTAGGCCATACTTCCTTCCTATATCGTAGGCTAAGAGCCCGCCTAGGTTACATGCATGCTCGCCATTGTATCCGACACGCAAATCAGCCACCATGGCTTCGTTGACCAAATAGGTACCGCCCGGAATAGGGCGAACCAAACCACCTCGGCCTACAATAGCGGAAAGATCGGTTACCTGCACATCTACCTCCGCTAATGCCGCGAGTACCGCAGCCTCGCGGAATTTATACTGATCATAAATGCGCTCAAAATGTGCTATATCTTGGGGAGAGTGTCTGAGTGCACGGTCAAAAATCGGCTGCTCGTCTTGAAACACAGCTATTTTTGTACTAGTTGAGCCGGGGTTAATAACCAGCAGTTTGTGCATAGGCTACGCTCCTTCTGCCATCAGTACAGCAATTGCTATGGAATGTAGTTTCGCCTGCGGCGTGTCTGAACGTGATGTCAAGATAATAGGAGCTGCAGCTCCAGCTACAACTCCGGCAACTCGACCATGCCCTAAATAGACGAGTGTTTTGTACATGGCATTGCCCACCTCGATGTAAGGCATCAATAATATATCCGCCTGTCCAGCAACTGGGCTTTGCATACCTTTGTGAGCAGCTGCTTCTGGCGAAATAGCCCCATCAAGCGCAATCGGACCATCTACAATACAATGCTTAATCTGACCGCGGTCGGCCATCTTAGCCAATAAAGCTGCTTCCACCGTTGCTGGCATAGCTGGGTTGACTTGTTCAAAAGCTGCAATTGCGGCCACCTTAGGACACTCTATACCCAGCTTATGAGCAACTGTTACTGCATTTTCGATCATCTGAGCCTTCTGCTTCAGATCGGGGGCAATATTCATCCCACCGTCGGTCATCAACAACAAGCGACCGTATCCCGGTGCCTCCATGACGGCAACATGGCTGAGCACACGCCCCGTTCGTAAACCAATTTCCTTGTCCAAGACGGCACGCAAAATATCGGCCGTATTCAACAAGCCTTTCATCAACATCTGCGCCCGACCATTGTGTACCAACTCTACAGCCTTACGCGCTGCCTGAATAGGATTAGGCTCATGCACAATTTCAACCTGATCTAGATCAAACTCTACCTTTTGTGCAGCAGCCCTAATGCCTTCGGCATCGCCAACCAAAATAGCTGTTGCAATACCTAGTTCATAGGCACCTTTAATGGCAGTGATAACTTCAGGATCTTGAGCGACCGCCACTGCGATCTTCTTGCGTCCACCCGTAGCCTTAGCGGCTGCTAAAATTGCGTCTAAACTTGTCAGCATTATGAGTCCTCCTTGTAGTGAATAGACTACCTATATTCTGCTATCGGTTCGCGACCAGAAAGCACTAACCAAGCTCCCTCAGCCAAAGCTTTCATCTCATCTTCTCCTGGTTCAACATAAACCGGAGCTATATAATTCACATAATCAGTAATACGACTAGTCAAATAAGCGGCGTAAGCCAAACCACCCGTCAAGATGATACCGTCCACCCTACCAGACAACACAGTAGCCATGGCACCAATTTCCTTCGCAATCTGAAACGCCATAGCATCAAGGACCAAAGCAGCTTTGGAATCGCCAGCCTCTGCTCGTTCTACAGCCTGACGTGCATCATTGCTACCTAAGTAACCAACCAGTCCGGCCTGACCGTTAAAGAGCTTTCTTATCTCAGCCAAAGTATATTTACCTGAAAAAGCGAGTGTTACTACATCAGCAGCTGGTAGACTTCCTGCGCGTTCAGGTGAAAAAGGTCCCGCCTGGTTAGCATCGTTGTAATCTAAGAGATGCCCTCTTTCCACCGGGGCTACAGAAATTCCTCCCCCAAGATGGGCTACTACAAAATTGACCTCGGATAACTGTTTGCCAAAGCTAGTCGCAACTCGGCGCGCCACAGCACGTACGTTCAAAGAATGTCCTAAGGAAACGCGCTTAACCTGTGGCAAGCCTGATAAACGAGCAATCGGGGTGAATTCGTCAACAGATACCGGATCAACAATAAAGGCAGGAATCTTTCTAGGATCAGCAATACCTTTTGCCAGTAGGCCACCTAGATTAGAGGCATGTTGGCCCTGAATTCCCTGTTTAAGATCCGAAACCATAGCATCGTTGACCAAGTAAGTCCCACTAGCGATCGACTTCAGCAGACCTCCACGTCCTACTACTGCAGCTAGATTAAAGGAGCCATTGCTGGCTAGGAAAGCCTCTGCGCTTTGCAGGCGATATTCGTATTGATCAATAATACCGGCAAACTGCTTGATTTCCTCAGTAGGATGCTTAACGTTAACTACACTCAACAACTCAATAGGTTCGGCACACTTAAAAAGGGCAAGCCGAGTTGAAGTAGAGCCCGGATTAATTGCTAGTATGCTTGTTTGCGTGGGCACATACGCTCCCCCTTTATGATTTATGCTAATCTTCAGTTAGCAACCTGTACGAAGCAATAAGCCCCTCGCGGAGCTTATCATCGCTTTGGTTTAAGACGACATCTCGAGGCGCATACGGTCTGCTACCATGGCAATAAACTCTGAATTAGTTGGTTTGCCACGACGCGTATCGACCGTAAAGCCGAAAGTCCGGTTAATAGCCTCTATGCTCCCCCTCCCCCAGGCAACCTCAATCGCATGACGAATAGCACGCTCCACCCTGCTAGGGGTAGTGTTATATTCTTTTGCAATCATCGGATACAGAATCTTGGTGATGCTGTTGATCAACTCACTTTCTTCAGTAACCAGACCGATCCCTGTACGCAAATAAACGTATCCTCGAATATTAGCTGGAATACCAAGTTCATGAAGGAAATGGCTAATCTTCGCTTCTAGATTGATAGCTTTCTGTTCGTTATATGCAGCTACAACTGCCATAGGCTCGTTGCTAACAAGTTGTCGAATACGAGTTACTAAGGTTTCAAGATTGAAAGGCTTCAATACGTAGTAACTTGCGCCGAGCTCGATGACCTTCTTAGTCATCTGCTCCTGCCCCAAAGCTGTCAACATAATTACTTTCGGCTTAGGGCCTTCTCTTGCGGCTAGCTGCTCCAATACCCCAATGCCATCTAAATGAGGCATAATGATGTCTAACAGCATGATGTCGGGCTTCGTTGCATCTAGTAGTTCCAAGGCTTCGGCACCATTGTAGCCGATGCCAACTACCTGCAGATCTGACTTCTTAGATAAAAACTCCTCCACCATCTTGGCAAAGTCGCGATTATCATCGACGATCAGGATACGAATATTCCTTTCTTCACCCACCAATTTATCGCCCCTCCCTCTCCAAAACTGCTGACTATTGTCTATTCGACACACAAGGCTCAGGCTCCTGCCAATACTTTGATATTTCAGCCTACCAAAAAAGAAAAGCGGGTTATAAACCCGCTGTCTGTCCCAAATACCGTCGATAGAAAAAAGTTGGAACCAATTCCTCTCGCTTTTCCAGCAAACCCGATTCACGGATCATCCATTCAGCGAAGACACCGTAGCCTGAATCTGGTTTGTTGACAAACACATGTGTAATAGCACCTACCAGACGTCCATTCTGTAATATGGGGCTACCTGACATGCCTTGCACAATGCCTCCGGTTTTCTCCAGCAGAACCGGGTCCGTGACTCTAATTACCAGGCCCTTACCACTAGGTGAAAACTGTTTAATCACCCGTACTATGGTAACCTCAAATTGCTCAACTTTCTCTCCATCAATGACGGTTAAAATTTGCGCTTTCCCCGGGACAATTTCATCGACAAGCGCCACC
>DIPA01000112.1:8859-11390 GCA_002427055.1 Firmicutes bacterium UBA5500 | reverse complement strand
ACAAGCGCCACCGGGATCAAGTCATTGCCTAGCGTAATATCCTCAACAACATCACCGAAAATGCCGATTCCCGTATTGGCAGTGAAATGTCCTAGCACTTTGCCTTCATCAACAATAATGCTACGCTTCTCCCCCGGAAAACCAGTACGGCCCTGTTCAATTGAAGTGACACGTGAACGGACAATCTTACCTTCTTGCACCTCCAAGGCCTGATTCGTCTCAGCATCAGCAATAATATGCCCTAAAGCGCCAAATGTTTTGCTCTGTTGGTCAACGAACGTTAAAGTACCTACACCCGCAGCATCATCCCTAACATACAATCCGATGCGCCACTTATTGGTTTCCATGCAATAGACAGGCTGTACTTGGAATCTTAGCTCCTGTTCGCCCCGTTTAACCGCTAAGGCTACTGCCTTTTTGCCTTTACCAGAACGCTCCACCTCCTGCGCAACTTGTTTTACGGAAGGGTTTTTGCAGTTGTTCACCAGTAAAAGCAGATCTCCCAGGCGCAAGCCAGCCTCTTTGCTTGGCTGCATCATCCCCTCACCGGTCTTGATTGTGCCATGACCGACAACCATGGTGGTTGCTCTAACAGTAACTCCAATCGAATGCCCTGATGGCGCTACTTCAACCGGCTCTATCACACTAACCCGCAACCTGGCTAAGGGTAAAATACCAAAAAGACGAAATTTGAGTCTTACTTCTGTGGGCTCAGAAGAAAGCAAGGCGCAACGTCCTCTTTGCACAATGGTTTGGTTGGGTTCTAAGGCTGTGTCGTTGATAAACATTCCTGCTTTATCAGCACTGACGCTTAGTCGAAACGGCAGAGGCAATTGTAGTTGATAAGGAGAACCGGCCACAATTCTTAGCTCACCGGGAAAAGTAGCCCAAATGCGAAAGAATGGCGACCAGCAAAATGCTAGCAGGCAACAGGCCAGGAAGACTCCCAGCCACTGTCTTTTGCTCAATCTACGCACACCCCCTTCTGGAAAAGTTAGACACCGCGGTTGCAAAAAAAAACAAAAGAACTGCGACCAAGTCAGACTCAAGTTCTGTCTTTAAGGTGTCCGCAGTTCATAACTCATATGCAGTTAAGGTTACATAAATGGAGTGGCATATTTAACTTGTTTACGTAAACATAACTATCTTGTGAAGAAAATGCAAGTTTCGGTTAACAAAAGAAACCATCCTATTAAGGATGGTTCTTAGCCATTCAGTTTTGGTTTAAGTAACTCCCGTGCGTGCTCGAGAGCGATTTCACTCATCTGACCATCTAGCATGCGGGCAATTTCTACCACCCGCTCTTGTTCCTCTAATACCCTTACTTTGGTATAAGTTGCTGCTTCTTCAATTTCTTTGCTTATAAAAAGATGCTGATCTGCCATTGCAGCAATACTAGCAAGGTGAGAAACGCAAATCACTTGCCTACTTGTGGCTAGTTCACGCAGTTTCTCTCCAACAGCTAACGCTAATCTGCCGCCTAGGCCAGAGTCAATTTCATCGAAAATGAGGGTCTCGACCGGATCGTTTTCAGCCAACAATGTTTTTAAAGCCAACATCACACGCGACATCTCGCCGCCTGAAATTACCTTAATAAGCTGCTTTGGCGTTTCACCGGGATTGGCGTTAAACATGAACTCAACCTCATCCTGCCCCATCGGATGAGGCTTAGATTCCGCTGCAGTTCTTACCTCCGGAGCCAAAACAGCATGTGGCAACCCCAAATCCGCTAACTGCTCACCCATTTGTTGCCTTAGCGCCTGCGCTGCCTGCTGCCTTTGTTCTGAGAGCTGAACTGCAAAGGTATGATAGATAGCAGCCTGCTTAGCTAAGTCGGCCTGCAAACTAGCCACTAATTCTGCACTATTCTCTATGCGCATGATCTCTTCCGCAACTGTCTTACTGTAAGCAATAACTCCCTCTACAGAATCGGCATATTTGCGCTTGAGGCGGTTAAGCAAATCTAGCCGTTGCTCAACCTTCTGTAAGGCACCTGCATCATGAGTGAGGCTTTCTTGATAAACTCGTAGGCTACGGGCTATGTCTTCGATGTTATAGAGGGCTTCCTGCAGAGTCTTGCTCCAAGTAGATAATTCTTGATCATAGCGCTCCACATGCATCAGTTCTGTAACAGCTTCAGCTAGTTGATCGCTGACAGCAGGCAAACCATTTGAACCCTGGTATAGGAGGGCATAAGCTTTACTAACCGCGTTATGCAACCGCTCGTAATTGGACAAACGCTTCCGCGTCACCAGCAAGTCTGCTTCCTCATCTGGTTGCAGGGCAGCTGCCGCTATTTCATCTAGCTGAAAACGCAGCATCTCAAGGCGCCGCTGCTGCTCCCTGCCATCGCCAATTAGGGCCTTCAATTTAGCTTCTGTTTGACGATAAGCCTTAGCAACATCAAAAATCTTGTCCAATAACTCAAGGGTCTGTGGGCCGGCGAAGCGGTCTAACACCTCTCGATGCTTAGCAACCTGCAGCAATGACTGATGTTCGTGCTGCCCGTGCAGGTCAACCAGTAAGTTACC
>DIPA01000112.1:7391-8761 GCA_002427055.1 Firmicutes bacterium UBA5500 | reverse complement strand
TAAGTTACCCAAATCGCGCAAAGTACCGATAGTAACAAGTTGCCCGTTAATACGAGCTACACTACGACCATTTAGACTAACTTCACGCGCAATAATTAGCTGCCCTTCCTCAACTAGGCTGGCATATTCCGCTGGCAAGTCACCTACCGTAAAAATGGCTTGAACCGTAGCCTTTTCAGCGCCGCTACGTATCAGATCAGTTGAGGCGCGATACCCGAGAATCAACGACAAAGCATCTAGAACAAGTGACTTACCGGCACCTGTCTCTCCTGAAAGGACAACCAGGCCCGGTTCCAGGTCGAGATCTAGATAATCAATCAGAGCTAAGTTCTCCACCACTAGTTTGGCCAGCAATTAACTTCCCTCCTCTCTATAACGCGAGGGAGTACCACCCAACTTCTGACGCAAGACATCATAGAAGCCATGTTTAGATACCTTTACTAAGCGAGCCACTGCATCGGCACGGCTAACGATTACCTGATCTTCAAGTTGTAAGGGAACAGACTCTTGCCCATCCATAGTCAGCAATATGTCATCATGCTGGGCGTGGACGGTAATATTCAGCTCACTGTCAGGCGAAACCACCATCGGGCGAGAATGTAGACTATGCGGGCATATTGGAGTTAACAGAAGCACACTAATGTCAGGATCAACGATCGGCCCACCTGCTGACAGACTATAAGCCGTGGAACCAGTCGGCGTTGCTACAATACAACCATCTGCCGGCAAGGGATCAATGTATTGCCCATCGATGGCAATGTTCAGTTCAAGCATGCGGCTAAAAGCCCCTTTACTGACAACGACTTCATTAAGAGCGAGCAGATTATTCACCACTTGCCCTTTACGCAGAACTCTCACCTGCAGCATCATTCGCTCCTGCACTGAGTAGTCACCGCCCAGAACCCGCTCCATTCCCACATACATGTTTTTTAGTTCAATCTCAGTAAGAAAGCCCAGCTTACCAAGGTTAATACCTAGGATTGGCAGACCACGCAACGGTTGCCGACGCACTACACTTAGTAACGTGCCATCGCCACCTAGAACAACAATCAGCTTACAGATCTCTGCCATGGTCGCGTCGTCAGCTGCTAACTCTGTATGTTGTAAATGAGCTGCTACCTCCGTGTTAAGACAAACCCTAACTCCCTTTAATTCTAGCCAGGATAGGAGCTCGCGGCATGCTGCTAAGGCCAGCGGCTTCTGCAGATTAGGGATTAACCCTACTGCCATAAACACCCCCCCTTACCTAATCCAATTCGCCTTAAACGATAACAAACCTGCTAACCCTTTAAACTGGCATGAGCAAGCTCAACAACATTGGCGATTTGATCTTCTATAACAACATCATCTGCTGCGCTTTTAAATCGAGC
>DIPA01000112.1:6156-7321 GCA_002427055.1 Firmicutes bacterium UBA5500 | reverse complement strand
CATTCTATAACAATATCATCTGCTGCGCTTTTGAATCGAGCCAAAAACTCAATATTACCCTGTGGACCGGTTATGGGTGAAAAAGTCAGCCCCACGAGGCCCAGACCTAGACTAGCAGCAGTGTCCCAAACCTGTCGGATAACCTGTCTATGCGTAGCTGCTTCCCGAACCACGCCTCTCTTTCCTACCTTCTCGCGCCCTGCTTCAAATTG
The DNA here is from genome assembly GCA_002427055.1 of Firmicutes bacterium UBA5500. GTDB lineage: Bacteria > Bacillota > UBA994 > UBA5500 > UBA5500 > UBA5500. The sequence goes on along the minus strand of DIPA01000112.1, from coordinate 7,109 downwards.
GGGCTTGATCAACGCCACAATTTCACCGTCGGGGGTCAGAAGCTCTACCACAGGCGGCAGAATTGTTCCTAGAGATATGAACGAGACATCTATCGTAGCTGCATCAGCTCGCTCGGGGAAATCAGAGGCTTGCAAGTAACGGGCGTTCGTGCGCTCCATAACAACAACTCGCTCATCCTGCCGCAAAGTCCATGCCAACTGAGCATAACCCACATCCACAGCATAAACACGTATAGCACCATGCTGTAGGGCACAATCTGTAAAGCCGCCGGTGGAGGCACCTACGTCAATTACAACTCTGCCCGCTGGGTCAAAACCAAGTTGCTTAATAGCCCGCTCAAGCTTAAGTCCACCACGGCTGACGTAGGGATGCTCCTGGCCCTGCACCCGAATAGTCACGTCCTCAGGAAACTTGGTACCTGGCTTATCAGCTCTTTGCCCCTCAACGAACACTAGGCCGGCCATAATAGCCCCTTGTGCCCGCTGCCGTGTTGGGAAATAGCCTTGTTGTACTAACAAAACGTCCAATCTTTCCTTAATTATCATCCTGCTCTTAACCCCAATTTCTCCAAGATACGTGTAGCAATTATGTCGCTTGTTAAGCCCAAAGCAGCTAGTAGTTCGCTGCGACTACCATGAGGGACAAACGTATCAGGTATGCCAAATAGCAATGTCTCATGCTTTATCCCTGCCATGCTAGCTGCTTCGAGGAGCGCTGAACCACATCCTCCAGCCATAATGCCCTCCTCTAGGACAACTGTCAACTGATGTTGCCCCATCGCTGCAACCACCTCAATGTCTAGTGGCTTCAAAAAGCGCAAATCATAAACAGTCGGCTTCAGGCCGGCCTTCTGCAGGTGGGCAATAACACCTTCAGTAACATCCCAAATTGTACCACAGCTAACCAGCAATACTTTTTGGCCTCGCTGCAAACACTGCGCACGCCCAATCTC
>DIPA01000112.1:5798-6048 GCA_002427055.1 Firmicutes bacterium UBA5500 | reverse complement strand
GCCCAATCTCAACCGGCTGCGGCGATAATAGCTCACCACCTGGTGTGGCACCGCGCGGATAACGGACGGCCGTTGGTCCGGCACACTCGCAAGCAGCAGCCAGCAAATTGACCAATTCCTGCCCGTCACGTGGCAACATTACGGTCATGTTGGGCATCTGCCTTAGCATCGCCATGTCAAACACGCCCTGATGCGTCTCCCCATCTGCACCTACTAAGCCGGCCCGGTCAACAGCAAGCACAACAGGCAC
>DIPA01000112.1:487-5690 GCA_002427055.1 Firmicutes bacterium UBA5500 | reverse complement strand
ATCGTGAATAATCTGATCGTATGCTCTCTGTAGAAAGGTCGAATATACAGCAAATACCGGGCGCAGACCACTGGCTGCCATACCGGCCGCCAGTGTTACAGCATGCTGCTCAGCAATGCCTACATCAAAGAAACGTTTGGGAAAGCGCTTACAGAAGTCGGCTAGACCTGTACCATCAGGCATGGCAGCTGTGATAGCGATGATTTTCTCGTTTGTCTCTGCAATGTCTATCAGCGTTCGGCTAAACACTTCAGTATATGAAGGAGCGCTCGACCTAGCCAAAGGCTCCCCAGTTATCGGATTAAAGGCCCCAATACCATGAAAGCGATCGGGGTTAGTAGCTGCAGGGCGATAACCTTTACCTTTAGTTGTCTGGCAATGTATTAATATTGGCCCAGGCGTAGCCTTGGCTAGAGCAAACATGTCACGTAACGCCTGCAAGTTATGTCCATCAACCGGACCAAGGTAGGTAAATCCTAGTTCCTCAAACAGCATACCCGGTACTAAGAAGTATTTAAGACTATCTTTAAAACGCTCGCTAACCTCCGCTACCCGACCACCAACTATAGGTATTCGCTGTAATAGTGCTTCTATGTCGGCCTTTGTACGTAAATAACCAGGTGCCGTACGGGCGCGAGCCAAATAACTCGATAAGGCACCAACATTTCTGGCTATAGACATTTCATTATCATTGAGCACCACAATTAGTTTACTACCAATATCACCAACATGATTGAGAGCTTCCCAAGCCATCCCGGCTGTCAGGGCTCCATCACCAATAACGGCAACTACTTCATGCGTTTCCCCGGCCAAATCACGCGCCTCAGCCATACCTAAAGCAACAGAAATCGAAGTACTGCTATGACCGGCAACAAAGTGATCGTATGGGCTTTCAGCCGGCTTAGGGAACCCTGAAAGGCCGCCCAGTTTTCGCAAGGTAGGAAACTGCCTGTAACGCCCCGTAATCAACTTATGTACATAGGTTTGATGTCCAACGTCCCACACTAATCTATCGCGAGTGAAGTCAAAAGACAAATGTAGTGCTAAAGTAAGCTCAACTACACCTAAATTGGAGGCTAAATGCCCTCCATTCTTCGCTACGACGCGAACTATTTCCTCACGCAGTTCCTTAGCAAGTATACGTAATTGCCCTGGTGTAAGTTGTGCAAGCATCTGTGGAGACGTTATCGTCGGCAAAATAGCTGTCAAAACAGATCACCAAGCCTTTCTCTAACCCACCCTCAATGAAGGCGCCAGAGAGCAATAACTATACCCAATAGGGCGCCAATAATTACTTCAAAGGGAGTATGCCCGAGCAACTCTTTTAAGCGTTCTTCACGCAAAGGTTTATTCGCTGCCAGTTCATTGACAATTTTGTTCAGCACACGGGCTTGTTTCCCGGCTGAGCGACGTACCCCGGCAGCATCATACATGACTATTACAGCAAAAACGAAAGTAACAGCTGTGATTGTTGCCGACCAACCTTCGCGCAAACCTACGCCGGTCAACAAGGCAACAGCTAAAGCCGAATGTGAACTCGGCATACCACCTGAGCCCACAAGTCTTTCAAGACTAAAACGCCCCTCCTGTCGCCAATAGAGGAGAGTTTTTGCCACCTGGGCCACTAACCAAGCTAATAAGGCTACTTGCAGCACTTCATTATGGGTTATATTAAAGAAACTATCTTGCACGAAGATAACCCCCAGTCAGCTACGCTTAGCCACCTAGTATTCCCGCTCAGCCAAGTACCCCGCTAGCGCCCTCAGTGGGTCAGCGCCTGCACCGAAGCAACGTAGGTGCTGAGTAGCAGATGATAGGAGCCTCTTGACTTGATGTTTTGACTCCGCCACACCATACACTGCTGGATACGTTAACTTACCCAAAGCAGCGTCTTGACCGACTTTCTTACCTAACTTGGTTTCATCTCCAAAAATATCCAGCAGATCGTCCGTAATCTGAAATGCTAAGCCCAAACACTTGGCATAGGCAGTTAGCGCAGTTAGCTGCTCAGGGTCAGCCTCAGCCAAAATCGCACCGGTGCGTACACTGGCTATTATCAGAGCCCCGGTTTTATGAGTGTGGATGTAATCCAGCACCTCAACCGGATTGCCGCCTCGTTCTTGATTTTTCTCCCAGAGAATATCTGCAGCTTGGCCTCCCACCATACCTTGTGATCCGGCTGCCCGCGCCACCTCAGCTATTACCTGTAACACCAACTCGGGGGGATAGCCAGCCAGCTGCTGCGTTAGAATCTCAAAGCAATATGTCAATAGCGCGTCCCCAGCTAGGATTGCCATACCTTCACCGAAGACTTTATGATTAGTGGCTATACCCCGCCTCCAATCATCATCATCCATAGCTGGTAGATCATCGTGAATCAAGGAATAGGCGTGTATACATTCTAGGGCACAAGCAGCCGGCAGTACTTTCTTGCTTTCGCTGTCGCAGTCGCTAACTGCTTGAGCGGCAGCCAGGGCTAGAATCGGACGCAAGCGCTTGCCACCAGCCAGCAAACTATAGCGCATGGCCGTATGCAGTTTGGCTGGTTGTTGTTCGGGCGAAGGCAAGATGTGCTCTAACGCTGCATTGACTAGGACGGCTTGCTGCTGCACATAGCTACTTAGATCAAACACCTATATCGGATCCTTCAGCTAGTGGAAGCGGCCGCCTAGCATTACCCCTCTCGGGTAGCAAGAGTTCTACTTTCTTTTCTGCCTCTTCTAAGTGAGCTTGACACTGACGCACCATAGAAATACCTTCAGTGAAAAGCTGTAGCGACTTCTCCAATGACAAATTACCACCCTCTAATTGCTCAACAACAGACTGCACTCGCTGCAAACACTCTTCAAAACCGAGGCCAGATGCAGTCTCCGTTATCGGTTGTGACATGCCCTATCCCTCCCACAGAAATCACTTTACTATAAATACGTCCTTGGTTTACCACCGTCTCCAACTTATCGCCAACCTCGACTTGGCTCGGCACTCTAATTATGTCACCAGCCTGGTTCAGAGTAATGGTGTAACCACGTGCCAAGACTGCAAGTGGACTAAGGGCATGCAGACTGGTTGCACAAGCTTGCACTTGCTGAGCAGCACCAGTCAAGGTATCACTCATAGCCCGCAGCAGCCTCTCATCCAACCCATCCAAAGTCTGAACAAGCTCCGCAAGCTTGCGTTCTGGATGCTGTTGGACTAAGCGCGCACTAAAGGCTTGAGCAGCATGCTCCTTGCGCAAAATAGCGTTCTGCATAGCAATTGACAAGCGGTTTTGCCAAGCCACCAAGCTCATCTCTAATTCTGCTAGTATGGGGACTACTGCCTCTGCGGCAGCACTAGGTGTCGCAGCTCGCAAGTCGGCCACAAAGTCGGCAATGGTAAAATCTGTCTCATGCCCTACGGCCGAAATTACAGGCTTAGGACAATTAAAAATGGCCCGAGCTACTTGCTCATCATTAAAGGCCCATAATTCCTCTATCGAGCCGCCACCACGGCCAACTATGATTACGTCTACCTCAGGCAACTGACCTAGCTGCTCCAAACCTTGCACTATGCTAGCAGGAGCCTCTGCGCCCTGTACAATTGCCGGAGCCACCAAAACGTGGGCACGCGGATAACGTCTCTCAATAATACTCAATATGTCATGTAAAGCCGCACCACTTGGTGAAGTAACGACACCAATCGTCTTTGGCAGAAAAGGCAGTCGTTGTTTGTGTTCAGGCTCAAACAACCCCTCGCGCTCAAGCTTCTCCTTCAAATCCAAGAATGCCAAGTAAAGCTTACCTTGACCGGTCGGTCGCATACTACTAACATACAGCTGATACTGGCCGTCACGTTCATAGATACTGATATTCCCTTGCGCGATCACACTCATCCCTACTTGCGGCACAAACTGTAGGCTATTAGCATTGCTGCGGAACATGACGCTACGTAGTCTGCTGTTCGCATTCTTAAGGGTAAAATACATGTGCCCAGAACTATGATGCGTAAAGTTTGATATCTCCCCTTGCACTAAGACTTGCGACAAGATTTCATCGCCATCGAGCAGTGCACGCAAGTAATTAGTAACTTGACTGACTGAAAATAGCCTGGACATAGTCTACCCCTCCCCCAAAAAACATCCTGCTAAGAGCAATGAGCATGGTGTTGGGCTCTTGCCAATAGCGCTATTCCGACCGCGTTATCGGTGCACAAACGTGGCTCAGCAAAATGTAACGACAATCTACCAGCCAAGCGATGCTGTAGTCGTTCGCGAATTAACTGATTGCTGATCACACCACCTACTAGCAATACATGATTTAAGCCCTGCTCATCGGCAACACGCCGCAAGCTTTTTTCCAATGAATTGGCTACTACTCGTAGTACAGCAAAAGCGACCTCCGCAGCCGTTTCGCCTTGTTCCACTAAGCGTAAGGCGGCACTGCAGGGGCCAGAGAAACTGAGGCCGCTAGAAGTAGCAGCTGATGCCAAACTCAGCGTACCGCTAGCTTGTGTGGCCAACCTCTCCAAATGAGGACCGGCTGGAAAAGGTAGGCCTAACGCCACCCCAACGCGGTCAACCATCTGACCGGCACTTAGGTCAGTCGTCCCAGTAAGCAACTCAATGGAAAAACCTGTACCGGCGCTACGTGGAGTAACCCGTATCACCTCAGAAGTTCCCCCCGATAGGTGCACTGCCAAAAAATCTTCACTCATAATAGTATTCTGCAGTCCGGCTGCGATGTGACCTTCCTGGTGCGAAAACTTATATAAAGGAATCTTCCCCATATTGGCCAGGCCTGCCCCGACTGCTAAGCCTGCCAGAAATACCGGCATGTAGGAGCCTTGATTCGGTCGCGGCTGAGAGCTAACTCCTACAGCTGCAATGTTAGCTGGTAAGTCTATTTGCTGAAACAGCTGACTAAGCCGACGTACATGATGAAAAACACCATCGCTTTGCCGCAGGCCATGCTCCCCAAGCGCCACCGGCAGTACGGTGCGTTCGTCGGCTATTACACTGCCCTCTTCGTCTACTAGAGCGAGTGAAGTAGTATAACAACTCGTATCTATACCTAAGTAAGAAAACGTTGACATCTATTCATCCCTGGCAACACTGCCAAGTAAGCCATTGATAAAGCGACCAGATTCCTCCGTACTATAGCGATGAGCTAATTCCACGGCCTCATTAATTACTACACTCGTAGGAGTTTCTTTTGCAGCTAGCATC
>DIPA01000112.1:0-400 GCA_002427055.1 Firmicutes bacterium UBA5500 | reverse complement strand
TTTTTTGCAGCTAGCATCTCACCGATAGCTAGACGTAAGATGCTACGGTCAACACGCGGCAATCGATTTAGCTCCCAATCTACACTCTTGGCGCTAATGATAGCATCACTTGCTTCCTGATGGCTCAAAGCCATAGTTACTAATTCCCGAGCGAAAGCTACCAGCCCAGCTGCTAATGGGGTAGTTTCCAAGGCGAACTCGAAAGCAGCAGCTTCTGTAATGTGCCCAGTATCGAGTTGAAAAAGTGTACGCAAGGCAACCTCGCGCGCTAGTCGACGGCTCATTATGACATCATTCCTTTGCAAAGCAAACTTGTTATCTTTCTCCCCTATACTAGCATATCCTTGGCCAGCTGACGCAAGTCGAATGCACTCTTGGACCCTGTCAAGTAAAAGTGGGG
>DIPA01000047.1:5381-6940 GCA_002427055.1 Firmicutes bacterium UBA5500 | reverse complement strand
TATTGGCCAAGAATAATTGCCGCAGTTCTCCTGATGTTTATTGGTACTGGTTTAGTTATGCTGCAGCCGAAAATCATCCAATGGACATTTGACTCAGTTTATGAAGATGGTCAGTGGCATCTATTAGCCTGGATGGCGCTGGCCGTAGTTGTGGCGGCCATTTTTCAAGGTTTAGTTAACTACGCTGAACGGTTAATAATGGAATGGGTAGGACAAAAAACCATCTATGATTTGCGCAATCGTATTTATAGCCATTTGCAGAGTTTGTCGTTCAGTTTTTACGACACTGCCCAAACCGGGCAATTGATGTCGCGGGCTACGGCCGATGTGGAACAATTACGCCGCTTTGTTAGTTTTGGCAGTATGCGGTTAGTTGGTAACATCGTTACCTTTACCTTTGTGTTGATTACTCTACTGAATATGGATTGGAAACTGACATTACTTTCATTAGGCACTATGCCATTTTTGGTTATGTCGGTAGCTGCTTTTAATACGCGGGTGCGTCCGCGTTACCGTTTGATACAGCACGAAATGGCCGAGTTGACTACGACTCTGCAAGAAAACATCGCAGGAGTACGGGTTGTCAGGGCGTATGCCCAGGAAGAGCGCGAAGTTGCTAAATTTCGAGAAAAGAACTGGCGCTACCTAGAAGAGAATATTGTCACTGTGAGACTTTGGGCCTTCTATTTTCCTCTGATGTCTTTTATCACTGGCCTTGGTTCCACATTGATTCTATGGTACGGCGGTCGTCAGGTGATTCTGGGGCATTTATCTCTCGGTCAGATGTTAGCCTTTACTGCTCTCTTGGGGCGACTCGTGCGACCGGTGCGCATGCTGGGCTGGTTAGTCAATATGTATAGCCAAGCGACGGCGGCAGCACAACGTGTCTTTGAGATACTAGACACACAGCCAGAAGTAAAGGATAACCCAGGTGCATATGCTTTACCACCTATTACTGGCCATGTGCGCTTTCACGACGTCTCTTTTGCCTATGATGGAGCCAATCGCGTGTTGCACAATATCGATATTGATGCAAAGCCAGGGCAATGCATCGCCGTGCTCGGCGGGACTGGCTCGGGCAAGAGCACGTTAATCAACTTGGTGCCACGCTTCTATGACATAACGGAAGGTACTATCACGATTGATGGCATCGATATTCGCGATGTTACCTTGGAATCCTTGCGTAGTCAGATCGGCATTGTTTTGCAAGAGACCTTTCTTTTTTCAGCTACGATTCGCGAGAACATTGCTTACGGACGTCTTGGTGCGTCTGATGCAGAAGTTATCGCGGCCGCAAAAGCAGCCCGCATTCACGATTTCATCGTCAGCCTGCCACAGGGGTATGATTCCTTAGTTGGCGAACGCGGTGTCGGTCTTTCCGGCGGGCAGAAGCAGCGGCTAGCTATCGCCCGGGCGTTACTCTTAGATCCAGCTATTTTGATCCTAGATGACTCCTTATCTAGTGTTGATACGGAAACTGAGTATCTGATTCAGCAGGCTCTAGAAGTGCTTATGCAAAACCGGACCTCTTTTGTCATTGCTCAACGGCTTTCGACTGT
>DIPA01000047.1:3245-5287 GCA_002427055.1 Firmicutes bacterium UBA5500 | reverse complement strand
AAGAATGCGGACCAAATCATCATACTTGACAATGGACGTATCGTCGAACAAGGCGATCATGAGTCGCTCCTTGCGGCCGGCGGTATCTATAGAGAGATCTATGATATGCAATTTCGTAAACAAGAGGAGTCGACGCAGGCGAGTTTGCAACTGCTGCAGGTGGAAGGAGGCGGTAACTGATGCGTGGTGGTGGTAGACATGGCGGAATTGATACTGACACACTCGATATTAGGCCAGATACTATGGCAATAAGGCGTATTGCACCTTTCCTCAGGCCTTATCTTGCTCATCTTCTGGCCGGTATGTTCTTCATGCTCGCTGTTTCAGTCACCGGTTTGATTTCGCCATTATTGATGCGTAAAGCTATCGATACTTATATCAAGGTAGACAAAGATATTGTTGGACTCACTCGCATTTCTCTGGTTTATCTAGCAGTTTACATCGTCAACTGGCTGTGTACCTACTGGCAGACCTACTTTGTTTCTTGGGCCGGTCAAAATATCATTTTCAATATTAGACAGCAGCTCTTTGAGCATCTCCAGAAGCTATCGTTTAATTTCTACGATCGAATTGAAATAGGCCGCATTATGTCGCGCGTAACCAACGACGTCAATGCTCTTAGCGAGCTCGTATCTTCAGGGATTCTGAATGTGGTCAATGATGTCTTTCGCTTACTGGGCATTATCGGCATCATGCTTTCTATGAACGTGCGCTTGTCTTTGCTAACGTTTACCACTTTGCCGTTCTTGGTACTTCTGGCCACTAAGTTTCGTTGGCGCATGCACAGGGCATATCATGAGGTGCGCCGCAAGATAGCTACTGTAAATGCCAACTTGCAGGAGAACATCTCGGGCGTGCGGGTGGTACAGTCGTTTACGCGGGAAGATAAGAACTTAGAACGCTTTGATGCCACGAATGCCGATTACATGGAAGCCAACATGCAGGCGGCGCGGTTGCAGTCTTTGTTCGGCCCCTTAGTTGATGTTATTGGTGCAGTCGGTGTTTGTATGGTGCTTTGGTATGGCGGCACTCTAGTCCGGGTTGGTATGCTGAGCTTGGGTACGGTATATGCCTTCACTAGCTACGTTAATCAGTTCTTTATGCCGATTCGCGACCTGTCGCAGGTATATAATACTTGGCAGTCAGCTACCGTCTCGATTGAGCGTATTTTCGAGTTGCTGGATACGGAGCCGGAAGTGAAAGACATGCCCAACGCCTATGAATTGCCGCCAATCAAGGGACACGTCGTTTTTGATAAGGTGACGTTTGGCTATTATCCAGAACACCCAGTGTTACACGAAATCGATATTGAGGCTGCGCCGGGGCAAACAGTAGCTTTAGTAGGGCCTACCGGCGCCGGTAAGAGCTCAACTATCAACCTGCTATCGCGTTTCTATGACCCGCAGGAAGGGGCAATCATGATAGACGGGCATGACTTACGGGATGTGCAGCTCAAGTCACTGCATGATCAGCTGGGTATTGTCCTGCAGGATACTTTTCTTTTTTCCGGTACGATTCGCGATAATATCTGCTATGGTCGGCCAGAGGCTAGCGACGCAGAAGTGATTGCGGCTGCACAAGCAGTCGGTGCGCATGACTTTATCATGCAGTTGCCGAATGGCTATGATACAGAAGTGCAGGAGCGAGGTGCGCGACTTTCCATTGGGCAGCGCCAGCTCATTTCGTTCGCTCGTAGCTTAATTTGCGATCCGCGTATCCTGATTCTTGATGAGGCTACTTCTAGTGTCGATGCCTACACTGAGGTCATTATTCAGAAGGCATTAGATCGCTTGCTTCGTGGTCGTACGGCTTTTGTGATAGCTCATCGCCTATCAACCATTCGCAATGCCGACAAGATAGTGGTGATTGACCAGGGGCGAGTCGTGGAAGAGGGTACGCACGACGGGCTCTTGGCACGACCTGACAGCCTGTACAAGACGCTTTACGAAATGCAATATAAGCAGCAGGAGAGCGCTGCAGGGTAGAAAGAAATCGATCAGTGCCTAGTTTTGGTATGCTTATAGGGGGGCGCGCCACGTTTT
>DIPA01000047.1:0-3104 GCA_002427055.1 Firmicutes bacterium UBA5500 | reverse complement strand
CGCGGCACCCCCTTTCTACGTTTGTGACGAGAGAAGGACGCTTGTTCATGTATGGGCCTTAATGTGGGTCCGTTAGTGCGACAGCCCGATACTCTCGTCGCACTTGACCGTGCGGCTATCGCAAACTAGCTTCCTTTTGTTGTCCCTTCGTATAGATAACAATTATTCGGGTTAAGCAAGATAAATTATTAAAGCATAAGATTCTGAGCAAGGGAAGGGGAGGAAAAAAGGGAGACATGTCGAATTAGGTAATATAAGACAAGACAGAATTGCTGAGCCGAGGCCCGTAGTAAGTGCGTGGTTAGTGGATTTTGGGGGAGGTAATGAATATGGTTTACAACTTAGAGCTAAAGGTCTTTCCGGAGTTGCGTAATCTAAGCTCTGATGGACAGTCTAACGTGGTGTTTGACGTGTCCTCATGTCATTTGTTCGAGGTTGATGACGTTGTGCTTGCAGTGCTGATGGCGCTTGCAGAGGGCGTGGATGATGTCGAAGTCAGTGAATTATTGGCACCTAAGTTTGATAAGAGCGCAGTAGATAGTGCTCTTGCTGGAATCGCTGAGCTTATCGTGAACGGTGTTATTAGACAAAAGAGCAGAATGGATCCCTCGGCACGAGTTGGCCAGAAGAGTTATCTTTCTTATGTGGTGCTCAATGTATCTCATGAATGCCAGTTAGCCTGCAAATATTGCTTTGCCCATGGTGGTGATTATGGTATAGACGATAGTGACCGAATAATGTCAACAGAAGTCGCAAGGGCGGCCATAGAGCTTGTCAATGAGACTCGGGGCAACGGACCGGCAAACATCACGTTTTTTGGGGGAGAGCCCCTGCTCAATTGGGATGTGATTCGTGATTCAATTGAGTTTGCGGAGAAAACCTGTTTGGATGCTGATGGAAAGCCTAGTGTGGTTTTTGCAATAACGACCAACGCTATCGCAATGACCCCGGAGAGGGCGCAGTATTTAAGGGAACATAATGTGAGCATAATGCTCAGCATTGATGGAGACAAAGAGACACATAATTTGTTGCGTCCTTGCAAGAATCCGAACGAGGACTCTTGGGAATCGGTGGTCGAAGGACTGCGGCATTGCCTTGATGCCGGACTGGCACCCATGGCCAGGGCTACTATTAGTTCTATGGAAATAGATTTAGTGAAACTAGCTGATGAGTTCAAGTCTCTAGGCTTTACCACTCTCAATATGCAACCCGTTGAGCGCGATCCGGGCGATCCTCTTGCCCTGACGCATAGCGATATCTTAGAGTATGAGGCGCAAACGGTTAGATTAATGGAGCGTGGTACGTCAGAATGCTATGAACTAAGACAGCTTTATCCCAATATAATGGCTGCGAACAAGCAGCATTTGTTCTGTGGCATGGGCATCACTGGTATCTCGGTAGCTCCTAATGGTGATATCTATCCCTGCCATCGACTAGTGGGCGTGCCGGAATTTCACATTGGTAGTGTATATGGTGGAGTTGATACGTTAAAGGCCGAATCATGGTTAATTAGGCACACCGTAGACAACTCCATGGAGTGTAGGGGATGCTTCATGAGATATATCTGTCGCGGCGGGTGCTATGCAGAGAACTACTACGCCAATAGCGATCTCTATGTACCGTATGCAACAAGGTGCCATCTTACCCAACATGCATTTCACAGAACTATTGAGCATATTCTGCTCGAGCGTAAGCAAGAGCAGGTTGCTGAAACCGAATAAGGCCAGCGTTCTTGCTGCTTCACTTTGGTGGAAGGGGAGCTCAAATGAAGGGGGGTGTTTTTGTGAAGATAGTGCTGATCAACGGACAGAATGCGCCTAGAAAAGCCCAGATCGAACCAGAAGGAGACATAAATATTCTTCTCTGCGGCACCAACGTCTTTGGTTGCGGTGGCGGTCCAGACGTCAACGTGATAGGTTGCGGCGGCTGCATAGATAGGCCTTGCGATGTCAATATACCGCCACCTTGCCCACATTGCCAGACTGGGGGGGTTGACGTAGCCCCAAAGTTGCCTAGGTAGTACCGGCGGCGGTCATACTGCGCAACTGCCAGAAGTGTATATGCCATGGCTGCCCCCTTTTACCATTTTTATACAATACTACCAGCGATCTAGCGTTTGGCGGCGGAGTTGTGTCAGGAGCGTTGGTCTGCACAATCCTTATGTAAGCCAGAGCCCTTGGTGGCCCATTCTAGGATGACATACACGTCGCCACCTTGACGCTGTTTAGGACCAATTAGTGGGAAGGAGTGCGTCACGATGTCTTTGCATGGCGGTGATAAGTCGCTCGTGAAGCCAAAGTTAGTGTTCTGGCTTGTTCCAAACCTGATGGTTGTCGGCCTTGTAATAATGGGCGGCTTGCTGGAAAAGATGTTTGGCCCTTGGTTAATCATCATACTTGAGGCTTCGCTTGCTTACGTCTGTTGGGTAAAATTCCGTGATAACTGTAGGTTCTCTTTCGACCAATTACGAAAGGAACTGCGGCGGTGGTCAAAGTACTTAATACTGCATCCGATAGTACGTTTTCTCCCAGCGCTCTTGCTTTCAAGGTATCTAGTTAACTACTCTAGCCCCTCCTGGGCTGGTTTCTTGCAAATAATCAATAATGCGCTTCACCCAATGACGTACTTTTACCCAATCGTTGAGGAACTGATCTTTAGGGTAGGTGTCTTTCGCCTTCTGGAGGGTTGGAGCCTTGAGGTATTCAAAGAGATAAATACCCAGCATGTTATATGGGCCAGTGCCTGGGTTTTTGGCGCCGGCCATTTCGCTAATGGTATGTACACCCCTTATCCATTGATTATAAAGATCATCCCTATTCTTTATCCTACAGTTATTGGTTTATTATATGGGGCCATCTATGCTAAAAGCCGCAATATTTCACTTACAATGGCGCATCATGTTTGGGTCAATGCAATAGAAACTCCTATCCTTCGGCTGATTTTTGCACATCTCATTTATTAGTCCTGGACTAGCTTAATTGCGTATGCTTGTTTAACTGGGCAATGGCATTTTCGCCAGGTATTCAAGGATGCCGTGACTCATCTATCCGAATATCAACCTCTGCAAAATGTTAAAAAATACTAAGGGCGCTACTAGTGAGCGC
>DIPA01000030.1:48041-48313 GCA_002427055.1 Firmicutes bacterium UBA5500 | reverse complement strand
ACCTGGGTTTTGTGCTTCAGGCGCCGAAAGGCCTTAGAATGCAAGATGCGGTCACGATCACGTTGCCAACAGGTGCGTATGGCACATTCTTCTTCCGGCCACAGACGGCCCCGAGATTGTTGTGCCCGCATCGCATATGGCGATAACAACGCCAGCTCACGCTGTTCAGTAATCTGCCTAATCTGCATCTAACCCGCCTCCTCATCGCTCTCCTCTACTGTTTTTATGCCAAATCCCGCTGCGACAACTTCTCCATAATCTTACTGGCCGTT
>DIPA01000030.1:45322-47910 GCA_002427055.1 Firmicutes bacterium UBA5500 | reverse complement strand
ATAATCTTACTGGCCGTTTCCTCGACCGCTCGTTGGGTTACATCAATCACCGGGCAGCCGATCTTCTCCATCACGCGGTGCGCGTATTCAAGTTCCTCATGAATACGCTCATCACTGGCGTAATTAGCATTCGGCTGCAAGCCTAGCACCTTCAACCGCTCCACACGAATATGCTTTAACTGCTTCTCGCTAATTGTCAAACCAATAATCTGATCTTTAGGCACCATCAAGAGCTCTTCCGGAGGACTTACCTCGGGCACCAGCGGCACGTTGGCCACCCGGTAACCGCGGTGAGCCAAGTACATGCTGAGGGGCGTCTTAGATGTACGCGATACACCGATCAAGACCACATCAGCCCGTAGCAAACCGCGCGGATCCTTACCGTCATCATATTTCACGGCGAACTCTACCGCCTCTATTTCGCGGTAATACTCTTCATCTAACTGATACACTAAGCCGGCCTGCAGGCGCGGAGCATGCTCGCTTACCCGGCTAATTGCTTCTAAGGTCGGCCCCAAAATATCCACACAGGGAATCCCGTGCTCGGCGGCCAAACTATTCAAATGCTCCCGCATCTCCGGGCAAACCAAAGTATGAACGATCAGCGAGCGTAGGCTGGCGGCTTCCTCAACTATCTCGGCGAGAGAGTCTTTGTCAGTTGAGTAAGGTGCACGTTTAAACTCAAAAGCCTGCTCCCGAAACTGGCTAGCGGCAGCACGCGCCACTCTCTCAGCCGTCTCTCCGATGGAGTCAGAGATAACAAACACAAACATCTGTTTATCCACGGGAATCCTCTCCTTTAGCGGCCTTCGCCAATCTCTACAAATAGCCTGGTGATAATACGCTGGGAAATTACCCCTAGAACCTCAAGCTGCCCCTCTGCATCAGGTGGCTTCACTACAGGCATCGTACTGATGCGATGCGACAGCAGTTTGCGTGCAGCCTGTAATACCGTATCCTCCGGCGTTACATGAACAACACTCGCTAAGCGAGTCATCACTACACCCACCGGAACTTTTTCTAAATCCAGGTTGCCCATGCTATTTTTCAGCAAATCACTACGCGTCACTACGCCGGCTAAATGACTATTATGATCGACCACAACCAGCGTACCGACATCTTCTAAAAACATGGTTACGATCGCGTCATAGGCCGACTTCTCGTCACTAATTACAGCCGGCACCGCATAAACCTCGCGTACCTTAGTACGTTTCAATCGTTCCATATCGAAGAAGTTGAGGCTTTTGCCGGAGTAAGTATAACCGACCCGAGGACGCGCGTCTAGTAGACCTGACATAGTCAGGATGGCCAAATCAGGACGCAGCGCTGCCCGCGTAACAGACAGATGCTCGGCTAACGTCTCACCGGTGATCGGTCCGTGTTCTTTGGCCAGTTCCAAGATCTTCTTTTGTCGGGGACTGAGCTCGATTGTGACCACCCCCTTCTAGATTAGAGTACACAATTGTTCAATTAGTATATACACCTCTCATTACCCCGTTTCCTGCTTCCCAGGCAAAAGAAAGCAAGCCATTAAACAAGAAACCTGCCACAGGGCAGGTTATAGGTGACGCAACGAATTGAGAAAGTCGTAGGAACGCGGGCGCCCGGATAGCTGGTAGAAAATAAACTGCTCCAGCACCTTGGCTAACTTAGGGGCAAGTGCCCCCGCATCCACTGTCCCATATCCTTCCCAACCGACTTGAGCCAAGAACTGCAACAGCAAAATGGTCTCCTCAGTAAGTGGCACACCACCCAGCTTCTGCGCACAAGCCGCACAGACCAGCCCTCCCTCCGGCAGGTTGAGAGCTACTAATCGGCTCTCGGTTGTCTGGCAGGAAATGCAGGCTTGCCAAGCAGGTAATAACCCCATCTGGCGCAGCAGGTGAGTCTCGAAGTAAGCTAAAACCGTCTCCGGTTGATCCTCTTCCAAATGTGTCAAGGCCTGGCTCAACAGGTCATAGCTGGTCGGGCGTGCCTCCGCATCCACGGTAAACAGATCCAAGAGCTCGGCCATAAAAAGGCCATAGGCTAGGCGATCGAGTTGCTCCCGTACCAGCCGATGGCTGGTGACCAAAGCTGACTGGGTTAAGGTATACAAACTTTTGCCTGGGTAAATTGCCGCCTGCACTTCGACCAATGGCTCGAGAGCCGCAAAACGCCCACCGGGCCGCCTGGCACCCTTGGCAACCACCCGCAACTTGCCCTGTTCGCGCGTCAGCAACACCAAAATCTTGTCTTTTTCACCTAAATCGTAGGTCTTGAGCACAATTCCCAAAACATTACTGCTGACAGCCACTAGCTATTCTCCTAATTCAGTTACAATACTTACCCCGGCACTTGCACCAAGCCTGGTTGCGCCTGCTCCGATTAGGGCTAGGGCTGCAGCTAGGTCACGGATACCACCCGAAGCTTTAACCCCCAGTTCCGAACCAACCACCCGGCGCATCAGCACCACGTCGGCTACCGTAGCGCCACCACCGGCAAACCCGGTCGATGTCTTTACATAATGGGCACCGGCGCGCTTGGCTGCTAGGCAAGCCTGCTCCTTCTCAGCGTCAGTGAGCGAAACTGTCTCAATAATAACCTTC
>DIPA01000030.1:42787-45225 GCA_002427055.1 Firmicutes bacterium UBA5500 | reverse complement strand
ACAACACAACCGGCTGCGGCTGCTACCACTTGACGAATTTCCTGCTCAACTTGCTCCCAGGCCCCGGCCTTAGCCCAACCCAGATTGATCACCATATCAATCTCGCCGGCTCCGTCGGCAATTGCCTGCTTCGTCTCAGCCACTTTGGCTACCGTGCTCATCGCACCTAAAGGAAAACCAACAACGGCCGCGATCGGAATCTTGCTCAGCTTGGCAGCTAAAGTTACATAACAACCATTGACACAGATGCTGGCAAACCGGTAGGCATTGCCTTCCTCACATAGTCGTTCAATATCCTGCGGCGTAGCCGTTGGCTTAAGTAAAGTATGGTCGATGTAGGCGGCTAGAGTCTGCTTGTCCATCTTATCGTCCCCTTTGTAATAGCTCTTCGTATCCGAGTTGGCGCAACCCAGATTGCTGGTTACGCCAATCTTTACGCGTCTTCACCCAAATATCGAGGTAAGTGCGTGACCCCAGCAAATGCTCAATATCGGTGCGGGCTGACTCACCGATAGCTTTCAACATGCTGCCCTGCTTACCGATAATGATGCCCTTTTGCGATTCACGCTCTACGTAAATGGTTGCTCTCACATATACATGGCCAGCTTCGCGCTCTTTCATCTCATCCACAACAACCGCCACCGCATGCGGTACTTCTTCATGAGTAAGGTGCAGTATCTTCTCTCGAATTAGCTCCGCCACCACAAAACGTTCCGGTTGGTCGATAACCATATCATCGGGATAATACTGGGGCCCTTCCGGTAAGACAGCCAGTAACTGCTGCCGTAAGAAGTCCAAGTTATAGCCGGTTAAAGCCGACGTATGCGCAACTGCCTCGGCCTGCGGCAACAGCTTCTGCCATTTGGTCTCCAGACGGGCTAACTGGCGATCATTAGCCAAATCGACCTTATTTAGTACCAGGAAAATGGGCGTGTTAATTTTAGCTAACTGCGCCGCAATGTAGCGGTCCTCTGCCTCTAAAGGCTCAGTCGCATCCACCATAAACACCACGGCATCGACTTCCTGCAGAGTATTCAGCGCCGCTTGCACCATGCCTTCGGCAAGCAGCGATTTGGGCTGATGAATACCCGGGGTATCAATGAAGACAACCTGCGCCTCCCGCGTCGTTAGGATACAACGAATCCTATTACGCGTCGTCTGCGGTTTGTCACTGACGATGAGGAATTTCTCGCCCAGCAGCGTATTCAAAAAGGTAGATTTACCGACATTAGGTCGACCGATAACGGTGACAAAACCAGAACGAAAGCCCATTAGTGTTTGCCCTCCCCAAGTGCAGCCGGACCGAAAGGTTGAGGCATTAATTCGCCAAAAGTCATCTGCTTGCGCTCTCCCCGACTAGAAACAACTACGATAGGAACTTCGGCTGTGAAAAACTCTGCCATCACCTGGCGACAGGCACCACACGGCATGCCGGGACTATCGTCGCCGGCAGCCACAACCAACGCCTCAAACTCTCGTTCACCGGCCGCCACGGCTGCCGTGAGAGCTACTCGTTCCGCACAAATGGTCAGCCCATACGAGGCATTCTCCACATTACTACCGGTATAAATCTGTCCACCGGCTGCACGCACCGCTGCCCCTACCTTGTATTGCGAATATGGGGCATAGGCCCTAGCACGAGCAGCTTGAGCGGCTGCGATTAACTTGTCCATCTACGCAAGATGCCTCCTTTAAGGATTAGTCGTAGCTGCCGGAAGCGTTAATTCCGCTTGTTTCTCCAGTTGAATGTTAATACCGCGAGTCGCCTCAAAAGTGTTGATCACTAAATCCATACTGCTGGAAAGCACGTCTGGGTCGCCCATAGCCTCAATAACCACAGGGTTAACTACAATCTGCTTCTGATTGACCAACACTACCGGGCCGGCACAACGAATAGACGAAGTCGTTGTCAAGCGCTGACCACCCACGGCAACAGCCATAGCACCGGCTGCATAAAGCTCATTCACCACATCACGAATATCGGCATCATGCACAATATCTCCGGTCGTATAACCGCCCGGCGAATCAAACAGCTCAACAGTCACCCCGGCACCAGTCACGCTGGCATAGCCGGCCAATGCATTGACACGCCGCAACTCCGCCTGCAAAGTTTGCGTCTCCTGTTGCAGCGCCTTCATGTGATCATATAAGGAACGGACATTGACTACTTTCGCCTTACCTTCAATGATCTCGACCGTAATACTATCAAAAGCCAGACTGCACAAAGGATGCTCTTTGATCGTCTTAAGTGTTTGTTCGGAAAGTATGTGAGCCGGATCGTTGACGGCTACCTCGGTACCCGTTTCATTACTAACGTTGATAGTGAGCTTCTGACGCACCCTGACAATGCCGGGATCATCGTTGATTATGTTCTGCAGCACTTCACGCCGCTTGGCATCACGCTCTCGGTCAAGTACGTCTTTAGCAGTCGCACCACC
>DIPA01000030.1:40762-42654 GCA_002427055.1 Firmicutes bacterium UBA5500 | reverse complement strand
CCAGTTCCTCAAGACTCCGCGAACGGTTGACGTCATATTGCATACGTGCCACAAAATCGCGCACACTCTGTAAACCGGAAAGGCCCTGCTCACTTGCCCAGCGCTCAACATAACTGATCAACGTAATACTACTCTCTTTGGCTAGGGCTAATGTGTTCTTTTCTCCGGGTAAATAGAACAAATTCAGCGAGCGCCCCAGCATTAATATGTTAGCTAGCAAGACAAGCACTAGCACAGCTACGATGAAAGTTTGCCGACCAGGCGTTGAATCTGCCCAGATCCTGCGAGTCATACTACCCTTCCCCTCTCCACTCTATTTGCAGTACGATCGTGTTTGCTAGTCCTTGCCTAGCTTACCGTTAGTCGCAACAACTAATTAACGGCCAATAGCAAGCTCCTGCATAATCGCTTCCTGCTTATCACGCATTGTACCAGTAAACTCCTCGTCATGGTCATAGCCTGCCAGATGCAAAAGCCCATGCACCAACAAGAAGGCCAGTTCCCGCTCTAGGCTATGGCCATAGTCGACAGCCTGAGCTTGCGCCTGCTCCATACTGATTACAATGTCTCCTAGTATTGGTACGTCTCGAACGTCAAAAAGTTCCTCACCCTCCAATTGAGAGAAAGAGAGTACATCCGTGGGACGGTCTAAACCGCGATATTCCAAGTTCAGTGCCTGTATCGCCTCATTATTAACAAGCATCACACTAACTTCAGCCTCAGCCGGCAGCTGCAGAATCCCCAGAGTCCGTGTTAGCACCTGCTCACAAAAGCTCAGCAGTGCTTCCGAACAAGCCACTTCAACCTGGTCATTTTGCATCAGTATCATCTGTCGTCTTCACCCTTTCAGCTTCTACCAACTTATCGGGATATTCGATACGCTTATGGAAAATTCCACTCAAGATATGCACAAAAGCCGTGCTGACACTGTCTAGTTCCTTCAGCGTAATATCGCATTCATCGAGCTGCCCATCGTTTAGGCGGTCCTTAACAATCTTACGCACCATGCTATCGATACGATTTGGCGTCGGCTGCGCCAATGAGCGTACGGCTGCCTCAACACAGTCGGCCAACATGACAATGGCGGCCTCTTTACTGCGCGGCGTCGGGCCGGGGTAACGATAGTCGCTCTCGTCGACAGCGTCATCCGCCTCCTTCGCCTTATGATAAAAGTAGCCAACCAGCGTATTGCCGTGGTGTTGCTGCACAATGTCGGTAACTACCTGCGGCAGCTTATACTCGCGCGCCAATTCCACGCCATCCTTAATATGAGCTGTAATCACTAAGGAGCTCAACGAAGGCGGATACTTGTCATGGGGATTGCCCATCATGAACTGATTCTCAATGAAAAAATAGGGGCGTTTCAGTTTCCCAACATCATGGAAATAGGAGCCCACGCGGGCCAGCAAACCGTCAGCACCGACAGCTTCGGCCGCTGCTTCAGCCAAGTTAGCCACAATGATGCTATGGTTATAGGTACCGGGTGCCTCGACCAACAGACGCTTTAGTAACGGATGGTTAGGATTCGATAGTTCTAGCATCTTGACAGTAGAAGCAATACCGAAAGGCTTCTCCACAAAAGGCACTATGCCAAATCCAATAATAGCTGCCAGCACGCCGCCGGCTGCTGCCCAAACCGCATTAGCCAATAGAGTAGTCCAGCCGACACCATGCAATAGGCCCAAGGCGATAGCAGAAAGACTGGTAGCGGCGGCCACCAGAGCGCCCGCCCGTACTAAATCGAAGCGCTGGTTCATGCGGGACACGCTGAAAGCACCAACCGCAGCGCCAACCAACCCCACTCCCATGTAGGTTACATCGAAGCCGGCTAGTGCTCCGGCCATTAGCGCCATGCTGATACTACCCACAATTGCCACGCGCGACCCGACCAA
>DIPA01000030.1:40070-40634 GCA_002427055.1 Firmicutes bacterium UBA5500 | reverse complement strand
GGCATCAATAACCCGGAAATAACACTGAAAGCCTTACAGAGCACCCCTGTTAGCAGCAGAATTATGCCGAGCAATAACACCTGCTGTGGGTTCTCCCAAGATTTTCGCTTATACAAGATCAAATATAAGGCCAGCGGCAACAGCGCAACCAACGTATAAACCAACGTCCCGATGGCCAAAGGCCAGTTAATACCAGGCGTTAGCAGACCCAGATCGGCCAGCAACATGATTTCCCGTTCGCCGGCAATCTCGCCCTGCCCAATAATCTTTTGGCCCTTTTGCACCATAATCGGCAACACGCGGCCCACAGCCTCTTGCCGTAACCGCTCCGTCGCAGCAGCATTGTAAAGCATATTGGGCCTTAACAGAGCACTAGATAGCTGACGCAAGAAAGCCTTGTGGTTATTCGACACCACTAGGTTTCCTATCTCGCGGTGCACCTGTTCCTCAGCCGTGATTAGGGCCTCGGCCTTAATACCACGCGCATAAGCTTGCTCCATAATAGTGCCCAGCGCCCCCGACAGCTGGTTGCTTTCGTCAACTGAAAGATTTAGCCCTGTTTTC
>DIPA01000030.1:36031-39977 GCA_002427055.1 Firmicutes bacterium UBA5500 | reverse complement strand
TTTAGCCCTGTTTTCAGCGCAGATTCCGGCAGCTGCACCGGCAGCGATTCCTGCAACAGCGCCAGCTTGTCATCTGGTGACTCCTCGGAACTAGCTACAGTTAGGAATTGCGCAAAGATCTCACTCAATTGCGTCGACGTAGTTAAAGCAACGTTCGGATCCTGTTCAAAAATATCTTTAACACTTTGTTTAGCCAGCTCACGCGCCTCGGTGGTAGTAAAACGATCTTCTACCGTGCGCGGTGCTCCGATATAACGTGGACTAGCCTGTCCGACCTCCAACTGGATCGATTCAGGCAAAATGCAAACGAAAAGCAGCAAAGACAAAGCCAAGTATACCAGCGATAGTAAGAGCGCCCGGCGCGCTACCGGGCGGCGCCAAAACCGTCGTGAGAAAAAATGCGCCCGCTTAGGTCTAGTAGCCACCAACAACCCCTCCCCCAACCAGAGTTAAAACAACTATAGCTACAAATTCTTCTGCTGCAAATAGGCTTCGTATGCTTTGACAATACGTTGAACTAATGCATGTCGCACCACGTCTTGGTCGCTCAGGTGAACAAAACCAATACCCTTAACATCCTTCAAGATCTCACAGGCTTCGACCAGCCCACTAGCCTTACCTTTTGGGAGATCAATCTGCGTAATGTCACCGGTTACAATCGCCCGCGAACCAAAACCAAGTCTGGTTAAGAACATCATCATCTGTTCCGGCGTAGAGTTTTGCGCCTCGTCTAAGATAATATAAGCGTCATCGAGCGTCCGGCCACGCATATAGGCCAAGGGCGCTACCTCAATGACTCCTCTTTCCATATACTTCTGGAACGTATCCTGGCCCAGGATATCGAAGAGAGCGTCATAGAGGGGACGTAGATATGGGTCAACCTTGTCCTGCAAGTCCCCCGGCAAGAATCCCAAGCGCTCTCCCGCTTCTACAGCCGGACGAGTCAGGATCAAGCGGCTCACCTCACGATTGCGTAAAGCGGAAACCGCGATCGCCATGGCCAAATAGGTCTTACCGGTTCCTGCCGGCCCGATACTAAACACTATGTCGTTATCGCGCAGGGCCTGTACATATGTGCGTTGCCCGCGGGTCTTGGGCCGTATCTGTTTACCGCGGCTCGTGCTGATAATAACGTTGGCATAGATTTCACTTAAATTAGGTTCTTGTCCCGCCAAAATGAGGCGCAAACCATAAGTTACATCCCGTTGGCTAACGGCTATCCCTTGGCGCAACAGCGTAAACAGCTGCGACAGCAGCGCCTCCACCTGTTCCACCGACTGCCGGGGCCCGCTGATCTGTAACTCATTATCGCGCGCCGTCACCCTGACAGGCAAGGCCTCTTCAATCATCCGCAA
This sequence comes from Firmicutes bacterium UBA5500, assembly GCA_002427055.1. Lineage (GTDB taxonomy): Bacteria > Bacillota > UBA994 > UBA5500 > UBA5500 > UBA5500. The sequence continues at coordinate 38,622 of DIPA01000030.1, read as the reverse complement.
ATTCTCATCATGACGACCAAATATTGCTTGTGCTTCCTCTATATCGTGTAAATACAGCTTGCTGCTGTGAATCTCTTGCTGCGAATTGCTCAACGCAGGCTTGCCTCCTTAAGTTCTATTCTGCAACTAAAGCCACAAACTCACCAATAGACTCTACTGTTTCGATGATAGCTTGCACCCTAACCGTATTCTGATCTGGCAAAAGCTCTTCACGAAAGTGCGTAGCCGTAGGTTCAACAGCCTCAGGCAGCTTAGCCAATGCCAATTCCTCGGCCGCTCGGGCGGCCTCTGCTGCGGCCTCTTCCAGAGACACTGACTGCATTTCTTCTACAACTTCAAAATAGATTCTGCGTCTATGTTCTACAGCCAAACCTATATCCCTCCAAAATAAGGGCAAATCTTGGCAATCCTCTTCATATAACATAAACGGAGGCGCAGCCGGTCCGGCGAAGACAAGCTCTTTGTCACCCAACACTAACACTTCACTAATTACCTGTCGTCCGGTGCGCACTTGAGCTACTCGTTGCTTGCTGCTGGTTGCAATACCATCATACCAGATATTAGCTTCCGTGATACCCTCCGCATGAACATATCTTACCTCAGCGTCTTCGTCTGCAGAAAAAGCGCCGCTAATTAATATCTGCCCTTGTTCTACAGTATCACCAGCTTTCACCATAGCTTTACCATGCGTAGCTACTATTTTCGTGATTACTCCACTTTTGGCTGCCACCACATGGCCAAAAGGCTTTTCTTTGCGAGTAACCAGTTGTTTTTCTACTACCTCTATTACTGCACACGACCCCTTCATCTCTACGCCGACCCAAGATAACTCGGGCAGCTTGATGGCGAGCGAACGCGACAAGTGGCTGGGCACTAGGTGTTTCCGATAAACACCTGGCCTCAGGCCTAACTCAGCAGCGGCCTGCAACACAGTTGCCGTAGGCACTTCTTCGTTTCCCTTCACCTCAACAAACCAGACGATCGAGCCCAGAACATAGAGGCTCAAGATAAACAAGAACGCACCACAAACAAAAGCCGTGGGCTTCCAAAGACGGGCCAAGAGGAAAGGCAAACCTCGTCGCCTAATGATGCGTACCCTGACCCCCGAGCGACGCGCCACCAAACGCATCTGCTTAAAGCCTGTTATACTTGTCTTGCCCACTACCATGCCGTTGCGCGTCGTATAAATATCCCAAACCGGAATCTCTTCCTGCAAGCACAGGTTAATAAAGCGCTCCACCCGGCGCCCCTGAAACCGAATCGATAAATACCCAACCAACAGCAAGAATATACGTTCAAACAGCATCACATTCACCTCTTGAACCTTTGGGGACGGTTCTAAAAGTTCACACCCTGCTTAAACTTTGTAGCGAGAGGGGCCTAGCCTATGTACGAAACGCTGTTAATGGTTCCATCCACGATAATCTCGTCGTGCAATATTGAGCGTAGCACAAGCTTTTCCCCAGCAATAACAATTTCACCGCGAGCCACTGCCACCCGAACATTTGAATCAGTATATAAAATAACACCTCTATGGTTTTCAAGCGTAATCTGAACATTGCCGATCAAAGTCACCCGCGGCAAATCTAGCACCAGGTCTTTCGGTAATTCAAGCACATCAGTCATCAGCCTACGCATCCCGTCTGCTACCTCTCGCCGCCTGGTCACTTGCTCGCCCCCTCAAAGTCATTCTCTTCTTAGTTTTATGCGTGCCACCTCCCTAAAAGAAGCAACACAAAAGGCACCACTTGGGTGCCTTTTAGTTAATAGCTAAGTTTTAAAAGAAGCGCTTCTTCTTCCTAGCGGCTTCTGCCTTCTTCTTGCGCTTTACGCTTGGTTTTTCATAATGCTCACGTTTCCTGGCTTCAGAAAGCACACCAGAACGCTGACACTGACGTTTAAATCGCCTCAGCGCACTGTCTAAAGATTCGTCTTTGCGGATTTTAATCTCGGTCACTCAGTTTCCCTCCCTCCGCACTCAGAAAATGCTCGGAGTTTTGCTGTCTCTATTGATACCAGCGAAATGAACCTTCTGCTATTATATCGCCCGCTCCTGACCCTGTCAACCTAATGCAGGCAGGTCAGATAGCGGTCTGCCTCCGATGACGTGCACGTGTAAATGCTCCACCGCCTGTCCGCCATCCTTGCCAATATTAGTGGCCACGCGATAGCCCGTCAGGCCCTCTTCACTCGCCACTCGTCTGGCAACACCGAGTAAGGCACCTAGCAGCTGCTCATCACTCTGCTGCGTCTCCTGTAGCGACTTAATATGGCGCTTAGGGATGACCAAAATATGCACTGGGGCTACCGGCTTGATATCTCGAAAAGCCAAGATCTGATCATCTTCATAGACAATGTCGGCCGGTATCTCCTTGGCAATTATCTTACAGAAAATGCAATCAGTCACTTCTCTCACCCCCTGCTCCTTTAATAGATTCGACAAGTGAAGCAAATATCCTGCCCCAAAATCTTGCTCAAGAATGAACTAATAGAACCGTCCCCGAGGGGTCATCCTGCCCCAAAATCTTGCTCAAGAATGAACTAATAGAACCGTCCCCGAGGGGTCACCCGAGGGGTCACCCGAGGGGTCA
>DIPA01000030.1:35578-35906 GCA_002427055.1 Firmicutes bacterium UBA5500 | reverse complement strand
CGAGGGGTCACCCGAGGGGTCAGACCCAGGCGTGGGTGGTGTCGATGAGGACGCGGGTGATTAGGTTAGACCGCAGGTTGGTGTCATTACTATATATGGTGACGTAGGTGTCGGTGTGCCCGGTCCAGATGCCTTGGTCGTCTTGGCTCTCCCACAGCACTTGTTGCTCGCTGCCCACCAGGCGGGCTGCGAATTCGCGCGCCATGCTATCGCCCAAGGCAATCAAAGCGCGGCTCCGCCGCGACTTCTCAGCCTTAGGCACCTGCTGCGGCATGTCGGCGGCCGGTGTACCCGGGCGCCGCGAATAGCGGAACACATGCAGGCGGCT
>DIPA01000030.1:34028-35459 GCA_002427055.1 Firmicutes bacterium UBA5500 | reverse complement strand
CGAGCCAATCTGCTTAGCGAACTCATATGTTTGCCGAAATTCTTCGGCTGTCTCACCGGGGAAGCCAACAATTATGTCGGTCGTAATGGCTATTTCCGGCACAAAGGTTCGTACCAGGTTAATCATGTTCCGATACTCGGCCGTGTTATAACGCCGATTCATGGCCTTAAGCACTCGGTCTTGCCCAGCTTGCAGCGGGATATGCAGATGCCGACAGAAGTTAGGATACTGCTGCATCAGCCGCATCAGCTTTTCGCCAACTTCGTTAGGCTCTATGGAACTGAGCCGCAAACGCCGCAGGCCCGGCACTTGCAAGACCTGTTCCACCAGGTCGGCCAAATCGGGCCGGCCCGGCAAATCCTGCCCAAAGCTACCTACGTGAATGCCGGTCATCACTATTTCTTGGAAGCCCTGTTCAACTAGATCCCGGGCTTCCTGCACAATGTCCTCAATTGGCCGGCTCCGCTCGGGGCCTCGCGCATAAGGAATAATGCAGTAGGCACAAAACTGCTGGCAACCGTCTTGTATTTTCAAGGTTGCCCGTGTGCGCCCTACCTCTTGACTGGCGCTGATCATCTCGAAGCTGGTTGCGTCCGACCAGCGCGACACAGCAACCATAGGTGAGCTAGCCTGCCGCACCCGCTCTACCAATTCCACGATCCGCGGCTTATCGGAACTGCCCACCAGCAAATCGATACCATCGGGCAGCTCGCCCCGATCTTGGGCCACTTGGGGATAGCAACCTGCCATCACTATCAACGCCTGCTCGTTCTGCTCCCGCGCCCGATGCGCTGTCTGACGCGACTTCTGCTCGGCCTGCACCGTCACAGCGCAGGTGTTAATCACATAAACATCGGCGGCAGCCGAAAAATCGACGACCTCGTAACCCGCTTCCCGAAAAAGATGGGCCATGGCCGCCGTTTCTCCCTGATTCACTTTGCAACCTAAAGTATGAAACGCTACTGTGGGCACTATTTGCTGCCTCCTAAATCACCCAATTCGTACTGAATCACAGCTAACAGAGCCAAAGGCGCCGTTTCTGTGCGTAAAATGCGCGGACCAAGGGAAACACTCTGCCAACCCCGGCCGCGCAAATAATCTACCTCAGCTTGTGTCAGCCCACCTTCAGGACCAACAAGCACATGGACAGCCCGGTAATCGCCTGCCTGCAGCAGCGGACGCAACGCCGTACTGTCTGCTTCCCAAGCGACGAGCGCCAAATGCTGCTCCGGCACCTGCGGCAACTCCTGCAAAGGCACAGGTTCCTCTACGCTCGGGATTTCACTGCGCCGACTCTGTTTCGCCGCTTCCAAGGCAATGCGTTGCCAACGCTGCACCTTCTTCGCTACCGCATCGGGTTTCAGCTTGACAACCACGCGCTCGCTGAGCACCGGCGTAACACTGCTTACCCCCAGCTCGGTAGCTTTCTGC
>DIPA01000030.1:31707-33908 GCA_002427055.1 Firmicutes bacterium UBA5500 | reverse complement strand
AGCTCGGTAGCTTTCTGCACAACCAAATCTAATTTATCGCTCTTCGGCAGCCCTTGATAAAGATAAATCGGCAAGCACGATTCACTGTGTCTTAAGATGGGTTCTCCCACCTCTGCCCAGACAAAACTAGGTGTAACATCAACTAACTGAGCACTATAGGCTTGGCCGGCCAGCACGACTTCTATTGCCGCACCAACCTGCAAGCGCAATACTTTCGCAATATGCGCGGCGTCGTCGCCCCGAATAGCAACACGCCCGCTCTCGGGGAGTTCCCCTACATCGAGAAAAAAGCGCGCCATCTTATTCCCTCTTACGGCAGATCAAGGCGTACCAGTCGCCCTCGTTCTTTTCCTCTAGTACCTCAAAACCATATTCGGCAAGCGCAGCCAAAACCATATCTAAACGCTCGCCAATAATACCCGAAGCGATGAATAAGCCCCCGGGGGCCAAATAGGACGTTAGATCGGGCACTAATTGTACAATAATCCGTGCAATAATATTGGCCACGATAATCTCGGCCGGCCCGGACGCCGCCTGCAGCAAATCGCTCTCTGCCACACTCACCTTATCTTGCACCCCACTGGTGATAACGTTTGCCTGCGCTACTTCAACCGCAACCGGGTCGTAGTCGAGTGCTTCTACCCTACTGGCTCCCAAACGAGCCGCAGCAATAGACAAAATGCCTGAACCACAGCCCACATCGATCACGCGCTCGCCACCCTGAATCGCTCGTTCCAGAACTTCCAGACACATAGTGGTCGTGGCGTGGCTACCCGTGCCAAAGGCCATACCAGGATCGAGCTCAATCACCAAACGGTCGGTAGGTTGAATTTCCTCCCAGCTGGGCTTGATCAACAACTTGTTGCCTATCGGAATCGGCTTGAAGAAAGCCTTCCAGGCGTTGGCCCAGTCCTCATCTTCCACCTCAGACAAGGCTACCTCAGCCCGACCGGGATCTAAATCAAAATCGGCAAGGGCAGCCACCAGCTGTTTGATAGACTCAACCTTACCAGCCAGTTGCTCGTCGAGAGGTAAATAGGCAATCAGCCGCACTTCCTCCAGAGGAAAATCCTTTTCTGGTAACGGAGTATAGTCTTCCACATCTGCCGCCATAGCAACCGGATAGCTATCTTCGATTACTAAACCGTTTACCCCCTGCTGATACAGAATATCTGCAGCTGCCTCTTTAGCTTCCTGCGAGGTTGTAACCGTAATCTCCATCCATTTCACTGGCCGTGCCCCCTTGCTCATTAATTTTTGCCAAAAATCTTACCCAGGATGCCCTTGCTTTCTGTATTAACATTATCGCCCATTGTCTCGGCTAATGCCACAAAAAGTTCCCGCTGTTTGGCAGTTAGACGCTTCGGTGTTTCTACAATAACCCTAATCAACAAGTCACCCCGTTGCGTCGACCCCAGACGGGGAACGCCATGCCCACGAATACGCAACATGGTGCCGCTTTGGGTGCCCTCAGGAATCGTCAGTGTAACATTCTTGCCATCTAAAGTCTTAACCTTCATATCGCCACCGAGCGCTGCCTGTGGGAAACTTATTGTCTCCTCACGGATCAGGTTTAACCCGTCACGCACAAACTCGCGATGCGGACGCACCCTTGTATAAACGAACAAATCGCCCGGCGGACCACCGCGCAAGCCACCTTCACCTTCGCCACTGAGGCGCAAGCGCGTACCATCGCTTACCCCTCCCGGCACTTTCACCTTCACTCGGCACGTACGCCTTACCGTGCCTTGGCCGTGGCACTCACGACAAGGATGCTCCACATAAGAACCGGTACCGTGGCACTTGTCGCAAACACGGCTGGTCATCATGCGACCGAAAGGCGTGTTTTGCGCATACTGCACCTGCCCTGTCCCCTTACACTGGGGGCAGGTCATCGGATTAGTGCCCGGCTCGGCCCCCGAACCACCGCAAGTCTCACAGGTTTCGGTGCGGGGCAAGTCTAATTCAACTTCTTTACCGAATACGGCATCTATGAATTCAATCTCTAACTCATAACTCAGGTCGGCGCCTCGCTCCGGCCCGCGCGGGCGGCGCTGCCTGCCCCCGAAGCCCCCGCCAAAACCACCGCCGAACATCATTTCAAAAATATCGTCTAAACCACCGCCGCCAAACCCCCCGGAGAAATCAAAACCCTGACCGCCTTGCCCCTGCTCGAACGCCGCGTGCCCCAACTGGTCGTA
>DIPA01000030.1:28591-31570 GCA_002427055.1 Firmicutes bacterium UBA5500 | reverse complement strand
TGCGCCCGCTTGTCGGAGTCGCTGAGCACCTGGTAAGCCTCAGTCGCCTCCTTAAACTTATCGGCAGCGTTGGGGTCGTCTTTGTTGGCATCGGGGTGATATTTGCGCGCCAAGCCTCGATAGGCCTTTTTAATGTCACTTTCGCTGGCGTCCTTACCAACACCTAGCACCTCGTAATAATCGCGCTTAGCCATACAGAACCTCCCTAACGGCAAGTGGGGGTTAGCTAGCTAACCCCCATTACCTGCTACGCTTTACTCTTTAATTCCCAGGCTTCTCGTCGTCATCAACTTTATAGTCGGCGTCTACCGTTTCTCCATGATCGTCGGCAGCTTGACCGGCGTCGCCCTGGGCAGCCTTCTGCTGCTCAGCCGCCTGAGTATACAGCATGGTCGACAGTTCATTAACATACTTAGTCAGTTCTTCACTGGCAGCCTTAATCGCCTCGGCGTCATCCGCCTTCATGGTCTCCTGCAACTTATCCTTAGCCGCATTGATAGCGCTGGCCTTGTCGGCCGGCACCTTGTCACCCAAATCCTTGAGCAACTTCTCGGACGAGTAGACCAGATGATCGCCGGCATTTCTTAGCTCTACCAGCTCTTTAAACTTGGCATCGTCAGCCGCATGCTGTTCAGCATCTTTCACCATGCGCTCGATGTCGTCCTTAGAAAGACCGCTCGACGAGGTGATGGTAATATTCTGCGACTTGCCGGTAGCCATATCCTTGGCGGTTACATTCACAATACCATTGACGTCGATATCGAACTTAACTTCAATCTGCGGAATTCCACGCGGTGCCGGTGGCAGCCCATCGAGCGTGAAGCGCCCTAGGGTAACGTTCTGATTGGCCATCGGCCGCTCACCCTGCAACACATGAATCTCCACTGAAGTCTGGTTATCGGCTGCAGTCGAGAAAATCTGGCTCTTTTCGGTCGGAATAGTGGTGTTGCGCTCAATTAGCTGAGTAAACACGCCACCCAGCGTCTCAATACCGAGCGATAACGGAGTAACGTCCAAGAGGACAACACCCTTAACGTCACCGGCAATCATGCCGGCCTGCAAAGCTGCACCCATGGCCACTACTTCGTCAGGGTTAACACCCTTATGCGGCTCCTTGCCAATCATGCCCTTAACGGCTTCCTGAATGGCCGGAATACGAATCGAGCCACCGACCAAAATCACGCGGTCAATATCTTGTGGGCTCAACTTAGCATCCGACAGAGCTTGACGCATTGGTCCGAGTGTCTTCTGCACCAGATCTCTGGTCAGCTCTTCAAACTTAGCCCGCGTCAGCGTCATATCTAAGTGTTTCGGGCCATTCTGATCCGCAGTGATAAACGGCAGGTTAATATTGGCACTCAGCAAGCCGGAAAGTTCAATTTTAGCTTTCTCGGCAGCTTCCTTCAAGCGCTGCAAAGCCATGTTATCTCGGCTGAGGTCGATGCCTTGCTCCTTCTTGAACTCCTGAACTAGGTAGTCAACGATGCGCTGATCGAAGTCATCGCCGCCCAAGCGGTTGTTACCGGCCGTAGCCAAAACTTCAAAGACACCTTCACCTAGCTCCAGAATTGAAACGTCGAAGGTACCGCCACCCAGGTCGAAGACCAAGATAGTATGATCTTGTTCCTTATCTACCCCATAAGCCAAAGCAGCTGCCGTTGGCTCGTTGATAATACGTAAGACTTCCAGACCGGCAATCTCGCCGGCATCCTTGGTAGCCTGACGCTGACTGTCGGTGAAATAGGCGGGTACCGTAATAACAGCCTGTGTAACAGCTGTACCCAAGTAGTTTTCAGCTTCTTGTTTTAGCTTGCGCAAAATGAAAGCTGAAATTTCTTGCGGCGTGTATGTTTTGCCACCAATATTGGCCTTAAAGCTAGTGCCCATGTGACGCTTGATAGAAAGCACTGTACCATCTGGGTTACTAACAGCTTGCCGCTTGGCTACGCTACCCACCAATAGCTCTCCATTCTTGGCAAAAGCTACAACTGATGGGGTGAGGCGCGAACCCTCAGCGTTAGCGATAACCGTCGGCTCGCCACCCTCCAAGACTGCGACCACTGAGTTAGTGGTACCTAAGTCAATTCCTACTACTCTCGACATATTAGTCTACCTCCTCCTGAACGCTCACCTAAATATTTGATGCCATTAGCCCTTAGTGGCTACCTTGACCATACTGGGGCGTAACAGCTTGCCCTTATATGAATAACCTTTCTGCAGTTCCTGCAGAATAGTTCCATCGGCCTCGTCGTCGTCACAGGTCTCGCGCATCACTGCTTCATGTACATTAGGATCGAATGGCTGCCGGCAATCGATATGCTCCAACCCCTGTTGCTCTAACACATCGAGCAACTGCTTGTGCACTAGTTGCACACCCTCGGCCCACGATGCTTCCGCCGCCTCCGGCAAGTTAGCTAAGGCACGGTCGAAATTATCTAGAACCGGCAACAAGTGAGTCACCAATGCTGCTTCAACAAAAGCAGCTTGTTCCAAACGCTCACGGGCCGTGCGCTTACGGAAATTATCGAAATCGGCTTGCAGGCGTAGCAATCTGTTTTCTAGTTCCTGTTCCTGCATGGAGCGGTTGCCCTCCGCCTCTATAGGTTCCTCGGAACAATGACAGCCGCAATCATGCTCACCCACCTGCTGCTCGCACTTGCACTGTTTTGCCGCCTGCTGCTCATCCTTAACATGATCGTTGTTCACAGCGCCACCTCACTAAAAATCTATATTACCGGCCTGCCTAGCCTCTGCGTGCGTTCCCTGTTCATCTTGCTTCTTAATAATTGTATCTATCCTGAGAATCGCTTCGGCTATTTCGCCGGCCGCCTTCAGGGCATGCACTTTGACCAAAGTTGGGTCGACCACGCCCAGTTCTAACATGTCGGCCAGCTCCCCGCTGTCGCAGTTAATGGCCAGACTATCGCTAGCCCGTTCCACTTGGGCAGCAATCACATCTTCTACCTTCTCTAAAGGGTT
>DIPA01000030.1:25561-28496 GCA_002427055.1 Firmicutes bacterium UBA5500 | reverse complement strand
TCTACCTTCTCTAAAGGGTTAAAACCTGCATTGGCCACAATCTGTGCCAAGGGCTTGCGCAAGGCGATGCTGACGACATCCAGGCCGTAGACAGCCATGCCCTTCACCTTTTCACGGGCCCGCTCTACGTCGCGCGCAGCGGCCAGTTCAATCGAACCACCGCCCGGCAAGTAGCCACCCCGGGTAGCAGCCTGCACCGCAGACGCCGCATCCTTAGCAATGCGTTGGCGCTCCCCTACCACTTCCGAGGTAGCAGCACCCACCAACACAGTCGCCATCGGCTTACCGGCCCCGCCCAACAGACGTATCTGACCCAGCTGCTCGTCTTCCGTAACCTGCTCAGCACTGCCCAAGTAACGGGCCAACTCGCTTTCGCCCTTGGCCAAACCGGTGCGCTTGATGGTACGGGCACCGCAGTGTTCGGCCGTTCGCCGCAGCTCACGTGCCGCAACTCGGCTCACCACCATCACGTCGGCGTCCGTTAACATTTCTTCCGCCAAAGCATGCACGCCGCGGTCAACCAAAATTACCTTGATACCCATCGCTATCAATTTAGCTATGTTTGCCTTAAACTCGCGCTGCAGTTCCAAGTAGAGCGCAAAACCGGCCTCAGTGCCCAGCGCTTCCTCTTCAATTGCTTCCGGCTCCAGCGCATCGTCAACGACTAACAACCTCACATTAGTCAGTTCTTTGGGCATCTGTTTATTGAGCCGCTGCCTATCGATGGTTACACCCAGGAAAACTTCGTTAACAGCGCCCTCCTGAGCCACAATTGTCTCGGACAACTTAAAAGCCTTGTCTTGCATTTTCTCCGGGCCAATCAGGCGCACCGCCCGGGCCACCAAATCGGCAATATCAGCGTGCTCGCGCCCGGCCACAAAGGCGATCTGGCGCAAGACAGGGTCAGCTAGGCCTTGAAGCGGTCGGCTGCGCTGCTCGAACGAAGCTAGCGCCGCGCGCAGCCCGACTCGCATACCTTCAATTACCCGTGCTACCGGAACCCCTCTGACCACCTGATTCACACCTTCGGCCACCAGAGCGCCCGCCAAAATAGTAGCTGTGGTCGTGCCATCGCCAATTTCCTCTTGCTGCGCCTTGGCCGTGTTGATCAGCATGCGCGCCGCCGGGTGATTGACTTCCATCTTCTCTAGAATGGTGACACCGGCATTAGTAATGGTCACATCGCCAAAGCGATCGACCAGCATGGTGTCCAAACCCTTGGGACCGATAGTACCCTCCACGGCACCTGCAATAGCCTGAATAGCTGTGGCATTGGTCATCAGCGCCGCCAGCTGCTCATCGACCTCGCTGTTGCCGCTTACTTGCTTGATGGATATGGAGCATACCCCCTTTGCGGGCGTACCACCGGAACGCCCCTACAAGCCATACAGCTGATTTAGAGTCTCACAAACGCCTTGCACCAACGCCAACACGCGGTCATAATTCATGCGCGTAGGGCCGAGCAGTCCGAAATGACCTATTAAACCGTCGCCCAAACGATACTCAGCCGTAATTAAGCTGCATTCCTGCATAGCACTGAGCGCGTTTTCGGCCCCGATAGAAATAGTGACACCTTTACCAGCCGCCTGAGCCATGGCTTCCCAGATCAGGGCGTCTTCCTCGAGTAATTCGAGAATAGCCCGCACCTTGTGCAGGTCATGAAACTCCGGCTGGTTTAAAATATTAGTAGTACCACCCAAATACACCTTGCCGACTTCCTGTTGGTTGACACTGCCCAAAAGCTCATCCATAACTGTCTCAAACAGATCGATTCCGGCCTGCATTTCGTCCTGCAGCGCCAGAAGATCCTGGGCCTTGATCTGCTCGAGCGTAAGACCGGCCAACCGTTGGTTTAACCACTGCTGCAGTGAAGCAAGGCTTTCTGCATCAACACCGCTCGGAATTTCTACCATGCGGTTCAGCAACAAGCCGCCGTCGGTCACACCCACCAAGTAGATCTGCCGACTGCTCACCGGCACCAATTGTACCTGGCGCAATTTGGCTTGAGACTCAGATGGCCCCAGCACAATGGCCGTGTAACTGGTCAGGGCCGACAGCAATTTGGCCAACTGCTGCACAATCTCCTCGGCACTGCGCATCCTGGACGACAGTAGCTGTTTCATGAACGTCACTTCTTTGACCGTTAAGCTTGGCACACGGAGCAGTGAATCGACATAGAAACGATAGCCACGATCGGAAGGAATGCGGCCGGCTGAGGTATGAGGCTGTTCAAGAAAGCCCATTTCCTCAAGATCGCTCATCTCGTTGCGAATGGTTGCCGGGCTGACGCCCAGTTCATAACGCCGTGAAATGCTGCGCGACCCGACCGGCTCGGCCGTTTGAATATAGTCATGGACGATGGCATAGAGAACCTGACGCTTGCGTTTGTCTAATCCCATTCGTCCTCACCCCTTCTTGTTAGCACTCTCCTAAGGCGAGTGCTAATATACCTAACACTAAGATAGCACCAGCCGTTTTAGGTTGTCAAGTATTGGAGTCACTCAAAAAGCTGCAGAAGACGCTATTGGCAATTGGTTGCATTTTCTTAGCCAAGGCATAGCCCCGACTAGTCCGCACCAGCCACCCCTTATGCAGCAATTCCTCGATAACGCCACCAAAAGCAGTCTCCAGTGTATAGCCAAAGCGCTGGGCAAAAGCTATGCCATCGACACCTGCGTTGAGGCGCAGACCGAGAATCACCGTTTCCGCTGCCGCACCGCGTTCATCGAGGCACTCACTGGAGCCAATTGGCCGCCTCCCGCAGCTAATTTGCTGCTCATAGGCCGCCAAATCGCGCACATTGCAGTCGCGCACGCCCTGCCAATAAGAACAGGCAGCCGGTCCTAACCCAAAATACTCGCCGTTTTGCCAGTAGTTAATGTTATGCTTACACTCCCAACCAGGCCGGGCAAAGTTGGAAATCTCGTATTGCGGC
>DIPA01000030.1:24684-25350 GCA_002427055.1 Firmicutes bacterium UBA5500 | reverse complement strand
CGTATACCTCTAAGCAATAAAGCGACAGATGGGGCACGCCGCAAGCTGCCAGCGTTCGCACATCGTGCTGCCAACTGGCCAAAGTCTGGCCCGGGATGCCGTAGATCAAATCGCAACTCAGGCTAGAGAACCCAGCCGCCTGAGCCCAAGACACAGCTGCCTGCGCCTGCTCGGCCGTATGCCGCCTGCCTAACAGCGGCAGCAGCCCCGGCTCGAGCGATTGCACACCTAAACTCAGACGATTGATGCCGGCCTGTCGATAGGCCACTAAACCTTGCTGCTCCAGCGTCTCCGGATTAGCCTCCATGGTAATCTCGGCGTCTTGGGCGACGCAAAAATATCGACTGACCCTATCTAGGACAGTCGATATCTGGCGGGGACTTAAGAGGCTTGGCGTTCCCCCACCCCAAAAAACTGTATTAATAGTTTGGCCTTGCCCCCGTAGCTCGGCCTCGGCAATCACAAGTTGCAAGTAGCGCTCAATGGCCTCGGGCGTGGTCGCCACCGAATAGAAATCGCAATAAGCACACTTCTGCCGACAGAACGGCACATGAATGTACAGACCGCTTGCCATTAGTCGTCTACCTTAAGCACAGCCATGAAGGCTTCCTGCGGAATTTCCACACTACCCACTTGCTTCATCCGCTTCTTGCCTTCCTTCTGTTT
>DIPA01000030.1:21419-24590 GCA_002427055.1 Firmicutes bacterium UBA5500 | reverse complement strand
CGCTTCTTGCCTTCCTTCTGTTTCTCGAGCAGCTTACGCTTACGCGAAATATCGCCACCATAGCACTTAGACAATACGTCTTTGCGCAAAGCTTTAACCGTTTCCCGGGCAATAATCTTGTTGCCGATTGCCGCCTGCAGCGGCACATCAAACATCTGACGCGGTATAATCTTGCGCAAGCGCTCAACCAAACCTTTACCTTTATTATAGGCGCGGTCTTTATGCACAATGGTCGAAAGCGCATCGAGCACTTCACCGTTAATCAAAATATCTAACCGCTGCAAATCCGATTCCCGATAGCCAACCACTTCATAGTCCAGCGAGGCGTAGCCCTTACTGCGCGACTTCAGCTGGTCGAAGAAATCATAAAGAATTTCCGATAGCGGCAGCTCATAAGTGAGCACCACCCGGCTGGTGTCGAGGTAGTCCATATTCACAAAAATTCCGCGCCTCTCCTTGGCCAGTTCCATCATGTTACCGATGAAATCAGAGGGCACTATAATAGAAGCTTTAACAAAAGGCTCGGCCAACGACTCCAGCTTGCTTTCCGGCGGCAAGAGCGCCGGGTTATCAACACGTATCACGCTACCATCAACCAACGTGGCCTGGTAAACCGTGTTGGGTGCCGTTGTAATTAGGTCCAAATCATACTCCCGCTCCAGCCGCTCCTGAATCACTTCCATATGTAATAACCCTAAGAAGCCGCAGCGGAAACCAAAACCTAGAGCCTCCGAAGTCTCCGGTTCATAAACCAAGCTGGCGTCGTTCAGCTGCAGCTTGTCCAAGGCAGTGCGCAGATCTTCATATTGCACCGTGTCAACCGGATATAGGCCGCAGAAAACCATGGGCATAACCTTTTTGTAGCCGGCCAGGGGCCCCTTAGCCCCGCCCTTAGCCAACGTAATGGTATCGCCCACCTGAGTATCCTTGACATTCTTAATGCTGGCCGCCATATAACCAACCTGGCCGGCCGTCAGCTGCGGCAAAGATAACATAGGCGGCGTAAACACACCTACATCGTCCACTTCAAATTCCTTGCCGGTTGCCATCATACGCACTTTCATGCCCGGCTCTAAACTACCATCAACTACCCGTAGGTAAGTGATCACACCACGGTAGTCGTCATAGAACGAGTCAAAAATCAGGGCTCGCAGCGGTGCCTCACTATCGCCACTCGGCGCCGGAACATCGCTTACAATACGCTCTAGAATCTCGGCAATACCGATGCCTTCCTTAGCAGAGCACAAAATAGCCTCTTCCGCATCGATACCAATTACATCTTCTATTTCTCGCTTTACCCGCTCCGGATCGGCCGCCGGCAAGTCGATCTTGTTGATCACCGGAATAATGGCCAAGTTATGCTCCAAGGCCAAATAAACGTTAGCCAAGGTTTGCGCCTCAATCCCCTGAACGGCATCAACAACCAGCAAGGCCCCTTCACAGGCCGCCAAGCTGCGCGACACTTCATACGAGAAGTCAACATGGCCCGGAGTGTCAATTAGGTTGAGCATATACTCCTGCCCGTCCTCTGCGTGATACAAGAGCCGCACCGTCTGCAACTTGATGGTGATGCCCCGCTCGCGCTCCAAATCCATATTATCCAACACTTGGTCGACCATCTCACGCTTCGACAAAGTTCCAGTAGTCTGAATTAGCTGGTCAGCCAACGTCGACTTACCATGATCAATATGAGCAATAATACAGAAGTTACGAATGTTTCGCTGCACTTTACCAATCTCCTTTAAGCAGCTGCCAACGAAGTCTGGCGAAAAGCTGGCCGCACAAAATAGCCTATTAGAACAGATGCGCCCCAAGGCGCACCATGCATGAATTATATCATACCCAACTTTCGCTCTCAAGAAAAGGTAAAGGGCCCCAGTGACTCATACAAACCTCTGGCTCATCTTACAGCCCCCAACTGCTGCTCCCTAATCACTTCCGCCAACACCTTGGCCAGCATACCCGCCGTGCGCAAGGCCTCATCCATCGTATTCTTATCGCCACCAATTTCAATCAACAAGGCGTTGTCGCGCACATGCTGGTTGAAACGTGCTGTTTTTCGGTTCAAAATTCCCCGCGACAAACCAGGATACATCTTTTCCGCCTTGGCATGCAGCTTCTCAGCAAAGGCCATGTTCCGGCGCCAATTAGGATGGTTCAGCGACTCATTACTACCAACCAAGAAATACAGCCTAGCCACACTCTGCCCCTCAATCACCGTAGTCGTCGCCGAGCGCGGCACAGCATCGCGGTGCACGTCAAAACTATACTCAATTCTCGGGTCCTGCTTTAAGGCAGCCGTCACCGTCTTCAACGACTCATTGTAGGCGGCCGTATAGTTGTCTTTGATATTATCGGCCCGTGAATGAGTGACGTTCATGCCTAACGCCCGCAAATCGTCGGCCAGCTTGGCCCCCACCCGTACAATCGTCTGCTCTGGGTCGTCATATACGTGCGACTTGCCCGTAGTTGGTAGGAACGATTCTACATTATGCGTATGGTAAATCAACACCTGGGGCGTATACTTCCAACCAAAGGCCGCCGCTGCTTCTGTGCCCGCCTCCACCGGAACCAATGTCGGCACAACCGGCTCATTGGCCGGTGGCAACATCATCTCATCTTCTAAACTTGGCAACCCGCGCAGCATAGGCACCCCCCAGGCCAAAAACGCGCGTGGTGTGGCGATGCCCCGCTCCGCCAGCCAAACCGCAAATCCTCGCCCCAAGCCATCACTAGGCGCTACTTGCCACAAGGGCTTCGGCAAAGCACTGCGCAGCAAATCTTGCCAAACGGCCTGGCCACTACCCTGCCATAGCCGACCCAGCAAGCCAACCCGCGGCTCCGGGCCAACGCCCTGCCCCACACCTTCCACCCGCCCTGCCCAGCCCCCAACAAATAGCAAACTACTAATAAGCAAAATGCAGCCTACAACTACCAAAATAACCTTGTTCGATGGTGCCAACGGCAAACCGAAATTGTATCTATCTGAACGTATCACTATCACCTGCCTTTTCTCACTTAGACCCAGTACGGGTCATAGCAATTTATATGTGAGTGGACAGGCCGATATGCGGGGCCAGAAATTCTTTATCGATATTCAATAAAACCATATTGATTATCGATAAACCGCATGGTAAAATGTGATTAAAATTGGAGGTGATCACCTCCAAT
>DIPA01000030.1:12465-21319 GCA_002427055.1 Firmicutes bacterium UBA5500 | reverse complement strand
TTAAAATTGGAGGTGATCACCTTGCACGATTCAAAGAACCTGCTTCTAGTGCGGATTGTGTTTGTCTTGACCAAAGTTGCTTCGGTGCTACTACTGCTAATTCTACTTTTCGTGGTAGTAAGCGTCATAGCCACTGCAGTTTCGCCTAGTCCCATACTCTTAAGAACACCAAACAAGCAGCTAACATTGCGGACCTCAGGTCTAGACGTGATCTTCAGATTTGAACAGGCGAAGCAGCCAAGCCACGCAGTTACAAGCGCCTTTCTATCTGCGTTGCCAATTACCGCCTGCAACATCGTAGTATTGTTTCAGTTACGCAAAATCCTGTCGACAGTACTTGAGGGTAACCCTTTTGTCGCAGAAAACGCCCGTCGACTACGCTATATCGCTTTTGCCCTCTTTGCTATTGCTATCCTGAGTACATTAACCGGAGCATTGACCGGTAGGTGGCAACAAGAGATGATACAGCTGCCGGGGGTGCAGACAGTGGTTCGTTGGCGTTTTGATCCCGGCCAGATCGGCGTCGGGGTGCTCATTCTAGTGCTAGCTGAAGTATTCCGGCAAGGCGTGGCCATGAAGGAAGAACAGGATCTGACCATCTGATGGACATGAAAACTGGAGAAATTGTAATTCATCTTGATCGCGTCATGTTAGACAGAAACATCAGCCTAAGCGAACTGGCCGAGAGAGTAGGTATCACACTAGCCAATCTATCCATCCTAAAAAACAACAAGGCGAGAGCCATCCGCTTTTCCACTCTCGCTGCAATTTGTCAGGCCCTCGACTGCCAGCCGGGCGATATTCTCAAGTATAGCGACATCGAGGAATAGGAAAGATCGGCAATGCAAAAAGGACAAAGAACGATCGTTCCTTGTCCTTTTACCTTTTAGAACCGCTTCCATAGTGAACTTAACCCCAAATACACCCAAATGCCCACGGCCGCGCCGGTGCTATCTAGAATCGCATCGCTTATTTGTCCACTCCTACCCGGCACCAACAGCTGGTGCACCTCATCGCTTGCGGCATACAGCGCACAAATTACCAGCGCTATGGCTATAGCCCTATACCCCACTATCTCACCACTGCGCAACCCGTTCATCACCAGAATCCCTAACGCCAAGTAGGCCAGGAAATGCGCATTCTTCCGTACCATGTGATTAATGCGTTCCAGATCGAAAACCGCTTGTGGAGCAACTTTCTCGGCTACTTCTACTATCGTCTCGGCCACTTCTGTGCTCAAATTATAGGACACCGTTGCCGGTTGGTGAGATAGATGAAATATGAATGCCATCCACACCACGACCAATAACCAGGGTATAACACGTCTAAGCTTATCTATCTCATTACCCCCCTGTAATTCCTGCCCACTAGCTTTCTTCACTTAAGCTAATCTTCTTCTCCCCGATACCAATATATATCCTTCCGCAACGATGAACAAGACAAGGCAGGCAACAACAACCGCTATGACCGCTGGATATCGGCCAGCAAACCCCGACTTGCCGCTGTGCCTAATAAGGATACCTAGATACGCCCAGATAAGAGCAATTCCATAGGCAATATCTCTATCCTTCAACAATCTAGCGCCACCGATTAGCAGTCCCACGATGCTGACAGCCGAAGTCCATACTACCTCTGAGATTCCGAAACCGTCCCAGCCAATACTAACCAGCAGAACTGTGGCATTGGCAATGGTTGCAACGGTGATCCACCCGAAGTATACACTGAACGGCAGTTTCAGAAAGAATTCCTCTTTCTTAGACAGCCGGCTCTTCTGTATGCGCTTGTTTATCAGGATAAGACAGACTAGGATTACGACCATCAAAAACATCGAAATAGGGATCTTCTGATAATGCCAGGCAAATATCCAGGCTGCATTAGCAAGGGAAGAAATAACGAAGTATACCGAGATGGTTTTCATAAGCTTAGGGGCAGATCTTTCCCCCTCTTTTTGAAAGAACCCCAACTGATACAAGGTATAACACGCCAGTAAGAAGTAAATGACACCCCAAATGGCAAAAGTCAACCCAGCCGGGCTGAACAGATTAGGATAGGCGTTTGAGACCATACCAGTAGTCATGCCGTTTAGAGGAAGGAGATTTGCAACCCCGTTGATAATCACCATGGTCAAGAAAGCAACTACGGTAATGACTTTGAACACCGGTCCATATATGCTTTTTGGCATTTCTTCACACCCCTGATTTATTGTCTACCATAAGTATAGTCGAACAGACGCTGCGGCATAAGTCTCTTTCGTTTCATCCGAAGTGAACTCTTTGAACGGCCCAGGACAGGCGACGGAGTTTTCGCCTCCCCCCCAGACTCATACATAACTCGGCTTTTTACACTTCTCCCCTGCTTATTTAAGGTAAAAATAGCAAATTAAGCAGAGGAGGAGCCCAATGACCACTGAACGCCCCTTACGCCGTGTTGTTATTAAGGAAGAGTTAGTAGCCCTCACCGGAGATTTCATGCAAGCCCTTGTACTCAACCAGTTTCTCTATTGGACTCGCCGCGTCCGCGACTATGACCAACTATTAGAGGAAGAAGCCGCTCGTACCCTTCATTTTTAAAAGTGGAACGGTTTTCTTTACTTTATGAGGAATAACGTGCTAAAATTAAAAAGAAAATGAATAACATCTCCTGATTTGGATATAGTAATTTTAACAATGGAACGTTATTCTTCAAATACAAAGAAAAGCATGCTAAAATTAAAAAGAGGTGAGCTAAATGGATGTTTTCACTGAACTGGCGAAGTATCCGGTTTTTACAATCGACGATGTGAAGAAACTCACAGATAATGAGAAGACGGCCTATACTCAGCTTAACCGTTTAATGAAAAAGGACCTAATAAGAAAGATACGAAAGAATATATACTCTGCAGTTAACCCCGCAACAGGGCAGATGGTAGCGACTCGTTATCAAATCGCCTGCGCCATAACCAGAACTGCTTATATCTCTCATCATAGTGCTTTTGAATATTATGGTCTTGCAAATCAAGTCTTCTATGAAGTGTATGTTTCTTCAGAAACGAAGTTTAATCATTTCGAGTACGATCTTGTGACTTACAAATATGTTGCTTCAAGAATGGAACAAGGCGTTGTAAAGGCAAAGAATACTACTGGCGTTAGAATCACAGATTTAGAAAGGACAGTCATAGATAGTATCCGAGACTTCAATAAAATCGGCGGATTCGAAGAACTGCTGAACTGTCTGGAGGGTGTCCACTACTTGGATGAGACCAAGTTAAGAAGGTATCTAGATATATATAATACCCAGGGTCTTTATCAAAAGGTAGGATATCTTTTGGATCACTATCAAAAAGATATGCAACTTTCGCAGGCATTTGTAGAGTATTGTAAAAGCAAAATAGGAAAAAGCAGACGGTACCTTGTAAGCGAAGCAAAAGAAAATAGCTATTACAATAGCGAGTGGGAACTGATGGTACCAGAAGGCCTATTTCAAATAACAGATCAGGTAGGTGATTTACTTGTCTAATTACGACATTATTTACTTAGGGAAGAAAGCCGAGGAGCTAGGCTTTGTAAGGGATACCTTAGAAAAGGTAACGAGGCTTGCAGATACTCTAGAGTATTTAAATACCAATCCAATTCTAAAAGATAGTCTTGCGTTGAAAGGTGGGACAGCAATTAATCTCACGATTTTCAACCTGCCACGTCTTTCTATAGATATAGATTTGGATTATTTAATCACCAACAGTAGAGAAGAAATGCTTGAAAGCAGAGAAGTCATTAATGATATTATTGATCGCTATATGGTCTCACAGGGTTATTCAAGAAATCCCAAGACGAAGAATCCTCTTAGCTTGGACTCATGGGTCTACGATTATATGGGAGCCAGTGGGAATAAAGATAACATCAAGATTGAAATCAATTACTCACTACGGTCCCATGTACTTGACGCAGAAGAAAGACCTATCATTACAAACCATTTTTCCAGTGAGTATAAAGTGAAAACTCTCGCCCCACTGGAGATTTATGGGAGTAAGATTAATGCGCTACTTAGTAGAGCAGCAGCAAGGGATTTATATGATGCAAGAAATATGATCCACTGTGGGCTATTTGATGAATCAGAAGAGGAGATGCTAAGAAAGTGCGTTGTATTCTATGCAGCCATATCAGCGAAGGATAAAAACAATATAAACAAGACTTTTGATACCACGGCTATTGACTTGATTACAAATCAGAAGATAAAGAGAGAGCTGCTTCCCGTAATTAAGAGAAAAGATGATTTTGAGTTAGAGGCAGTAAAGAAGCTTGTCAAAAAGTATATCTCTGATTTGATGGTATTAACAAAGGAAGAGAAGGAATTTCTGGACAAGTTCGAGGGTGGTGAATATATTCCAGAACTGTTATTTGATGATAAGGAGATTTTGGACCGTATCAAGAATCATCCAATGGCTCTATGGAAAATACGATGACAATCAACCTACCTAAAGAACTTAGCTTCGGAAGGATCCCGAGCATTAAAGGAATCTGATGGGGTTACTTATTTGGTGGGCGTTCTAATCGCTTCCTAACAGGTTGAACTTTTCACAAGCTAGTTCTGAGAGACAACATAGCATAGCCGGGGCATAAAATCGATTATCGCCTCTCCACCTAGTGTAGCCCTATGTTGGTTAACCACATCAAGAGCATATTCAACAGAATATAGAACCCCGTCGAATGACAGAATATTGTACGGCAGCAAGGCGCTAGTGTACTTTTCAATCAAAAAGAAAAAGTGAGCGCCTCATACAAATTCAGCGAAACATCCTAGAAACACGGTTCATATAGAGCCAACAAGACCAATCACAACGTGCTAGGTTTTAGAGGCAAACCCAAGGCCCTACCTACACTTTGCAGCCACTGACAATTGATATTTATGAGTAATAAAAAAACCGCCACTTGCGGCCGTATACCTACGCATCATGCGTCATAATATTTTATACGTGATGTCAGACGGGCACCCGCCCGTCATCTCCCACTTGATAGGGAGGACTGGAATGTTAAACCGTTTTCATGATTATCATGGTCAAAAGAAGCAACACGAGCAATAGTAGGACTATTATTGCTTCCTTCACGGGATCACCCCCTTCCTTTGGGAGTTCATTAGCAATATACTCGGTTCAAGCTAGTCCTATGAGTTCTACATTTGTAGAAGCGAACGCGACAACCCGCAGCTAGCCTGGGACAGAACCAAGCAATACCGGGTTAACTTGGCCACCCTGCGGCACGACCTGGCTACCCCCTAGACGCCTACAAGTTATCCACAGAAACCTGTGGACAACCATCATCGCCGACGTCGATAAATGCTGTATTTGCTAACCTAGAAGTAGACCAGTTTAGTACACTGTGCTAAGCAAAAGATTGGCCACCTTGAGCCCCCGACCCTGTTATGATGAATTTGGAAGAAGCATCAGACAGGGGGAAAGGAATTGCACAAGATGGTCGATAAAGAGTACATCAGAAAACTGTACTACCTAGATGCATACTGCGGCAGGACCTTGCAGTCCTGGGCTACCCCCCTAGACGCCTACAAGTTACCCACAACCGTCCCAAAACGGTCACAAGACGGAATGGCTCACTTGAAGCGTGACGGTGGCTCATTTCTTCCGTGATGGTGGCTCAAGACTCACCGTACAGATGGCTCTCAGGACCCGCAGTATGCAATAAGAGGCGATATTGCTATTTCGGATGAAGGATGTGCCTGTCCCCTTGCTCTACCTTAATCGTCCACTTTTATATACTTGAAAGCAGGTATATGTTCCCCTTCGATTACCAAATCGACTGCTTTGAACACCTTATTTTCGACCGGGTTGTCTATGGCAAAAATAACGCTATGTTTTGCTCTTGTACAAGCTACATAAAACTTAGATCGCGTCTGATTTGCTGATATATGAGTCTGCTTAGTTAAAAACGGTAGCACTGTTCCAACAGGGATAATAACTATTCGTTCATATGTTGCACCCTTTGAGCCTCCATAGTTGTAAATCTTACATGCATGTGGGAAAGGAACATCAACATCTCGTCTGAATCTAAGAATTACTGGCTCATATACCGCACAGTAGCGCTCAAGATTTCTAATATCAATCAGATAAACGCCGCTATGTTCTATATCCTGTCGCTCTAGTAAAGTATATGGTTTTACCTTGCTCTCTTCGTCGGCATGGATAGTGTTGATAAAGTCACATATATCCTGGTTAAACCTTCTTGTAGTATTGGCATATGAGACGGAACATAAATGTCTTCGTTCCAACTCAGTGAAGAAATTCCTAATTGCTTCATCACGGTATCGCCTGTTCTTTGTTGAGTTATTAGTTCTATATGTAGCCTGCTTATAGTCGCCTACGCACTTTATTTGCATTGCTGAAGCAAATAATAGCTTAATTATCTCAAGGTCCCAACCAGCATAGTCCTGAAGTTCATCTATAAACACATGGGAGTAAATACCTTCCATCCTAATTATGGATTTTCCTTCAGAGTGTTCGTTGCACTTATATGCCAACTGACTTGTTCTATCTGGGACTAAATCCCTTCCACCATTTATGTAGTATTGAATATGCGTTTGATTATAATATCTTTCAGGCAAGTCTTCTTGATAAAATGCAATAGACCTAATTCCATTCTCAGGAACTTTGAAATCATACTCTTTCTTATAATATTTATATCTCATTTGCAATAAACATTGATAAGGTCTAATAAGTTCGGATAGCAAGAAACTATACCATGATTTAATGATTACCCTTTCGTCAAGCACACCCTGATTCTGCTTTCTATACTCATTTTCCAACGACCGGACACCCTCGTTTGTATAAGAAATCATCAGGACATATTTGTCTCCGTTATTATTGCTTGCTTCTCGGGCGCATTCACATATGGAATATGTTTTACCGTTGCCCGCCGCAGCAAACTCGACCTGATTATTAATCTGGGCTCTCACTGGTATCTGCATCCGCCTTTCCAATAGCTTCTAGGATGTATCTTGGGTAGTTGATTTTTCTGTCACTCATAAATACACGCATACTCCATTCGGTCTTATTTTTAATCATGAACTGCACAATGCTTTCTGCGGAACGCCGTTTAATATCAGTCCCGTGATACACAATATCCCTAAATTCTTCAAACGTATTTGTATTTACTGCGAATAAAGAAGGCTCAAGTGTATTTAAGTTGTTATTTGTTTCAACACACAGCGTCACGAGATTTCCGTATTTTTCATAACCTTTCTTTACCGTATCTGCATCATAGTCATTATCAGTCACAATCGTTATGTGTTTGCTTATTAGTGTTGCAAGCTCACAGTAACGTTGAAATGCCAAACCACCAACTGTTATGACATCAATCCCATCTTCTATCGGTTGTTTTCCGTAATGGTCGATGTATGCCCTCTGAACAATAAGTTCATCTGCAGGGCCCTCAACAAGAACTGCTTGATTAGAAAGCAACACTCTCAATGTATTATAGCCAGGCAGTTTTAGGAAATAATCATATGTTTCTTTAGAAAGAGCATTCAATGAGACAGTCTTTTTGTCCGCAACCAAGTGAAGATGCTGAAGCCCTAACTTGTTGGCTACAAAGCTGCTATGTGTCGAAATAAACAGCTGCTTTCCGGCACTCCCCGAAAGTTTAGAAATCAATACAGACATATTCGAGTAGGAAAGATTATTCTCCGGCTCTTCGATAATCAGAATGTCAACATTATTATTCTGAATAAGGAAGATCTCAGACTTAAATATATTCTGTGTTCCAAAACCGGAATTCTCAAGAGGAATATCATTAAGAGAAATAGACATGTCGTTTTTCCATTGGTCTATTTCATTTTCTTTTAGATTCAAACTAATTCTCTTGCTACCAAAACTGTGACTTGCCTGCAGCTTCTCATTTAACGTCTTCACAGCCTGATTTTCTGTAAAGTCATGCCGGTTTGCTCTGTACGCATGACGCAGATTTGTCATGTCGTCTTCTGATAGATATTCGTTGATACTACTAGCCACGAAACGGCTCAATACAGAACCATAATCCTTTCGGGTTGTATCTATATATGCAACCTTCTTTGAGGTTATCGTCGGATAATGTTCTGGATTAGCAAATGATCTAAAAACGAACTTGTAATATTCAATCGGGATGTCTCTTATCTTTTTATCTGTCAGCTGTTGTCTGTACGCTTCACCATATTGATCGTCAAAGATAATTTCCAACTTTACGCCTTCAGTATCTTCGTGAAGTGAATTGTTAGATCCTTTGAATCGCTTTATAGCTAACTCATTATCAGCAAGAGAACCGAAGTATACTTCAATTTCAATTGTAGGCAGAGATGGCGTATCACCCTCTTCTATCGCTTGCTTGAATTCATTCCTTACTTCAGCATTGAACCAATCGAGGTTCAGCATGTTAAAGACACTTCTGCTATTAACCTTTCCAGTCAGCACCATTGTCAATGCTTCAAGGATGGTTGTTTTTCCAGAGTCGTTATCGCCGACGAAGATGTTTACATCCTCGTTCATGATGATAGTGACATCACGGAATAACTTGTAATTTTTGATTATCATCTTTTCGATTCTCATAGAATGATTTGCTCCTTTCTTTCACGCTTTGGTTGGCTAACCCTGAAATTGTTTTCATCCATGTATCATTCACATATAAATACACATAAATCTCAGACTGCTACTATTCTAAAGCCATCCTTTCATTCGATCCTCATAAGAATACATTAGACTACCTCCCGACTAATTAAGTCCCGGTTTTCGTCCGCACCCCCACCTTGCTAATCGAAATATTGACCTCCCTGGCAAAGAATAAATTATGTTTACCAGCGTGTTTGGAAAAGCCGACCTAGGCATCACCACTTAATCGTC